>CALXLE010000001.1 GCA_944389115.1 uncultured Spirochaetaceae bacterium
CCATTACTGTAGAATAATGGCATATCAATTGTGGAGAGTAAGCGATGGAGAATCACAATCCTCCTCTTGCAGAGGATCTGAGGCGCATTCTCATTGATGAGAAGGCGATAGCGGAACGCGTTGACGCGCTTGCTGATGAGATCAACAGGGATTATAGGAATATAAGGGACCCTCTTATACTTGTCGGAGTACTGAAGGGTTCGTTTATTTTCATGGCGGATCTTTCACGCCGTCTCACAATCCCCCATATCGTTGATTTCATTGCTATATCATCATATGGCAGGCAGGGAGATAAGCGCGGAGAAGTAAGATTGCTGATGGATACAAGGGAGAATCTTGCTGACCATGATGTCCTGATTGTCGAAGATATCCTCGACAGCGGGAATACGCTCAGCTATCTCATCAGCGCATTCAAGGCAAGAGGTACAAGATCCGTATCTACAGCTGTCTTCCTCGATAAGCCGGAACGCCATGAGACGGAAGTCCCGATCGAGTACAAAGGCTTTACCATCCCGGATGTCTGGGTTGTAGGCTATGGCCTCGATTACAAAGAGAAGCACAGGACTCTGCCATATGTTGCAGAGATGATACCCCAGGCATAAGGAATTCATGATGGACGAAAAATTCTACGTAAGCTACAACACGGTACACAAGCTCATAAAGAAGCTTGCCCAGAGAATCGAGGACTCTGGATTCGATCCGGATGTCATCGTAGCAATCGGATCTGGTGGATTCATTCCTGCAAGGATAATCAAGACATTCATCAAGCGCCCGATCTTCGCTGTTGGAATCTCATATTATGGAATGGATCATAAGCACAGATCCCATCCGACGAAGATCCAGTGGATTGACGAGGTACAGGAGCAGCTCAAGGGGAAGAAGGTCCTGCTCATCGATGAGGTCGATGATACAAGGGCAACCCTGGCATACTGCGTAGGGGAGCTCCTCTCCTACCAGCCTGAGGAGATTGCAGTTCTTGTTCTCCATAATAAACTCAAGAAGAAGGACGTGGAGTTCCCACCAGAGATAAAGAGATACTACCCCGCCCTTGAAATCGAAGATCTGTGGATCAAATATCCCTGGGATGCCGAGGATATTGATGAGCATACAGAGAAGGAAAAAGAAATGATCGCTGCTATGAAGAAGCAGGGAAAGGAGCTTTTCGATGGGATCTTATAATGTTAATGCTGTAGTCGGGCTTCAGTGGGGAGATGAGGGAAAAGGCCGTGTCGTCGATTATCTTGCAAAAGATGCTGACATCGTAATCCGCTATCAGGGTGGAGACAATGCTGGCCATACGGTCATCAACGATAAAGGAAAATTCGGACTTCATATCATTCCAAGCGGGGTGTTCAACCCAGAAACGATGAATATCGTTTCAGCTGGTACGGTCGTCAATTTCGACAGAATGCATGAAGAGCTTGAGAACATAAAGAAGGTTTCAGGCCTTGAGATCGACAACCTCTTCATCGATGAGCGTGCCCATATCATCATGCCATACCATATGGCTCTTGATGGAGCGGAGGAAGGCAAGAGAAGCGACAAGGAGAAGATTGGCACGACAAAGCGCGGTATCGGTCCATGCTATTCTGACAAGGCTTCAAGAATGGGCATCCGTGCTGCTGATATCCTTGAGCCAGAGAGACTTGAGGAAAGGCTCAAGCTCCTTCTCCCAAAGAAGAACAGGGATCTGGAGTACTACGGTCTTCCAACCGTTACACTCGAGGACATGATGGCTCTCTGCGCAAAGTGGAAGGAAGAGTTCGGAAGGCATATCATCGATACGGTTCCTGTTGTACGCGATGCTGTCGAGAGCGGAAAGAAGATTCTTCTGGAAGGCCAGCTCGGTATTATGCGCGACAACGACTGGGGTATCTATCCATACTCAACATCATCCAATCCTACGGCTGCTGGTGGCTGCAACGGAGCGGGCATTCCTCCAAGAGCTATCAACAGGGTTGTTGGTGTCGCAAAGGCCTATTCGACATCTGTCGGCGGTGGCCCATACATGACAGAGCTCTTCGATGCAGATGGAGATAAACTCAGGGAAATCGGCCATGAGTTCGGCGTAACAACAGGACGCCCGAGAAGATGCGGATGGTTCGATGCTGTTGCAGCTGACTATGCATGCTACATGAATGGTGTCACGGATGTAGCTCTCACAAAACTCGATGTCCTCGATACATTCCCCAAGATCAAGGTCTGCACAGGCTACAGGATCGATGGTGAGTACTACACGCATCTTCCTGAGACAAGACTTCAGGAGAGAGCAAAGCCAGTATACGAGGAGTTCGATGGCTGGATGAGCGATACAACTGCCTGCAGGACTTGGGAATCCCTTCCAGAGAAGGCCAAGGAGTACATCCTTGCTCTCGAGAAGCTTATGAACACCCATATAACCTACATCTCAGTAGGGCCTGAGAGAGATCAGCTGATCATCAGATAGTCCAGAGCCAAATGCATTGGGATCACATAAGGATTGCAGGATTGCCTGCAGTCCTTTTTTTCATCTCATCTCAATATATGATTACACTGCAGATGATGGCGAGAACAGAATCCTGACGGATGAGGGCCTGGTACTCACTGCAAGACCATCATCGGTGAAGATATCATTGTCGTAATAGAGCTCAACAGGAACCCTCGCTATACCTTCCCTGTCGACCGAGGAGAAGTCCGCAGATGCGGATATCTCTGACGGATCAACCAAGTAGATGATGCTGTCAGGACCTGTGATCACGATATCGATCGTATCAGGTATGAGCGATACCGCAACGAACCCTTCGGGAAGATCGACATCGAGAGGAACTGTGACAACCCTGTCATTAACATTCAGGACCTTGACGGCAAGGACGATGAACAAGGCAATCAGGAAGGAGAATATCTTTGCAATCCAGTTCGAGAGGAGGCTTGAGACAATCTTATTCTGCTTCATTCTGGACCTCCTTGCCTGCTGCATCTGGAAGGACATCCTTATAGCTGAAGAGCGAGAGGAGTGTCCTCTTTATAGTCGCATTCGACAGATTGTAGTAGATATTCGCATTGTATGCGAGGGATATAGCTCCAGTCTCCTCTGAGACGACAAGGATTATCGCATCGGATTCCTCTGCAAGGCCAAGCGCAGCCCTGTGCCTCGTTCCGAATGTCGCCTTTATGCCCTTCTGCTCCGAGAGAGGAAGATAGCATGCGGCATATGCGATTCGTCCACCCATCACCACAGCAGCTCCATCATGAAGCGGAGTATCATGATCGAAGATGGTCAGCAGAAGCGTTGAAGACAGATCAGCATTCAGCTTCGTACCGGAATCAAGAATCGACTGTATATCAGTATGCCTTGGGAAGACAATGAGAGCTCCCCTCTTCTTCTCGACAAGGATGTTGCATGCATTGAGGATTGAATCAATCTGATCGCTTGTCGTCTGTCCGCCGATTCTGAACAGTCTGGATTTCCTTGTGAATGATGACGAGAATGCTCTCCTGAGCTCAGGATGGTAGAATACACATAAGAGCATCAGGAACGGCACGAGCAGCGTCCTCATTATGCTTGTCAGGACATCGAGCTTGAGGACATAGCATAGGAGATATACCACGAAAAGGCCGAAAATGAAGCCAATCACCTCCGTGGCCTTCGTATCAGACAGAGCAATATAGACTCTGTAGATTGCAAAAGTGAGAACAGCAACCTCTACTGCCATTCTTATATAATCGCCAACACTAAGCTCTGCAAGAATAGAGAACACCCATCACTCCTTATCAGGCTCGATCCAGTCAAGAGTACGGCTCACTGCCTTCTTCCAGCATCGTAGCTTATTCTGCCTTTCCTTGTCATCCATGAGAGGCAGCCATCTCATCTGTTCCTTCCAATATGGTCTCAGTGATTCCTCATCCTTCCATATCCCGGCAGTGATTCCTGCAGCATATGCGGCACCCAGGCAGGTCGTCTCATTTATCCTTGGGCGCATCACCGGGATATTCATTATATCTGCCTGGAATGCCATGAGCGGGACAGAGTTAGTCATGCCTCCGTCGGCTTTCAGAACAGGAATCTTAACACCGCTATCCATCTCCATCGCATCCTTCAGGTCATTTGCCTGGAATGCGGCAGCTTCAAGGACAGCCCTGCATATATGGTTTCTGGTAGCATATCCGGTAAGCCCCGCGATAACACCGCGGGCGCTGCTCTGCCAGTAAGGAGCAAAGAGTCCAGAGAAAGCCGGTACGATATAGACACCACCGCAGTCAGGAACCTCATCAGCAAGGCTATCAAGTTCCTGCGGCGTTGAAACAAGATGGAGGTTATCCCTGACCCACTGCACCAGGGAGCCGGCGACCGCTACAGAACCCTCAAGCGCATATCTGGGCTTCTCTCCTTCGCGGGAATATGCAACAGTCGTAAGGAGCCCATGCCTGGATACGCAAGGCTCCGTTCCTATGTTCGTAAGCATGAAGCAACCGGTACCATATGTGCATTTGGACTCCCCTGGGGAAAAGCAGGCTTCACCGAAGAGAGCCGCCTGCTGATCTCCAAGTATGCCGGCTACTGGAACAGCAGCACCAAGCGGCCCCTCAGGATTCGTATACCCATATATCCTCCCTATTGATGGAACAATGTCAGGGAGCATCGAGCGGGAGATGCCCGTCAGCGACAGCATCTCATCATCCCATTCCAGGGAATGGATATCCATAAGCATGTAGCGCGATGCATTTGTCGCGTCTGTCACAGGCGTACCACCGGTAAGCCTTGCGACAATGTAGCTGTCCATCGTGCCGAATACAATCTTACCGGCCTCTGCCGCCTTCCTTACCTTGGGGACATTATCGAGAAGCCAGCGGATCTTGGATGCTGAGAAATACGGAGAATAAAGAAGCCCGGTCTTCTCTCTGAGCTTCTCCTCCGGGAAACGCTTCCTCAGCCCATCGATATATGCACTGCCGCGAAGATCCTGCCAGACTATCCCATGATAGCATGGCTCGCCTGTCTCCCTGCTGAAAGGTATCACGGTCTCTCTCTGATTGGTTATCCCGATAGCTGAGAGATCCTCCCCGGCAAGCCCAGCAGCTGAAAGTGCTTCCCTGATCACAGTGGATGTATTTGCCCAGATCTCCTCCGCATCATGCTCGACCCAGCCTGGGCGGGGACAGATCTGCTTATGTTCCTTCTGTGCGGATGACACTACAGTGCCATCACTTGTGAATATCATGAAACGGGTACTGGTAGTACCCTGATCAATAGCACCGATATACTTCATTCTTCGATTATAGCACACGATTACCTGTCATTCCTGAAGAGCATCGCTGAAGAATGATCTTCCCCCGAAGTTCCCCGATTTCAGCGCGAATCCGATTCCATCGGAATACATCCAGGAGACACCAGGCGCTATCTCGCGTCCGATACTGAATGCGGAAAGGCCGGCAGCCCTTACGACAGAGCCTGAAGTCTCACCACCTCCGACGATGAATCTGTCATAGCCCGCTGCAATGAATTTCCTTGTCAGCGCTGCAAAGAGTGATTCCGTCAGCGCTGCTATATCTACATCGGGATATAGAGCATCCTGTGCCTTAACCTCATCCGGGCTCTTCGTCGAATAGATCATAGGAGGGTAATCACAAGAGGAACCTCCTGCCTCACGCACCAGCTCATCTGCATATGCATCAAGACCTGCAAGGCACTTCTCGACTGATACAGGTATCATAAGCGCTCCAGTCTTCCTGTACTCCGCAACCTGCTCATTCGATGCAGCCGAACAGGAGCCGGAGAATATTATCCTCCTCCGGCCGGTACCTGCCGCCTCGGAAGACCTGAACCCTTTTCCGCCGGAGAATACCCTGGCAAGCATCCCTGTGAGCGCAGATCCACCGGTCATCAGCCTGAGGTCTCTGAATGTCTCTGCAATGATCAGGACATCCCCGTCATCGACAGCATCGACGATGGCACAGCCTTCGGTCCTGCTGAAGATATCCCCGGCCTTGCCACTCCTGAGATCATCCTGAGTTATAAGGCTTACAGGGAATGAGGACTGTCTCCTGAGGATATCAGGGAGGAAGCTGTCCTTCATAGGATTCAGAGGATGATAGCGCATAGGGGATTCCCCAAGGGGAACGCCTTTGACGTAGAGTATGCCATCCTTGACCGTCCTGCCATTAACTGGCAGCGATGGGACTGCTATTGTCGAGGAAACGCCAAGCTCCTCCATAAGGGCACCCATTATCGGCCCGATATTCCCCTTATCGGTTGAATCGAACGTGGAGCAGTACTTGAAATAGAAGGTTCCGCATCCTGCTTCTCTGAGCGATCTGGCAGCATCAACAGCCTGCTTTGAAGCCTCTTCGGGATCTATAGACCGGATCTGCAGGGCAATGACGCATGCTCCATCATCAGGGAGTTCCTTAAGCTTATCAACAGACGGAATGCCGCTGAACAGCATCGTCTCCATGCCATTGTTCCTGATGAATCCTGCTGCATCGAGCCCACCTGTGAAATCATCTGCAATCACACCTAGTCTCATATATTTCCTCCTATTCCCCTATTCCAGTAATTGTATGCCTATTACTTCGTATGCACATCAAGAATATGCTCCATCATATAATGCTCTGCATCATCGGGATTCCTTTCCTTTATAGCCTCAAGAATCTTCTCATGATACCAGACAGCTCTGTATATCCTCGTCTCAGGAGACCTCTTGCCATTGTCCCCTGACAGAGATGAGTAGATGAATTTACGGAACAGCCCGATGATTGAATACATGGATGCTTCCATAATGCTATTGTGGGCAGCCTTGGCAACATCCATATGGAAAGCAGCATCGAAATCCGACTGCATAGAGGCCTCTGAAGAACCGGAAAGCCCTTCAACGCTCTTCTCCATCGCTGCGATATCCTCAGCGCTTGCACGTTCAGCCGCAAGACGTACCGTGCCGCACTCGAACATCTTGCGGAATTCAAGCAGATCGGAGAACTCAGCAGCCTTGAGCGTGGCGTCAAGCGTCATCGATCTCGATATCGTATCCTTATCATTGACATAAGTTCCGCGCTTCGTCCTTGTGATGAACCCAAGCGCCTCCAGCTCCTTATAAGCGTCCCGTAGCGTCCCCCTACCCACTCCAAGCTGGCTGCAGAAGGCAAGCTCATTCGGGAATATGAATCCTGCAGGCAGCGTCTCAGAGAGAATCATCTCTTTGAGCCTGGACGAAAGAATGCTGGATGCGTTCGGATTCTCCGCAAATCTGAGACTGTCTAGCAGTGTGCTGCTCATTTTTCCTTCCATGTGATGCCTCCCCCTGATATACTGTTGTCTAACAACAGTTCATATTTTCAGACTTAAAATCAAATTCTGTCAAGTAAAATCATCAATACAGTATTATGTTGGATTTTATTGGCATAATACTATAAAAATTTATCGCTTGACATATCGTATAACACCATCAAGAATTAATTTTAGGAGAGTTGTTAGACATCTTACATGATGCAACAATACAAAAAGGAGACCGAATTTATATGAAGAAGAAAGGCGCAATTGTTCTCATGCTTCTGCTTGCTGCATTTACAGTATATGCAAATGGAGCGAATGAAAATGGTGATGGCACATTCACCCCGAATAGAGACGTAACATGGACTGTAACATCAAGTCCGGGTGGTGGATCTGACATCTTCACACAGGAAATCAAGAACATAATGATAGAACAGGGCATCACTGATGCTAATCTCGTCATCGATTATGTAACAGATGGCGGCGGAGAGATCGGAAGACTCAATGTATCGAGGACACAGGCAGGTCCCAGAGCTGACCATACCCTCCTTACCTTCAATTCAGGCGACCTGATGCCGATGTGCCTCAACACCGATCGCCGTCTTCAGGATTTCACACCTATCGCACTTATGGCTATCGACAACCATCTTCTTCTCTGCGGGCAGAACTCGCCATACGATGACTGGCAGAAGATCGTAGATGCGCTCGATGCTGGGGAAAGAATCGTAATCGGAGGATCCAAGGGTGATGATATCGAGACATACAAGGAGCTTCTCAAAGAGCTTGGAGTTGAAGAGGAACAGCTTGCATATATAACATATGATGCAACATCAGGTGCTATCACAGCGCTTCTCGGCGGACATGTCGATATCGTTCTCGGAAAGCCCGCATCATGTGAACAGTACATCCTCGCAGAAAGGATCTTCCCAGTCGTAGGTCTTTCAGAAGAGAGATTCACATCGGACATCCTGAAGGATATGCCAACCATCACTGAATACGGCTACAACCCAGTCGATGTTCCTAACTGGCGCGGTGTTGCAGGCCCTAAGGAAATGAGCGAAGCAGCCGCCGATTACTGGTCAGAGTGCCTCAGGCAGGTCTCCGAAACCGAGGACTGGAAGGTAAATTACCTCGAGCGCAATAGCCTCATACCGATGTATCTCGACAGAGAGCAGACATATGAATACATGAATCAGTTCCAGGTGGACTTCCTCAAGAAGATCGGAAAGGATGCATAAGCAATCAGGGACAGCATAGTTCATGCGGGGAAGTGATAATGCTTCCCCGCTTTCTTTATGAGGGTAAGCTTCTTGAGGAGAATCCCAGAGCAGATGCCGATACAGCGTCCTTTGATGTTATGACAGCGATATGGTTATCGGCAACGGACTTGGAGAATCTTTCTGCGGCCGCCTCTATGTCATCAATGGTCAGTGCGAGTATGGCCCCGAGCATCTTCTCCCTCTCATCATCGTCTATTCTGTAGACGATTCTGCGTATATCGACAAGGGACCGGACAGCCGGAGCCAGCGGCTTTACTCCCTTGGAGAGTTCCCCTATCACCGCATCGGAAAGGCTTTCCTCTGTGATATCAGCAGTAAGGGCTGAGGAGAGAAAATCGGAAACTGTACCGTCGAGGCGCGGATCACGGTAGGAATAGAAGGACCATATCCTCTCGATGTAGTCCAGATAGGCTCCGACACCGTATGCTCCCCCCTGCTCCCTGACAAGCTTCCAGAGCGATGTCGAGGAGAGGATTGAGAGATAGATCTTATCGCTTGCCGCTCTATCGGAGGACATGGCTGCGCCTTTCCCCGAAATACCTACGAATGAGACATCCGTAGATGCGGTGTATGCGACCCTGTCAGGGAGCGAAGGCACCTCATGTCTGATCAGGGATAGGCTTTCCCCTTCAGGGATCGATAATGCAAACTCAGAAGCTGCACGCCATGCTGTGTCCATATCGCTATCCTCTGCTGTTATGTGCAAGAGCATGCGGTTCCGGGTTATCGCCTTCCTGCCTGAAGCTGCGATACGCCCAGAGAGAACAGAGATATCCGAGGAGAGCATATCCTTTACTATGTACCAGCATGTCATGCCGGAAAGCCTCTCTCCGATATACAGCGATGGCGAGAATGATTCAGCGGCAGCGCTCATAGCATATGTATGGCCGCTGGATATCGAGCTGGACTGGAAGTCGGTGGATATATCTGTAAGCGCGGCCTTTATCCTTTCCTCCGTTATACCGCAGGAAAGGAAGAGCTTCCTTATAAGATCAAGGCCATCCTTCTCAAGACCAGGAAGCGACTTCAGGCGAGCTGTCAGGAAGACCTTCTCGTTTCCATCGGAATCCGAACCGGATTCAAGGTAGAATGCGTACCCTCCTGACACGAATCTAAGCTCTGTCTGGAACTCAGGATAATCCATACCATCGGCCCCGCACATGGAAAGAAGGCGGGCGAAGATATTCAGGGCATCAAGCTCCTCATATGTGAAATCAGAGACATCGAAGAGTATATCGGTATATACAATCCCGCCTGTCATCATCGGCATTAGGTATATGCCTTCCCGCTGGCTGTGCTTTATACGGCTGATGCGGTGAGGAAGATCATCCACAGACAGGCGTGGAATAAGCGAAAGAGCATCGGCCGGATCAGGCGTCTGCTGGAAACGGATGAACGCCTCTTCGTCATCCTTGCTGTACTCTCCCTTCCTCCTCTCCAGCTCCTTTGCTATCGTACTGCGGATGCTCTCTGAATAGGAAGGATCCTTGCTGATCACGGCAAGCAGCCTGTGGTTATTCTCTATCAGGTTCTCATTTATCCAGTCCTCGAAGAATCTGGGATTCTCCTCCCAATTTCTTCTGATGCCGGCAATGATACTGGACGCGGAAAGCATCTCCTCCGGATCCGTACCAAAGGTCAGGGCTTTCTCCGCCTGGAAGAAGAGCCTCATTCCCATAGGCATACCTGCAGGAATCTCCCTTATGGAGAACTCCATTCTCCTGATCGCTGCCTCTATGGCTTTCCTGTCAAATCCATCGCGGACAATCGTCCTGAGAGTATCCATGATGAATGATTCTATTCTGCCAGCATCGGCTTCATCCGATCCGGAGAAACCGGCAGAAAAGGTCAGCTCCCTGTAGCTGGAGCTCATTCCGCTCTCTGTAGAAAGATCTGTTCCAAGATCCGATTCAGATATTGCTTTGTACAGGGGACAGCCTGGAGAACCAAGGAGGATATCGACAATGAGCGAGAGCAGCGTGCTGTTTCCCGGCACAGCATTATCCCCGAGAAGCCATGATACCATCACGGTAGCCCCTGATTCTCCATTCTCTGCACCTGAACGGGCAAAATGCTTTTTCGGAGCGCTCCACTTCGGAGTCAGTCCGCAGCGCTCGACCTGCACCCCGCCATCCCTGTTCTTAAGATACTCCTCATCGAGCATCCTCAGCTTCTCTTCAAGGGATATATCACCATAGAGGAACAGCATCATATTGCGGGGAACATAAAAGCGCCTGTATGCCTCGACATACTCATCGTACTCCAGAGATGCTATCTCACGGCAGTCCCCTCCCGACTCATACCTATAAGGAGAAGCTCCGAAAAGAGGTTTTATGGCCTCTGATGACACAACAGATTCATGCTCTGACATGACGCCGAGCATCTCAGAGAATACAACACCCTCAAAATGCAGCCCGCCATCCGATGACATCCTTATTCCTTCCTGCATGAATGTCTCCTTTCTGAGGAGTGGATCGAATACGGCATCGGTATAGACCGAGAAGATATTGTCGAAATCCTTGACAACGGTAGAAGCTGCAGGGAAATATGTCCGGTCAACACCTGTCAGCGCATTGAGAAATGTATTTGGGCTATTGCGAACAAGAAGCATGAAGGGATCCTTCACTGGATACTTCCTGCTTCCTGCAAGAGCTGTATGCTCTATGATATGGCTTATCCCCTTCCCCGATGAAGGCGGAGTATATATGGAATAGGAGAAGAATCTCTCGCTATCATCATTGAGGACGGCATAGACTTGAAATCCCGTCCTATGCTCAAGAAGGATGCTTTCCGCCCTATATTCATCTATGCGGCCTACATGCTTCACTGTAAAGCCGCAGAGTGTATCACCTGCTCTGAAATCCATAGCCAAACAGTACATTGCCTCCCTGCCCTTTGACAAGAAGATGCCTCCATCTTATCTTTTCCTTATGCTTTACATAGGTCCACATGTTTCAATAGCGAAGGATATCAGTCTGGCTCCGGAAAGAGCACATGAACTTGGAGCAACCGGTTTTGCGATCTTCACAAAGAACCAGCGAGTATGGAGTGCCTCACCGCTATCGGAGGAAAGCATTTCCTCGTTCAGAAATACAATCATGAGGTATGGCTATACCCCGCGCTCGATACTCCCGCATGCTGGCTATCTCATAAACCCAGCCAGCCCTGACAAGGATCTGTGGGAGAAGTCCCTTGGGCTTTTCCTCGATGAGGCGGCAAGGACTGTATCGCTCTCGCTGGATACGATCAATATACACCCCGGGGCATATAAGGAAGGGTCTAAGGAGGAAGGCATAAAGCGCTCTGCCGCTATGATGGATGAAGTACTGGCCCGCACTCCCGGCCTCAGGATAGCAATAGAGAATACAGCAGGGGCCGGAACGATACTCGGCTCTTCATTTGAGGAGCTGGATGCACTGCTCTCTGCAGCGAAGGAGAAGGACAGAATCGGCTTCACGCTCGATACCGCGCACCTGTTCGGCAGCGGATACGATGTTGCTTCTGACCCTGATGGTGTGCTCGATGCATTTGCCTCACGCTTTGGGAGCGGCAAACTCTATGGAATGCACCTGAACGATTCAAAGGTTCCGCTTGGATCCCGTAAGGACAGGCATGAGAGCATAGGGAAAGGTCTTATCGGGAAAGATGCATTCCTTGCTATAGTGAAGCGTCCGGACGTACAGGACATTCCTCTGGTGCTTGAGACGATAGATGAATCGCTCTGGAAAGATGAGGTAAGCCTGCTGCTGAGTGCAGGATCAGATTCTTGAAAGTATCATACCTGCTGCAACGGAGGCGCTGCGTGTAAGGGCATTATCCTCTGCCTCTTCCTTCGTACTTCCACGCGCAACGGCGGAAGAGGACTGCTCATATGCTGATTCCGGCTGTGTCTTATCGACAAGAAGGACACGGGCATCGGATCTGGCGGTCCACCCGGATGAGATTGGAGACGTATCTGTTATACCGATGCGGAACAGCACAAAGTATCTTCTCTCCGGATATCTTGTGAGCATATTGATATAAACGCCCTCGTCATCATCGCCGTTTGCCTTTGCCACAAGATAGTCCGCTCCGACGCTGCTGACTACGGAAGATAGCATTTCGTAGGCATTGGCACCTTCAACGACATTGCCATCTTCATCATAGAATGCAACACCTATGACGGTCTCATCGGCAGGATATGCCATATATCCCTCTGTCCTGTATGATATCCCCCTCTCGCTGAACAGCCTGTAGAAATCATCCATGAAGCCTTCAGGAGCATTCAGCTCAATCTCCCTCATTGCATCCGCAGGGAGGGACACAGAGAATATCACATCGGATTGCCTTATCGTATATGGATCGGTCACAGCGAACACGAACCGGCCTTTGCTGTCTGTCTGGCACGTCACGGAGGCACGTTCCCTCTCCCCATCTGCATTTATGCGCTCATAGGATGCATCGATCTTCCCCGATATGATGTATGGATGGAATATACCCTTGGTACGCTTCGCAACAACCTCCCCATCCCTGTTGACATCCAGCTCGATGTTGCCAAGATACCCCATAGCAGTCTGGAGGATGGAATCTGGAGAGAGCGAAGCATCTTCTACAGGCCCTTCAAGAGAGACCGCAAGAGCCCTGAGCGTCTCTGCTAGCGCTTCGGTATCCTCATTGGCGCGATATCTGTCACCGGCATTGCCAAGATGGCTCCTTATCGAGTCCTCACGCTCAAGCATCATCACATACTCTTCGCTCATCATGGAATTGTATGAGGACTCTGGTGTAACGACCGCCACATAGTACTCATATCCATCGCCGGAAACCGCTGAATACTCTGAATTTATATATGTTCCCAGCTCTGCTATGCCATCGGTACTTACAAGTTCTCTGAGATAGTACATAGAGAGATCGTATCCTATTCCAACACTCATCGATGCAAGCGCATCATTAAGCGCCGCGGTGCGGGCCTCCGTCACATTCTCTCCATAGCCATGGCCGATGAAGACAAGAGAGCCGAATATCATGGGAGGACGACGGATCCAGTCCGGGCCGTTCTCATTCTGCCCCGTTATGCAGGAAGCAAGCAGCAGGGTGATGAATAGGATAAGAATGATATTCCTTTTCAGAAGTCGCCTCCCATTCCAATCATAAGCATATGCTCTCCCTGGATATTCTCATATCCTATCCTCCAGAAGAACGAGGGTGTCGCCCTGTGCTCATAGAAGACGGAGAACCTGCCTTTCCAGTCAAATCCAGAAGGTCCTCCTCCAAGAAGGATCGCAGCATCGGCACCAATCCTGCCCTCTTCTATCAGCGTGAAGCTTACGGACGGGAATATCCTGTGGATATCCAGGAATGCCTCAAGTCCAACGCCTCCGTACCAGTACATAGCGCCATCATCATACCTGAAGAGAAAGGAGACAAGCGGGACAAATGGATATATAAGATCTGTCCTCCCGAAGGAAAGCGATCCTGTCATATCAACGCTGGGAAATGAAAATCCCATAGCCGCCGATCCGAACATTGTCCACTCCCCTTCACTCTCCAATGATATCCCCGGGAAGGGGTTATCAAGGAAGATTGGAGAAAGGACGTACACGCCAGGATAGCTATCGGAAATCTCGAATACACCGCGCAGATTGCCATCTGCATCGATAGCATCAAATCTCGTTCCACGCCTGTAATACTCATCAGAGAGGAAAGAGAAGGAACCTTTATGTATATAATCTAGCCTGAGTCCTGATGACAGTAGCGATTCCTCGTAATAAAGCAGTGACACGATCTCATCCTCGATGGCAGCAGCAAGCTCCTCTCTGTCATGTCCTACAGCATTGATTTCTGTTTCTGTCCCATTGAACCCAATTAAAAAGGACCCAAGAAGCATATTCTGGAAGAAGCTGTCATCCTCACTGTATGAGGAGATTGATATATCGAGATCTCCCCTTCCGGCAGTGCTTTCATCGACAGCCCTTCCTATAGCCGCCATCGCATAATCAGGAAAAGAACCATCGGATGTTATCGTACTTGCATATAGCGTGGATACAAGCATAAGGGCAATCAGAATAGCAAGCCTTCTCATGCATCCCCCTTTGCAATGGCGAGTACAAGCTCAAGGCTGCGCTCCATTGATCCAAGAGCAATCCACTCTGAGAGCGAGTGGAGATTATGGCCGCCTGTGAAGATATCAGGGGAAGCAATGCCATGGCTCGCAAGATGCGCACCATCGGTTCCGCCTCGAACCATATTCTCGGAGATAGCCAGCCCTATCGAGTCCGCAGCTCTTCTGAGCCTTTCCATCGCATATGGATGGGATGCTACCGTACCGGCAAAATTCGAGTAATTCTGCTCAATCATGCACTCCGTCTCCGTTCCATAGATAAGATCCGCGCTATGTACGACGGCTTCCAGGATTCTCTCCCTTCTCTTCAGTCCATCACTATGGAAATCACGCATGATCACGAAAAGCTCGGCACTCTCTGCGGTACCTGACATACTCATCACGGCAAAGAACCCCTCCTCTCCGGAAGAAGACTCTGCTCTCTCTCCACCGGGCAGGGACTGGGCTATGAATGCAGCGGCCTGAAGCGCGTTCCTCATCACGCCCTTCGCCGATCCTGGATGGACAGCCCTGCCCCTGATTCTTATCGATGCCGACGATGCATTGAAACAACCCGTATCGATAATCCCTTCCTCGGTGCCATCGACCGTATAGCAGACAGATGCATTCATACGCTCATATGGAAATCTATCAAGGCTATGGCCTGTCTCCTCATCCGGAGTAAAATATACTTCGATATCAGGGTGGGGAATCGATGGATCAGATGCCAGAACCGAAAGCATCTCCATGATAATCGCTATTCCGGCCTTGTCATCGGAACCCAGCAATGTTGTCCCATCGGACGTCACGACCGTATCATTCTTATAGCGGCTAAGATCTGGATTCTCATCCGCTCTGATGGTTATCCCCCGAAGAACTATATCCTGACCATTATATGGAGAATGGACCACAGGCTTCACGCCATTACCCGGTACATCATCGGCGGTATCGACATGAGCCATGAATGCGATGCTTTCCCCTGGTCTGTTTCCAGCAAGACGGCCCTGCAGAACACTCTCAGGGCCATAGTATGTGCTGCATCCAAGCTCCTCAAGCTCAGAGCGGAGCAGCATCATCAATTCCTCCTGTCCTGGCGTCGAAGGACGGACCGAGCCTGCCATCTGGCTGTTGCTCATTGTATCTATCTGGACATATCTGAGGAATCTTCCAAGAAGCGTGCTAGCCATGCTGCTATTATGCCACATAGCAAATTCCCAGGGAAGCTCTCAGATCGTGAACTCATATTTCTCTAGCATAGGCTTCACATCATTAACGATATTGAAGAGAGTGAATACCCCAAGGATAACCCCGGTAAGTACAGGAGATCTGTTAAGAGCGGTACCAATGCTTATCATGGAAGAAGCGATCATCCATGAGGCAGTCGGTTCCGTAGTGACATCCTCCAGCCATTGCTCGAATGTCTCTGCAAGGTCACCTGACCGGTAATACTCAACAACAGCCATTATCGTAGTGGCAAGCACTCCCGCGGCAATTGCGACAGCCGACGCTGCAGCGACCTTTCCCCAGAATATCATATTGGGAACAAAGGAATACACGACAGCTGCTGTCAGCAATACAGCGCTCTTTATGACAAGGGTCTTAAGATCCTCAAGGAATGCCTCCTGCTGTTCAGGTGACATAAGTCTTGTTCTGGGCATAGCCGCATCAAAAAGCCGTGTCTCCAGATTTCCGACCTGCTCTCTGATCTTCGCGATCTCCTGTTCCGGCGCAAGACCTTCTGCAGCATTGAACACCTCTTCCGCGCTTTCATAGCCCGATGTCTCAAGGCAGAATTCCAGATACTCTGCCCCATTCTCTTCATCCATCGCCCTTGTGGCAATCTCATAACCATCGGCATCCGCAAGCATTGATGCGTCAGGAAGGTCGGCTGAGATATATTCCCTCACTAGGGAAAGATTCTCATCTATCACCCGGCCTGCTGCTGACGTGAGCGCCCTTGAATCGATACCGCCAGGACCAGTTCCTGGAAGCGCGCATGAAACGGCGAGAGTAGCTGCTATAAGAAGCAGTGCCACACATTTGTCAAAGTAGATTCTGGCTTCTTTCATATTTTTCCTCCTGAATCAGATCGTGAATCCTGCAATCAGCGATATCCGGAATTTCGAATACTGGGGTACAGCTTCCCTTAGCTCGGCAAGCCTTGCCTCCTCCGTTGAGAAGACATCTGTGAATGATATCCGGGGTTCCAGGTAGAAGTATGGGAATTCTATGGTCCACCCGATCATTGCCTCGGAAAAGAAGATGAGGTTATCATCAGGGGCCTCAATCCCCCAGAATATTCCGAATCGGAGAAGGGATACTCCTGCATAGAATCCCATACCCTCAAATGGATAGACAGATACGGCAAGTCCGGTCTCAAGAAAATCCAGATCATAATCATATGAATGGGAATAGCGTACTGGCAGGGATACTCTTATGCTGCCGTAACGGTATGCAGCCTCCGCATCAAGGCGCAGTGAAGGATAGAACGATGAATCGGCACATCTGAGATCAACACCTGCCTGCCATGTGGCAGACCATATGCCATGTGCCATAAGAACCATGATTGCTATCGCCAAAAGCCTTCTCATGGTTCAAGGATGGATCAGCTGAAGCCTCCGGATAAGAGGCAGAAACGGCCAGATTATCTACTCAGCTGTCCCAGCCTAATGCTCGACGGAGATCGCTCTCCCTGCTCTGGATTGCATTCGAGACGAACTTCTGAGGCTCATCATGGCCATTGAGCGTCAATGAAATGCCCTTATGGAATCCATCGACCTTTCCCAGGCTGTATTCAGAAATCTCCGGAACCGAACAGGACCAGGCGATGCTCACCCCGCCCTTTGCCCCTTTTCTTGAATAGAAGATAACCTCTGATGAAGTTATCGTAAGAGCACCTGGAACAAGCGTCGTGCTATCGGGAGTAATCATCGATGCCCGGACGAACATGAAGCTCTCATTGCCCCTCTGCTTCCTTACCATCTTCTCCGTCACAACCGAGGAGATGACATAGTAGACAGCAACAAGCGGTATCTCTATAGCCATCAGCGGCCAAATGATCATTCCCTTGAATGAAGCATAGTAAACGAAGGCAGCGAACACAGCCAGAATGAGGAAAAGTACAGCACGCTTCACTTGAAGACACCTCTGAAAAGCAGATTTCACGGGAATTTTAGCATCTGGAGGAAAAATCTGCTACTGCGCATTGGCAGAGATGGGGACTCAGAGCGTATAGAATTCAAGGAGGCAATGGATGATAAGATTGCTGACAACACTTATGCTGGCTATCTCGCTTCTGGCACTGCCATCATGCGAAGAGCCAAAAACACATGGAACGATGCGGATCAATCTCGAGCAGGGAACGAGATCCATAGTTCCAACCGGCTACCCACTTGAGGTAGAAGAATACAGAATCACAGGCGAAGGACCGCAAGGTGCTGATTTCGAAGTAAGGACAGAACGCACCTCGATAACAATCGAAGGTCTTATCGCAGGTGAATGGATCCTTGAAGCAGAAGGAATGAACTCCCATGGCGATGTACTTGTGCGTGGCGACACGGTATTCGCGTTCTCTGCATCGAATCCAAGTACGACCATCACACTAGATGAGCTTATCGGAACAGGTTCCCTGAAGATAAATCTTGAGTGGGATCCATCGCTTATCGTGGGAAATGCAGAGGTTGAACTCTCTATAAGGCCACAGTATGGCTCGGATACAGAGAAAGTCCTTACCCTGTCATCAATCAATGAGGCAGCAGGTACGGCATCGTACAGCGGCAGTGGTTATGATGCGGGTTCCTATGTGCTCTCCGCAAAACTCTATGACAGCGGCATTCTTGTCGCGGGAAGCGCGGAGGCCGTACGGATTGCAGGAGATCAGGAATCGGAGGGAAAGATTGTATTCGACCTGAACAAAAACCCTACTGAACCCGGGACTCTTGAGATCATCAACAGCACAGGGGTCCCGGTGACTTTCACAATAGAAGGCATAGATGAAACAGTCGAAGCCGATACCGAGATATCAGTGAGTCTTGTCTCCTCGGCAGACAGCGTGGAGAACTATCAGGTCTCCTGGTACCTGAATGGTGAGAAACTGGGAGAAGGATCCACCCTTAAGCTCACACCATCGCTCGGAGTTCATCGTCTTGACGCCGTTGCCTCATCATCCCTTATCGGATCGACAAGCAGCGCAACCTTGAATTTTGAGGCTGTAACATCTGTAGCTGAAGGTGTACCGAACCAGGGAGGTATCGTCCGTGACGGGACAGGTGGACTGAATCTCGGATCTGACACCATCGTACGCTTCATGCCGAATGGCAACCTCATGATATTCTCTAACGAGGACAGAACGGTCCAGATCGGCAGGATACTCAGGAACAGCATCACAATAGAGCATGAGATGAGCTTCTCAAGCCTTGGAATCACAGGCACTGTATCAACATTCGCCGTGGATGAATACAGCTCCAGCGTGTACAAGGTGCTTGTCGGAGTGAATAACCCATTCTCGGTTAAGCTGTACAACTACAGTCCATCGAACCACTCTATGACAAAGGCTGTCGAGGCCAATGCATCACATATGCATATAGACCACACAGCTGAGCAGGATGTAGTCCCTGTCTATTGCGATCATGCAGCGATTGCACTGAAGATGGACAATTCGGGAATCATCGTTGTCATGGACAGGGACAGGAAGTATATGAACTACATTCTCTTCCGGCTTGATGAGACATCTCCTGAGGATTTCGTAATCACAAACCGCTCTGTCATGGGGCTGTCTGAGAACGGAATCATTCCTTATCTAATGACGAATTCCAAGGATGGCTATGCCTTTGCCGCTCCGCAGCTGTACAATGTAATCCTGAAGTATAAGGATGCACAGGGTTCTCTGTCGGAAGGCTTCATAGAGTTCGCAGCTGATGAATTCGTGGATACACCTACCGGGCTTGCATTCATATCCGATTCAACGATGCTTGTCCAGACGAGCGAGTACCTTACTGTAATCGAGCAGGAATCGGCATCGCACTGGATACGGAAGAATAGCGAGATTATGGACAGCCCGAGCACATCCGGACTTTCATCCTCTTCGGACTACAAGTACGCATACTACATCGATCAGACAAATGATGAGCTTGTAACGCTTGCAATCGTTGATTCCGGCCAGAGCTATACAGAGATAGCACGTACACCTCTTGAGCTTGACGGGGCAGATACGATCGCAATCTCACCAAGCGGTGTGAACATGGTACTCATGGATGAGAGCAATCCTGATTCTCTTGCGATAATGCGCATAAAGCGCTGAAAATGAAAGCCATCGGGCGTTGACCCGATGGCTCTATCTTTTTTCAGAATAACGGAATCACTGCTTATAGACAGGCACCTGAGCGTACTCTGTATGGAGCAGGTGGTGTGCCTTCTCCGAAAGAGGCTCCCCAAGGTAGTCCGCATAGATCTTCTTGATGGAAGGGTTCTGATGCGAGCACCTCTTTACAGACTTCTCATCATCTGTATAGAGACCCTCGGTCCTCTCCTCACGGACCTCATCATCGGTACCATATGGCTGTCCGCCGCCTGCGATGCATCCGCCACGGCATGCCATGATCTCAATGAAGTCAAGATCGCTCTCGCGTCCTGCTGCCTTATCTTCCTTAATCTTGTCAAGGAGAGCCTTGGCAGAGCCCATCCCATGAACAATGGCGACGCGGATCTTCTTTCCATCGACATCGACCTCTCCGCGCTTTACATTGTCAAGACCACGGACAAGCTTAATCTCAGGATCGGCAAGCTCCTTGCCTGTAAGACCGAAGTAAGCTGTTCTTATTGCAGCCTCCATGACACCACCGGTTACACCGAAGATCGTTGCAGCTCCTGTGTACTCACCGATAGGATCATCTGCCTCTGAGTCCGGGAGATTGGTGAAATCGAGTCCGCGGGAAGCTATAAGTCTTGCAATCTCACGTGTTGTGAGGACAAGATCGACATCCTGCTCTCCTGAGGATGATGCATGCTCTCCATCACGTGTTATCTCGGTCTTCTTGGCAGTACATGGCATGATAGCAACAGAGTAGATGTTCTTCTTGTCTATGCCGCTCTTCTCGCTCCAGTATGTCTTTGTGACAGCGCCCTGCATCATCATCGGGCTCTTTGCCGATGAGAGGTTATCAAGAAGCTCAGGATAGTACTTCTCAGCATAATCCACCCAGCCTGGGCAGCATGAAGTGATCTGTGGCATCACACCGCCATTCTTTATCCTGCCAATAAGCTCAAAGCCCTCTTCCATGATTGTAAGGTCAGCACCGAAGTTCGTATCGAAAACATAGTCGATACCAATGCGGCGGAGTGCCGTATAGAGCTTCTTTGTAGAAATCTCACCTGGCTTGAGTCCGAACTCCTCACCGATCGCAACCCTTACAGCAGGAGCAATCTGGACAGCAACGACCTTATCAGGATCGGCGATGGCCTTCATGAGATCTCTTGTATGATCCTGCTCATAGATAGCACCTACAGGACAATGCGTAATGCACTGACCGCACTTGATGCATGGGCTGTCATTGAGAGGAAGATGCGCAGCAGGGCTCATCGTTGTCTTATCACCACGGCCGATGAACTCAAGTGCATATACTCCCTGAAGCCCCTGGCAGACCTGAACACAGCGTCCGCACTTGATGCACTTCTCAGGATCGAGAACGATAGCTCCGGTAGAGCGGTCCTTCTTATCCTCCGCAAGACGGATCTCGAATGGCTGCTCTCTCACCCCATACTCTATAGCAAGCTTCTGGAGCTCACACTTGTTGTTCTTCGTGCAGAGCAGGCAGGAGGAAGGATGAGTGCTCATCGTGAGCTCAAGGATAGTCCTTCTGACCTCGTAGAGATCATGATCATGTGTAATGATCTTCATTCCCTCTGCAGCTGGCGTTGAGCATGCACGGAGGATTTTCTTGGATCCCTCCTGCTTGCATACGCACAGTCCGCACGAACCGAACGGCTTAAGATCCGGATGATAGCAGAGCGTCGGGATCTTTATGCCGGCTTTTCTGGCAGCCTCAAGGACGGTTGTTCCCTCTGCTACCTCTACATCTATTCCCTGTACAGTAAGATGAATCATCGCTCTCCTCCTAGTGAATCTCAATTGCGCCGAACTTACATGTTTCTTTGCAGACGCCGCACTTTATACAGACATTGCCATTGATCTTATGAGGCTTCTTGACCTCTCCGGAAATAGCACCGACCGGGCACTTCCTTGCACAAGCCGTACATCCGATACACTTTGAGGTATTGATCTCATAGCTGATCAGCTTCTTGCACTTTCCAGATGGGCACTTCTTATCCTGGATATGAGCCTCATACTCATGCGGGAAATACCTGAGAGATGAAAGAACAGGATTCGGAGCCGTCTGGCCAAGAGCACAGAGAGAACCGATCTGCATAGCCTTTGCAATCTGATGGATCTGCTCGATATCCTGCTCTTCGCCCTTGCCCTGGGTGATCTTCTCAAGGATATTGCAGAGACTCTTTCCGCCGATGCGGCATGGAGCACACTTTCCGCAGGACTCATCAACTGTGAAGTTGAGGTAGAACTTAGCTACGTCGACGATACAGTCATCCTCGTCCATTACGATCATTCCACCGGAACCCATCATGGAACCGATTCTCTGGAGTCCGCCAAAATCGATAGGGGTATCGAGGTTCTCCTCTGTGATGACACCGCCGGAAGGACCGCCGGTCTGCACAGCCTTGAACTTCTTGCCATGGGCGATTCCGCCACCGATATCATACACGATCTCACGGAGCGTTGTTCCCATAGGAACCTCTACAAGACCAGAGTTGCAGATCTTGCCTGTGAGAGCGAATACCTTTGTTCCATGGCTGTCCTCTGTACCGATGGATGCGAACCACTCGCCTCCGTTATCGATGATCTGAGGAATATTTGCCCATGTCTCAACATTGTTTATGACGGTCGGCTTGCCCCAGAGACCCTTGTTAGCAGGGAATGGCGGACGCGGCTGAGGCATGCCTCTATGTCCTTCGATGGACTGAAGAAGAGCGGTCTCCTCTCCGCAGACAAATGCGCCAGCACCGAGTCTGATCTCGATATCATAATCAAAGCCTGAGCCAAGGATATCCTTGCCAAGAAGGCCATACTCCCTCGCCTGCTTCATAGCGACTTCAAGGCGGTGGATTGCAAGAGGATACTCCGCACGGATGTAGATATAGCCATGCTGGGCACCGATAGTGCGTCCGCAGATCGCCATGGCCTCAAGGACAGAATGCGGATCGCCTTCAAGCGTTGAACGATCCATGTAAGCACCCGGGTCGCCTTCATCAGCATTGCAGACAACAAACTTCTCATCGCCCTCGGCAACCTTAGTGAAGTTCCACTTCATCCATGTCGGGAAGCCTGCACCGCCGCGGCCCCTGAGTCCTGCGACCTTGAGCTCATTGATGACATCATCAGGAGTCATCTCAAAGAGAACCTTCTCAAGAGCCTTGTATCCGCCCGCTGCGATATACTCATCGATATTCTCTGGATCAATCGATCCGCAGTTGCGGAGTACGATTCTCTTCTGCTTCTGATAGAACTTGATGTCCTCGACTTCCTCGTAAGCCTTTCTAGGAGCCTTATTGTAAAGAAGCCTTGTCACCTCGCGGCCTTTGACCACATGCTCAGCGATAAGCTCCTTTGCATCCTCAGGCTTTACCTGGACATAGAATGAATCCTCTGGGAGGATCTTGACGATCGGGCCCTGCTCACAGAATCCAAAGCATCCCGTCTTGATTACCTGGACCTGATCAGCGACGCCCTGGTTCTGGGCCTCATCGATAAGAGCATGATAGATCTGATCGGAGCGTGAGGATTCGCATCCCGTGCCTCCGCAGACAAGAATATAGTTCTTGAATCCCATAGCACTACTCCTCATGACCGATGACAAGATCGTCAACGGCTTTTCCACCTTCGAGATGCTCCGCTACAATGCGGATAGCATCATCCTTGCCGACATTGCCGTATATAGTCAGTCCCTCACCTGGCTTGAAAACCTCAACGACAGGCTCAGGGCGGCCTTCTGCAGCGCCAGTCTGTGTAATGATTACATTATCGAGTCCTCTCTTCTCAACTTCATCTGCAATAGTGTTGAGGACAAGCTTGGCACCCTTCTCGATTCCGGATGTGCCCATCGCGACAACTACATGGACAGTGCGTCCGTGGATATCGCGCTTCTTCAGATTCTTTTCCTCGCGCTCCCTTATAGCGTGAAGATCGGAAAGCGAAAGCTTAGCCATAAATCTCTCTCCTTACTTTTACCCTTGCCTCTCGATATAAGCCCTGAAGGCCCTTATCCCTGAAGCATCGGAGGGAAATGCATCTTCCCTTCTAAGATCATCCGTCGAGAATCTCTTTTCCACTCCGGATGACCGTATGCTGACCCACACATCAGGATTTCTCAGGAAGACCGGAAGCAATGCATGGAACAGATCTCCGAAGCTTCCATCATCTTCAACTCTGAATCTGAGCTGGGTATATCCTTCTCCTCGTGTTAAGCTGCAGCGTCCGCGCGATGCCTCCCATATGATTGACAGACCGCGTCCGCGCCCTTTGCCCTTGGTTGTTGCTCCCTCAGGAAATGGATCACCTTCGATCACCCACTCCCCGTCATCAAGGATCTCTATCATCCAGATCCCTCCCTCATCTTCAGCCAAGGCCTTTATTATTCCGGCCCCTGCCTCAGTGCTGTTCTCTACAGCTTCCAGGACAAGATCTGCCACACTGTGCATCAGGCGAATTTATCGAGTATGCCTGATATCTGGTTCTTGGCAACCTTTCCGAAGACCTCTCCTGAGATTGTCATAACAGGAGCAAGACCGCAGCATCCGACGCAGCGTACTGCTTCAAGTGAGAACTTGCCGTCCTCGGTCAGTCCGCCAACACCGAGCCCGAGCTCTTTGCCAAGCTCTTCGATGATGATATCCCCGCCCTTGAGATAGCAGGCGGTGCCCAGGCATACCTGGATGTTGTACTTACCCGGTTTGTTGAGCTTGAAGAAGTGGTAGAAAGTAAGAACTCCCCAGATTGTAGCAAGGGGAATTCCGAGCTGTCTGGATACCTCATCAGCAGCTTCCCTCGACACATATCCGAACTCTTCCTGGACACGGTGAAGGATCATGATGAGATTGCCTGGCTTGTCTTTCCATTCTGCCAGATACGCATTCAGCTCATCCGAGAATATGTTCTGAGCCATAAGCCCTCCTTTGTCATTCGCTAAGATTTTACTGAATTGGTTTATAGTTTGCAATAAAACAAGGTATTTTTTCATAAAAGAACGCATAAAGCATTGAAGGCTTTCATATTTATAGCTACACTCTCTCAGATAATATTACGATAATCACATTTATTTGGAGATTAAATATGAACAGCGATATGCTTATCAGGATAACAAGGTATTATAGAGCTCTTAATCGTCTCAGAGCTATTGGATTAGAGAAAGTGTTCGCACACAACCTTTCCGATGCGGCAGGTGTATCCGCCGCTGTTGTCAGGAAAGACTTCTCAATCCTCTCCATCCATGGCCAGAAAAGGGGCGGATATGAAATAACGGATCTCATAGAGAAGCTCAGCGCCATTCTCGGGAAGGGGGATCCTCAGAATGTAATCGTCGTCGGATGCGGAAGGATAGGAAAAGCTCTTATGCATTATTCAGGCTTCGAACCAGATGGCATACGCGTAGTGGCAGGCTTCGATACAGATCCTGTCGTCTATTCCGATGTCTCCCATCCTGTCCCGGTCTATCCCCTGTCGAGGCTTGAGGAGGTAATCGAAGCGCTTGAGGTCAAAGTTGCCATAATAACGGTTCCTGAAGCATCTGCTGCGGACACCGCAGAAAAGCTCATCGATGCAGGAATAAAGGGGATACTCAATTTCTCACCAATAACGCTTAGGGCAAAACCCGCATCAGACGGGGAGACGCCTTGCGTTATACACAACATAAACATAGCGCTTGAGCTGGAGCAGATCTTCTATCAGCTGCAGTTCCCTGATGCAATCAAATAATCATCCTTTCTGACGTATCCATGAGAAGAGGTACTGCTGGGACAGTGCCTCATATGGATGGAAGTACGAAGGATCCTTATCAGGGTAATACTCCTTCATGACCTTCTTCATCCACACATCAAGGGGAAACCCCTCCCTTCTCTGATACGAAAATATGAGTATGCACGAAGCGACCTTCGGCCCTATCCCCTTTATTGTCTGGAGCGCATCCATTGCATCATCGAACGAGAGTGAATCAATAGTATCGAGAAGGGCTGCCTTCCTGACAGCATCTATTATGAAAGGTGCACGGAAGCCGACGCCAAGAGCGCGAAGGGCATCCTCATCGGCAGATGCAAGCTCAGATGGCGATGGGAATGTATATTTACCTGGTTCGACTTCATGTCCATAGCGCTCGGAAAGCCTCCGGTACAGCCCAGTGATTCGCTTTATATTGTTGTTCTGGGAGAGTATGAAGGAGATTGTGGTGAGGAAGTGGTCCTGATGCAGAAGTCTTATAAGTCCAGATGACTCCACCGCTTCCCTGAGAATGCAGTCCTTTGCTGCGATCTCATCCCTAGCCTTCTGATAATCGTATCCGAGATCGAAATAGTCATACAGGAAGGGATCGGAAGCCGCATCATCGAGCGTTCTTATCCTCACAACTCTTTCATCGAGAACGGCCCAGAAACTACCATCCTCATCCTCTGTCCAGCTGAACGACTGCCCTCCGAGAAGGGTCTCCCTGAGATTCTCTTCAATCATAGGGATGATTATTGCAATAGATTGGGATGATAGCAATATAGGAATCAGCAATCAGAAAGAGGAGAACTTAGCGGAAACTGCGAAATGATCGGAATATCCCATCCCGGTTGATGAATCATATGCCAGAGGGCGTCCAAGAATATCCTTTGCCTCAAATGGCATAACAACGGTGGAACTGCTATATTCCAGTCCTCTGCCATCAAGCGCTCTCCAGTCGACGATGATGTTATCGAAAAAGTACCATGTCCCCTGATATGAATATGTCCCTACAGCCGCTGTCTCCTCACTATCCAGAAATGGTGAATAGAAGACTGTATCAGAGGCAAGTCCTGGATCTCCTGTAATCCTCATGGGGACCCCCTCTATTCCTGCGGAAGGATACTCTGCCATTCCTTTCTCCGGATAACGAGGATCAGCATTGAAATCCCCTGCAGCAATCACGATATCCTCATCAGCATCAGCCATCAATGCCCGGAGATGTCCGAACTGCTGCAATCTAATATCCTCGCTGCTGTCCGCAAGTCTGCTTCTTGCATGTATACCGAAGATACGTATCGTTCCCGATGCCGTATTGAAGGACAGATCAAGCATAGCACGCTCCCCGCCTGCACTATGGATGGCGCTTGCCTCAGGGGCGATGCGTGAGATGAATCCCACAGATAATGGAACAGTACCATCAGAAGCAAGCCCATAGAACTGATAACCTTTCTTCCTCAGTCCTGCTTCAAGCAGATCATTGAGCACTGCGGCACTCTCCACTTCAGAAAGGATAATGACATCGGAATCCATATTCCTCGCTATGAAGGCAGCGGTATCCTTTATCCTCCCAAGATATCGTTCCTGCGTATAGCCATCACTTCTCCTAAATCCATCATACTCCCATCCGTCATCTGTTCCATCGAAGAAGAGATACATGTTGTATGCACTTATGGTGAATTGACACGGGTTCACATCGGGACCGCAGGAGAGGATAAGAGGAAGACAGAACAGATAGACGAATAGGAGCTTCATGGAATAATAACGTCCTGAATGCCGTCCTCTGCCAACTTCAGCATAAAGATTCCCGGATTTTCCAGGAAATGCTGTCAGAAAAACCGACCTAGAGCGTATACATTACAGGAGCATCCATAATGCATGCTCCTGAAGGAGGACCATGGAGCTTATCAGCAAAAAGGAGAAGATGGATATAATCAGGGACGTCACGCTTGAGGATGATTTCTTCTTCTCGAAATTCCTTGACGGGAGCAATGAGTGCGTATC
>CALXLE010000002.1 GCA_944389115.1 uncultured Spirochaetaceae bacterium
GAGAACTGAAGGTTTGTGCGCTGAGCGGGCACAACTACAAGCCTGTTCCGTCGATTCGTTTGATGGGGCAGTGGCTGGAGGCTGCTGGGTTCCATATTGGAGATCCGGTATTGGTCAGATGCGAGGATGGCAAGCTCATCATTAGCCTGGACGCTGCAAGAGCGGAGATGATCGAGGCAGAAAAGGCGTTTGTGGAGAAGGAAACCAGAAAACTGCATGAAAGATTCCTGAAGGAGAAGAAGGCTCTTCATGCTCAGTTTGTCGCAGAGCGGCAGGCAGAATATGCTAAGGGACAGGGAAAAGACTATGTTTGATGCAGCTGATTTCTCCGCTTTGGATCCTAAGTACTTCTCCATCATCTTCACAGATGCCTTTGATGTAACGGTTATGAGCCGGAATACCGGTCATTATTGGTTTATCCATAATCCTGAGTATCCGACACCGGGAACATGCATCTTATTCCACAAGCATAAGGCATCACATCCATATCACCAGCACGGTCGTGCGAATAGTTTGAAGCAGGCTGTCCGGAGCATACAGAGCCACGACAGGTGGCAGATGCAGGGCAGACCGTCTAAGAGATAAAAATCGAATACAGAGGCACACAGCAAAGCAGCGGTACCGGAGCGGATCCAGTATCGCTGCTTCTTTCATCTGTGTCGGTTTAGAATCATTCGGCGTTAAAGAGATCCTTCGCAAGCTTCTGAGCTGCTTTAATTTCAGAATATGCCTGCGTCTTCTTGATGCCGTACTCAGAGAGCAGTGCATCAAGGATTTCGCCTTTGGTACATTCCTGCTTCAGTAGATCGAGGATGCGACCGTAGCGCGGATTCATCTCTCTGACCTGATGGATCAGATCATCAATGATAAGGCCGAGCAGAGTCGTGTTCTCCAAAGATTCTGTCTGAGCAGGGTCGTAGCCGTTGCCGTCTTCCGACATCATATCTTCCAGCATCTTGTCGTAGGAGAGGATGTTCGGATCCTTCTTCAGGTCAGCAATGTAAGTGCGAACATCGCTCCAGAAGAGCTTCATGGTGCCGGGAAACTGTTCTGCAGTGACCGGTGTGAAGGCGACTAAAACGGCGATGCCGCTGAAGTGCCAGGTTTCAAGGTTCTCGCGATGATAGTTCATCGCTTTCACTTCGTCCCAGTTATGGACCAGGAACGGAGCAAGGTACTGTCCTTCCGGTACGGGAAGGTTGTTGTACGAGCGCTTATCGCTGTACTTGGTGAGTTCGTTATCGACCATAATGCTTTTCCTCCGTAGATTTGCGCGGAGGAATCCGCATTATGGCGATATGAAATTGTCCCTATCAGGTGGCCAGTCATTTCGGATTCCTCCTAGTTTGCATGGCCAGCCTGTTCTACATGGGCTGACGTGTTTTACATGGTGGCTTCAGTGAGACGGTAGAACCATCTTCAGCGCTAAAGAAGCAATCTCACCGGAGCTAAGCCCATCATAATCGCTTTCTTTTTATTTGGAAAAACTCACCGAGTCGGATTGAGCACAACAAAAAAACCCGCATTTCTGCGGTGTTCAGCGGATCTGCTTATATAGAATTCAGTACCAGAAGAGGGATTTTGTGGACGAATCGCGACTCACCTAGTCGGAAATATTTTTGAAAAAGAAAAAAGCCGCGTATCCCAGTGATGGAATAGCGGCTGAAAGTTCTATAGACGTTGCTTTGTGCCAAGAGTTTCGTATCCTCTGGCAGCAAGGAAATCATTGCAGTCTGATAAAGGATGCCCGGAGAGACCGGTAATGCAGAAACGTAAGGCTCTATCTTCTGGAGTATCTTTGAAGTTTCTGCCGGCAAGATAGAGCATCTTGTCGACTGTTTCTATATCGAGGGATAGGCCTACACCTATGGCGACGATTGTTCTGACTGTCGGATCGTTCTTTAGGCCCTTTTCTGCCTTTCGGTAGTTCTCTTCTCCGAGTTCAGTCAGAGTACAGAAGTGAGCTTTGCTGATACCTTTGATGTTGATGACTTCAAAGATATATTCCCAACAGTTCTTGTTTGCAGTAGAGAGCAAATGTATTTTCTCGTTTTCCTCAAAGTTCTTATTTCTGCGCTGAAGATCCTCCGACAACTGTAAGACTGCAGTATTATGATCAGCATCATATTTGGATATGTCCTGTTCATCATTTTCGCGATGGAATATGATCTCAGGAAGAACTTCTTTTGCGGATGCACGACGTATCCGCTGCCAGCCAAAGGACAAGGTGCATTCATCGAGATTGTCCCAGGCATACTCGGTAAGAGTTGCCTTTCCGGTTTCATCAGCGGCGATATACTTTTCGTCGTTGATGACAACATATCCATCAACATATTTGAATCTGCCGGAGTCAATGAGCTTGCGGAAATCGCCATTGGTGCTGTACTCATAGAAAACGTCTTCGAGGCTGACGTAGGAATGCCATTCTTTTTCGTTTATGGCTTGCAGTACAGACTTTGCTTCAGGATAACCGGTCTCTGTCATGCGAATGAGGGCAGACTGCCTTGATACACCATAGAAGCGTGCGAGATCATCGGCGATGCAGGTGAGCACTGCCAATTTCAGCGGCGTATCTTCATAGTTGTATTGTTGATACAGCTCATCAACCTTAGTCTTGAATGTCTCGATCGGCATAAGGATACGGGGAGCCAGATTGTTGGCTTGCCATTCCATGCGCTGTTCATCGGTCCACTCTTCACTTTCGTTGGGGTATACCATGTCAGCAGGGCAGCGGCAGGCAATGAATCTTTCATTCCGGAGAATGGATTTTATCGCTGCATATAGTCTGTGACGATGCCAATGATAGACTTCGTGCGCGATGGTGTTGTTTACACAGCCGCTATTACGCTGCCAGTAGGTATAGGCGTCGATCAGTATTGTGCCTCTGGGCATTTCTTCTTCCTTCTCTGAAGTTTTGAAGAGATCGTATATTTTTACTTAACCTGGAGAAAAGCAGATTTGGCCGAATATGCTGAAGTCGTCGGTGATCCGATATCCCTGTACAACATTCAGATGAAGTTTCTCTTTTGCGATATCTTCAATTGGAACGCGCATCGGCTCAGCTAAGGCTTCCGGATAATACTTTTCCAGAAAAGCCGTAGCTTCTTTATCAAGATCCTTACGAGCGATAATAGGAACTATGCTCTTGGAAGCTGCAATACCATTCCCGGATGGCTTTGAATCCCTGCTCCAGGGCTTTACGGATGAAACCTTCAGAGAATCCAGCTTATCTGTGATGACGGCTTCGCAGGACGCGATCAACCATTGTGATGTTTCTCCGGACATTTCTCCGCGATATTCATCAAATTGCTGAAGTTCTATGGTACAGCTGAGTATGGCATCGAAGAACAGAGAATCTTCATCGATACGGATATGAGTGGCATATTCCAGAAGCATATCAAGCAGCAATGCGGTATCGGGATATTTGATACGTGCCATGCTGAGATTCAGTGCTGTCGGATGCGATGCTATATAGTTATTTACCGATTCCCAGATAGGACGGTAACAGATTTTGTATATGAATTCTTCAATCTCATTC
>CALXLE010000003.1 GCA_944389115.1 uncultured Spirochaetaceae bacterium
GCAATCGCTGGCTCTGACGCAAGCGGAAAAAGCGACAAAGCGACTATAACAGCGGATAGTACTTTAAGAAGCCTTCTGAGCATAATATGGATTTTAGCAATCCGTAAGCATGGATTCAAGGAAATTCAAAATACACCGCTAAACGCAGCAAAGGCTGAATGCAAAAACAGACAGAATGTTTCATCCCAGTACCAATCCACATACATCAGAAAACTATATCATATGGTTCTTACAACCGTGAAGCTGTGGAAATCAAAGCACCGGGCTTATATCTAATCCTCTACAGCGAGTCATTCTTTTAGACTATATAAAAATATCTTGTTTTATTACAAGTAAATATTCTATCATTTTCACGAGTCTGCCAATTTTTTGTCTAATTGAAAAAGCTGTTTGTTATTATCCTGAATTTAGTATAATTGATTTTACTAAAACTGGAACTACTAAAATTGATTATAGCAAAATCACAAGAGAAGACGGACTTAGACTGAAAGCATTCTTCATATTACTTACGCTTCATGGCAAAAGCCTCGGCTTCCTCCTTAGCCTTCCTATCATCGACCTTCCTCAGGAGGACGAATCCCAGCATAAAGAGAATTATCAGGGAAAGAATTCCATACCTCTGCTCTCCTGTTATAACTGACATGATACCTACAAGCACAGGACCTACGATTGCGGCGAATTTTCCAAGCATATTGAAAAATCCATAGAACTGGGAGGAATGGCCTTCAGGGATAAGGCGTGAGAAGTAGGATCTTGAAAGTGCCTGGATGCCGCCCTGGAAGAGTCCTATGCAGACAGCGAGGAGATAGAAATGGATCTCCTTGGTCATGAAGAATCCCAGGATCGCTATCACGATATATGCCCCGATAGCAGCAAGAAGAGCATTCCTCACCCCGCATTTCCTGCCAAACATCCCATAAAGGATAGCCGAGGGGAATGCGACGAACTGAGTTATGAGAAGAGCCACGATAAGACTTGATGATGAGAATCCGAGCGATGTGCCGTAATCGGTTGCCATTCTGATAATCGTATCAACGCCATCGATATAACACCAGTATGCGACAAGGAACATCGCAGCATTTCTGAGACTGCCAAGCGCTGAGAGCGTACTGGCTATATCAGAAAAACCTTCCCGGACCGCACGCCCAAGCGTTATTCTCTCCCCCTGCGGCTCCTCTACGAAGAATGCAAGAGGAAGCGTGAATACGACCCACCATATACCTACCATTATGTAGGAAGCCTTGACGGCAGCCACCCCATCAGCCAGTCCAAACACCTGAGGGAAGAGATACATGATCACATTAACGAGGAAAAGCAGTCCTCCGCCTATGTACCCAAGGGCGTAGCCCAGAGACGAGACCGCATCGATCTTCTTCTCTGAGGCTATCGATGGCAGAAGCGAGTCATAGAGCGTTGTGGAACCGGAGAATCCGATATTAGCAAAGATGTACAGCAGAATCGCTACAGGCCACATTCCCATCTGTACAAATGCAAGGGAGAATGTCATTGCGGCCCCCAGAAACGCAAAGAGAATCAAAAGCTTCTTGCGATAGCTTCCTTTATCAGCGATTGCTCCGATGACGGGAGCGATGACAGCGAGAATCACAGAAGCAAGTGAATTGCCCAGCCCCAGATAGAATGTGCTCGTCGTACTCTGCGCCCCATACGACCAATACTGGGAAAAGAATATGGGAAAGAACGCAGCCATAACTGTTGTCGCGAATGAGCTGTTGGCCCAGTCATACAATGCCCACGATAATATTTCCTTCTTTGAATCCTGCATATTCCGCAATTCTCCCTTAGCATTGTGAACTCCTGGTTTCCAGGATGTTAACAGCACAACAATACAGCAAAACAGCAAAAGGCAACAGAGACCTTTTCCCTTATAAGCCGGGGTGCTATATTCATAGTATAGGAGAATATTATGGTTATTGCTGTAACATACAATAAAGCTGATGGCACGATATTCGGCCATTTCGGAAGAACAGAAGCTTTCAAGCTCTACACCGTTGAGAATGGGAAGATTGTCTCCAGTGAGGTTGTTTCATCCGCAGAGACAGGCGGTCATAGCGCACTTGCTCCATTTCTGAAGGAAAGAGGCGTAGAGATGCTTATCGCAGGCGGCATGGGAATGGGAGCAAGGAATGCACTCGATGCTATGGGAATCAAGGTTTATCCTGGCGCAGAGGGCGATGCGGATGCTGCCGTTGAGGCATTCCTTTCGGGTTCACTGAGCTATGATCCTGATGCAACATGCCATCATCATGATCATGAGCACGGCGAAGGCTGCGGACACCATCACGAAGACGGACATCACTGCTGCCATTGATCGGAGATAAGATGAGAACGATTCTATGGTATGATCTCGAGACATTCGGCCTCAATCCTCGCTATGACAGGATAGCGCAGGCCGCTGCGATCCGCACCGATATGGACCTGAATCCTATCGGGGAGCCGATTGTGCTCTACTCAAAGCTCTCCCAGGACTACCTTCCTACCCCTTCCTCCTGCCTCATAACGGGAATAACACCGCAGGAAGTGAATGAAAAAGGCATATGCGAAGCGGAATTCATAAGGAAGCTCAGGGCTGAATTCATGATGCCAGGAACAATCGCGGCAGGATACAATTCCATAGGATTCGATGATGAAGTAATCCGCAATACGCTCTACCGCAATCTATACGATCCATATGAGCGGGAATACAGGAACGGCTGCTCCCGCTGGGATATCATAAACCTAGTGAGGGCGACTCGCGATCTCAGACCAGAAGGTCTTGTTTTCACCACTCTCAACGAGGAGACAGGTGCACCATCATTCAAGCTTACCGATCTGACAGCGGAGAACAATATCGAGCAGGTAGGCGCGCATGACGCGCTTGTCGATGTGAGGGCGACAATAGCTATCGCGAAACTCATAAAGGAAAAGCAGCCTAATCTCTACGCATGGGCCATAGGGCACAGGACAAAGAATGAGATAACAAAGGAAATCAATGTGCTTACCCATCAGCCGTTTCTGAATACTCAGCCTATATTCGTATCAGAAAAAGGCAATACGCACCCCCTGCTTCCATTGTTCTATGAGGCAGAGAAGTCCTCTGCTCTATACTGCTTCGACCTCACAAGGGATATCCCTGAAAGTGCGGCAGGTGGTTATCAGGAGACGGGAATCGTAAGGCTGATGGTCAATCGCTGTCCTTTCGTTGCCCCGATAAGCGTACTCGATAGCGAGAGCGAGAAGAGACTTGGATTCACGAAGGAAGAAATAAGGAGAAAAGCAGCGAAGGCCATTGTCGCCCCCGTTCTCTCCAGAAAATCGATACTCGAAGCAAGGGAAGAGAGGACCGATGCAGACACCGATCCAGATCTGACCATCTACCAGAGCTTCCCTTCAGACCATGACAAGGGTGTTATGGAGAGCATCAGGGCGATGAAGCCTGAAGACAGGCTTCGCAAAGGTGAGCACCTCTTCGACAACGACAAATACCACAAGCTCCTGTGGAGGCAGGTAGCGAGGAACTGGCCAGAGGCCCTGTCTGAGAAAGACAAGGCAAGCTGGAAGAACTTCTCAGCACTACGTCTCATAAATCCCCCTGCTGAAGGAGCCCTCTCCTACGAGCACTACATGCGCACAGTCGATGAGCTTCTCCAGTCGCTCGATACGACGGGCAAGGAAAAAGAGATATTGATGAAGCTCAAGGAATACGGCCAGAAACTCTATGATGAAGTGATTGCATGACATCCGCACTGCGGATGCATGCCAAGCCTCTCTGATATTCTTGCTGATTATCGCTAATAATCTTGCTAATAATAAAATTATCAGCGGTAATTAGTGAGAATATGCCTTAGACAGAAATTTGGAATTGCGGAAAGAAAAGATAATGATGCCTATTTTGTGAGAAGCGGCAGTACATTGAACCTTAGGACATCTGAAACATCGGAACCTATAGATCTGAATAGCTAAGACGTTATCATCTTAATTCATTCAAAGACGCTGCTTTGCATACCGCTGGCAGCGTCTTTGTCTGCCTTAATGCACCTGATGGAAAGAAAATCCCTGTATTGATATACTACCCCTATGACAGAAAAACTCCCTGAATATAAAAAGCAGCTTGAAGAGCTCGATGCAAAGCTTGCATCGGAAGCTGTGCTCTCCGATATGAAGCAGTATAAGACACTGATGCAGGAGAGATCGCATCTTGCACCGGTCATCGAGAAGATGGAGGAAATCATCAAGCTCGAGGAGGAAATCGAAGGCTCGAAGGAGATGATCAAGAGCGAGTCCGATCCGGAGCTGGTGGAGATGGCAAAGGAGGAGATAGCTGAGCTCGAGGAGAAGCATGATAAGGCTGAGAAGGAATGCCGTATGCTTCTTATACCGCCAGATCCTCTTGAAGGAAAGAACATAATCATGGAAATCCGTGCAGGAACAGGCGGCGAGGAAGCTGCCCTATTCGCTGCGGATATCTTCCGCATGTATACGCGCTATGCGGAGAAGATGCACTGGAAGATGGAGATAATGAATCTCAATGAGACCGGCATCGGAGGATACAAGGAAATCGTCGTTTCTATCTCTGGCAAGGATGTCTATGGATCGCTGAGATTCGAATCTGGAGTGCATAGAGTCCAGAGAGTCCCAGAGACGGAATCAGGGGGAAGGATCCATACATCAGCTGTCACAGTCGCCGTTCTTCCGGAAGCTGAGGAGACAGATATCGAGATAAAGCAGGAAGATCTCAGGATTGATGTGATGAGAGCAGGAGGTCCTGGCGGACAGTGCGTCAATACAACCGATTCCGCTGTCAGAATCACCCATATCCCATCGGGCATTGTCGTAATCTGCCAGGATGAGAAATCACAGATAAAGAACAGGGCAAAGGCGATGAGGGTACTCCGCTCAAGGCTTTATGAGGCAGAGGAATCCAGAAAGAGGCAGGAAAGAGCTGATGCGAGGAAGAATATGGTCGGATCAGGAGACCGCTCAGAAAGGATCAGGACATACAACTTCCCTCAGAATAGGCTCACTGACCACAGGATCAACCTCACCCTCTATAAGCTTGACCTCATAATGGAAGGAGAGCTCGGAGAGGTAATCGATGCACTGAAGCTTGCGGCGGGCGAGAAGGCGCTTGAGGAAGCGTGAGGATAAAGGATGCGAGGAGACTTCTCCTCGGAAAGCTCGACAGCACAGATGCAAGGATAATCCTCAGGCTTGCAACCGGTCTCGATGATATCCACCAGATAACAGAGGGAGAATCGGAGCTTGCCACCGAGGCTGAGGCAGTTATCCATACACTAATGGAAAAACGTCTTTCCGGGACCCCAATGGCATATATCATGGGAGAGAAGGAATTCTATGGCATTCCATTCCATGTTTCAGAAAGCGTATTGATCCCGCGCCCCGATACGGAGACTCTCGTCGATACGGCAATAGAGCTTGCAGGAAGATTCAGGAATCCGAGGGTTCTTGATCTATGTACAGGAAGCGGAGCAATAGGCACTGCCATAGCGCACACGCTCTCGATTCCCGTTGCCCTCTCTGATATATCCAGCGAAGCAATTGCTATAGCTTCTGGGAATTACCGTTCAAACATAGGAAAAGAACCCGATGCGAGGACCGGAGATCTCTTCGGGCCGTGGGAAGGTTCTGTCTTCGATATCATAGCGACAAACCCACCCTACCTTACCGATGCCTGGTACGAAGAGACTGAAAGGGATGTGAAGGCCGAGCCTATGAATGCCCTTGTAGGCGGAGGCAGGGATGGACTTGATATAATCCGCAGGATAATATCACAGGCTCCGGATTATTTATCCCCGGATGGCTATTTAGCCATCGAGTGCGACTATCGGCAGATTGAGATATGTGGTAGACTTCTCGAAACGGAAGGTTTTTCTGATATCGCATCCAGAAAGGATCTTGCGGGTAAGGAACGGGTAGTCTATGGCAGAAGAAATTCCAAATAAAGAACTTGTAGACAAATTCGTCAAGAAGATCATCAAGTACTCCGATGAGGACAAGGCAAAGATATCGGCAGCAGCGGTCTTTGCTGCGAAGAAACACGGAGACCAGAGACGCAAGACGAACCAGCCATATATCACTCACCCTATCGCAGTTGCTGAGATACTCATGCAGATCGGAATGGATGCGGATACAGTTGCCGCAGGCCTTCTCCATGACACAATCGAAGACACGGATACAACCGAGGAGGAGATCTCCACCATATTCGGACGCGAAGTCGGGGAGATGGTGCAGGCTGTAACAAAGATATCCAGGATTACCGATGAGAAATCCATCCAGGAAGCGGAGACCATCAAGAAGATGTTCTTCGCCATGTCACGCGACCTCAGGGTTATCCTCATCAAACTCGCTGATAAGCTCCATAACATGAGGACAATCGCAGGACTGTCCCCAGAGAGAAGGCGCTCTTTCGCGCAGGACTGCCTCGACATCTTCGCGCCTATCGCGGACAGCCTCGGTATGCAGACGATAAAGAGCGAGCTCGAAGATCTCTCGCTGAAGGCTCTCAAGCCGGAGTCATATGACTACATAAACAGCTACCTGCTTGAGAAGAAAGGTGAATATACCGCATACATAAAACAGGTATCAAGGGCGATAGCTGAAGCCTGCAGGAAGGCAGGAATCACCGATATAGAGATCACAGGAAGGGTAAAGCACGCCTACTCGATATACCAGAAGATCAAGAAGAGGAAGAAGGAGATCGATGAGATCTATGATATCCTCGGTATCAGGGTAATATGCCAGACGACGGTTGAATGCTATACAATCCTCGGGATAATCCACTCCACATGGATTCCTATCGAAGGCCGCTTCAAGGACTATATAGCGATGCCCAAGGCGAACAACTACCAGTCGCTCCATACAACGGTCCTCGGTCCGCAGAACAGGCATCTTGAGATCCAGATAAGAACACAGGAGATGCATAAGACCGCAGAGGAAGGTGTTGCAGCGCACTGGGCGTACAAAGCGGCATCGGGCTCTGAGTCAGGCACATGGAAGGCTGTTGATTCAATCAACTACCAGAAGATCATCAAGAAGATCAAATCATGGTCCAAGGAGATCCAGGAATCCGAGGACTTCATGGATGAGATCAAGAATGAGCTGCTGAAGGACTCGATTGTCGTATTCACTCCACAGGGCCATGTCATCGAGCTCCCTGTCGGATCGACTGCCCTTGATTTCGCATATAAAGTCCATACGGAGATCGGCAACCACTGCTCAGGAGCAAGGGCCGATGGCTCGATAATCCCTCTTAACAAGCCACTTGGGAATACGCAGATTGTGGAGATCATGACGAGCCCCAATGCCCATCCGAACCAGCAGTGGCTCGATTATGCACAGACGACATCAGCGAAGAAGAAGATCAGGGCATGGCTGAACAAGAATGCAGCATCGAATATCCCTATAGCGCAGGAAGCCGCTCCAGAGAAGAAAAAGCCGCAGACCCCGATGGAGAGCACCCGGGCGATAATCCCGCTGATGCAGGGGCTCAAGTTCACATCGAATGACAAGAAGGGCTCTGTTGTCATCGGTGACAACAGCAATATACTCTTCGACTTCGCGAAGTGCTGCAACCCAGTCCATGGCGATAAGATCGTTGCATACATCACAAGAGGAAGAGGATATGTCATCCACAGGGCTGACTGCCCCAACCTGAAGAATATGAGCGAGGCTGATGAGCGCATCGTCCCTGTCGAATGGGATAACCAGGAACTCGTCAGACGCTTCTCCGTTGTAGCCAAATTCAACTCCGAGCTCTTCGGAGAGATCGACAAAGCGGTCAGAAAGCACGGAGGCCATCTCATACAGGGCGCGCTCGACGTCGCCCCCGAAGGACTTGTTGGAACATTCACGATCAGTGCCGACAGCGATGATGACATGAAGAAGACCACGCAGGCTATCAGGCAGATTCCCTCGATAATAAGGATCCAGGGAGTCTGATCACTCCCCGGACACAACCCTGAGAATCTCAGGCAGAAGCTGCTTTTTCCTCGATAGGACCCCAGGCAGGCTGAGCATACCATCGGAGAGTTTGTCATATGCAAGCTTCTGGACAAGAGGATAGTCAGAGGAAAGGAGAACCGATGAGCCGCGTATCACATCGGTTATAAGCAGCATGCACCAGTCCAGCCCGTCACGCTTCCGGACAATCTCCAGCGCCTCGATGTATTTCTCCCTTATCTCCTCTGCTTCCGCGATATTCGTCACCTCGACCTGCCCTATCGCGAATCTTACCTTCCCTTCCTTGTATGTCTTCATATCGGAGCGTATGACACTCTCGGCATTCTTCTCCGCAAGAGAGACATCGCCTGAGAAGAGCGCTTCAGAGAACACCGCTATATCCACACCGGCAATACCTGCAAGCCTGGCGGCAACATGCCTGTCATAATCGGTAGCCGTTGGGCTTTTAAGCATGACCGTATCGGAGACAAGGCCTGCAAGAAGGACCTTTGCAGTCATTGGATCGATATCCACACCCCACTTCCTGAACTGCTCATAGACTATCGTGCACGTTGATCCGAGCGGCTCCGAGCAGATGTAGATAGGCGTCCTCATGCGCGGAGCGGCAAGTCTGTGATGGTCAAGGATCTCCACTATCTCCGCATCATCGAGTCCTGTTATCGACTGCTCAATCTCATTATGGTCGACGAGGATGAACTTCTTCCTCGGTTTATCGAGAAAGCAGCGCCGCGTGACGAATCCCGACCATCTGCCATCGGTATAGATCGACAGCCCTCTGTATTCGCTCTCCTGGAGCGTCTTCTTCGCCTCGTCGAAGAGCATATCGGAATCAAGATGGACCTCCTCGCTCCGGAGGATATCGGAAAGAGGTGTCGAAAGGCGCATCAGCCTCAGCGTCTCAGCAGTATCCATTGCTGAGACATATACGAATCCATCGAATGACGAGAAATCAAAATCGAACTCATCAAGGCGCTCTATGCCGGTAAGGACAATACCTGGAAGAGAGCGCTGTATCGCAGCCTCAAGATGCTTCCTTCGGTCACCTATTATGAGCACGGGCTTCACCTGGCATTTATCCAGACGGGACAGGAATACCCCGTATTCCATCGCTCCAACCATATATGGAGCCTGGATGCTGACACTCTTGCCATGCTTGAGGAATGTGCCTTTTATCACCCTGCCTATATTTTCCTCGGAGAGCGTATAGCTCATCCTCTCGCCATGGCGGCTCTCCCGCAGGAAGAAATTGTTAATATCATCGGAAGACAGAAGGCACCTGAACTCCCCGTCATCTATAACAGGAACGACCGTCGGCCGCATCCTTGAATAGAGATCCATGAGAAGATATATCGGATCGGAGGAGGTCATCGAATACGTAGGGGATTTCTTGACCTCCCCTACACGCGGCCGTGCATCATGCATGAACTCCGGCAGATCTATCGAATTCGATGAGAAGAACTCCCTTGTATTGCCATTAGCAGGTCCAAGCATGATCGGCTTGTATGTATTGCCATCATCAAGCCTGTTCTTTAGCACTGCATAAGCCCATGCAGAGCAAACTGAATCCATATCCGGATTGCGGTGTCCAGTAATGTAGATTTCCATACTCTAGATGATATAATGGGAGAAAGGAGTTTTAAAGATGGCAAAAGCGGTCATGGCAAATGATCATGGTGCTGTTGAGCTCGCAGCAAAGCTCAGGAAGCATCTTGAGGATAGAGGGATTGAGGTCGTTTACCTCGGAACGGATAAGGAAGAGAGCGTTGACTACCCTGACAAGGCAGAGGAAGCTGTGAAGGAGTTCCGCAAGGGCGGATATGATTTCGGTGTCCTCCTCTGTGGCACAGGCATCGGGATCTCGATAGCGGCGAACAAGATGGATGGGATAAGGTGCGCGCTCCCGCAGACTGCATACTCTGCGGAGATGACGAGAAGGCACAACAATCCCCAGTTCATCGCATTCGGAGGCAGGGTCGATTACGCAGAAGATCCGGAGAAGATTCTCGATGCATTCATCGATGCCGAGTTCGAAGGCGGCAGGCACCAGAGAAGAATAGATAAAATGATGGCACTTGCAGGAAAGTAAGCAAACGACGAGGGCTTCAGAAAGAGGCCCTCGCTTATTTTCTGGGGGCCATCACAGCATAGAAGATACATCATCACTTTCCCAACATGGACACAGTATTCCAGAGGGATTAGAATCCAGGATGTGAATATCACATGGGATGCAGAGAAATACACGAAGGACTTCTCCTTCGTTCATCAGTATGGAAACGGAGTCCTGGAGCTCATCGGTACGGAAAAGGCAAAACAAGGAAGCTGCCATCATCAGCGAGGCTGTAGAGAATCTCAGGCCGGACCTCTATTGTGATGGCAGATGGCATTCCGATTACGTACGCCTGCGGATGAGGGCCGTGAAGCTATAGGCTCACTGCTTTATTGCTTTCCTGTATATCGCTATAGAAGCAGCCGCTGCAATGATCTCGGTGATCCAGAAAGCCGACCAAACACCATCAGGTCCCATTCCAAGCCCGAAGCAGAGCAGGAAGGCTACAGGGATTATCACAACGATATAGCGCAGCAGTGAGATCATAAGGGATGATATCCCCTTCCCGAGCCCTTCCAGCGCACCGGATGATGCCACTGAAACAGAGGAGAAGATAAATCCGATGCTGATTGTCCTCAGCGCTGTGACACCGATGCTGATCGTATCGGGGTTCTCTGTGAAGATGCCTATCAGTGAAGCTGGGAATACAGCAGAGAGCAATGTACCGGCAAGCATTATTACAGCACACATGATGAGAACGACGGTGAATATGCGCTTTACCCTGCCCATATCGCCGGCACCATAGTTGTAGCCGATGACAGGCCTCATACCCTGCACGAATCCGCTTGCAGGGAGATACAGGAATGTCTGGAGCTTATAGTAGATGCCCAGGACAAGCGTATATACACCTGAAAATGATGCGAGCATCGCATTAAGCGCCGATACAAGCACGGAAGGAAGCGCGAGGTTCAGCGTTGCAGGAATACCTATCAGATAGAGCCTTGAAGCCATCTTCAGGCCCGGAACCATCATATCCCTTCTGATCCTCACCTTCATCGGCGAGATGTAGTAGACAGCAATGTATATCACGAGTGTAAGGAGCTGTCCCAGCCCTGTCGCAAGCGCTGCGCCTTCGATTCCCATAGCAGGCACAGGCCCTGCTCCGAATATGAATACGGGATCGAGGATTATATTCGATATGCATCCTGCCATCATCGCAGCCATGGAGACCTTCATACGTCCGACCGACTGGAATAACTTCTCAAAGGTTATTCCGAGGATGTTCACCAGAGAGAATGCGAATACGACAACTGAATAGCGGACACCTCCATCGATTATGACCTCGGAGGATGTGAACATCCTGAGGAACATCGGAGAGAAGGCAATGCAGAAGACTGTCAGCAAAATCCCATGGATAGCAGCGAGCAGCAGCCCTCCTGTCGCAGCAGCATCGGCTTTATCGCGCTCCCCTGCTCCGGAATGAAACGCTATGACGGCATTCATTCCGACACCGAAGCCAACAGCGACAGAATGCACAAGATTCTGCATCGGGAATACGAGGGAAAGAGCCGTCATCGAGTCTTCGCTGATCATAGCGACGAAGTAGCTGTCGACGATGTTGTAAAGTGAGCTTACAAGCATGGACAGCACCATCGGCAGGGACATCGAGAGAAGCAGAGGGAATACGCGGCGCTCCCTCATCGGATCATAAGAGGACACTGAAGCTGAAGATCTTGTCTCAGACATGGATACCACTTTTTCATTACCGCAGAGCGGAAGTCTATGAGTGGTGAAAAGATGATCGAATCAGGAAAAAACCACTCCTATTTTCAGATTCTTCGAAAATGTTACCGAAAACGCCCGGAGTGTCAATCCGGACGCCTTCGTTCTGTATTATCTTCCAAGATATGAATGGACAGCTTTATCGGCATTCCGATAGATCTCATCCTCATCGGCAAGAACCAGATGCCCATCCTCTGCCACGACCCGGCCATTGATGATCGTAAGATCGACAGGCCTTGAAAGTCCTACAGCAGCGAGCATCGACTCAGGCCCGAATGTGGCTCCGGCAAGCTCGATGCAATCGGTTCTGACAGCGAAGAGATCGGCTCTCATACCTTCCTTAAGGTGCCCGATATCATTCCTTCCAAGAACCTTTGCGCCTCCGGCTGTCGCCATCTTCAGGACATCATAGCCCGAGGGGGCATCATAGCTTGATACAAGCCTGTGCAGAAGATAGCAGGCTCTCATCTCAGCCATCAGGTCAGAGCCATCATTGCTTGCGCTCCCATCGACACCAAGAGCGACATCTATGCCGAGCTGAAGCATTTCAGGAACCCTGCATACGCCCGATCCGAGCTTCATGTTGGAAACCGGGCAGTGCGCTATCCCTGTGCCGGTCGACGCAAGGACCTTAAGCTCCTCATCATTGAAATGGATGCCATGGGCATACCATACATCCGGGCCGGTCCAGCCAAGCTTCTCAAGGTACTCCAGTGGCCTCATGCCCTTGCTTTTCAGCACATAGCTGTTCTCATCCTTTGTCTCTGCCAGATGGGTATGGAGCCTTACGCCAAGCTCTCTGGCAAGGATTGCCGACTCACGGAGAAGATCCTCTGTGACGCTGAATGGAGAGCAAGGCGCGAGCGCTACCTGCACCATTGAACCCTCAGAAGGATCGTGGAAGCGCCTGACAGCCTCTTCAGAATCCCTGAGTATTGCATCGATCGGCTGGACAACGCTGTCGGGAGGGAGCCCCCCATCCTTGCGGCTAAGATCCATCGATCCGCGTGACACATGGATTCTCATGCCAAGTGCCTCTGCAGCCTCGATCTCGGCCGAGAGCATATCGAGGGAGGAAGAGCCGGGGAAGACATAGTGATGGTCAAAGCTTGTCGTGCAACCATGCTTTATAAGCTCCCCCATCGCAGCCATCGCACTATAGCGCACAGTCTCAGGCGTAAGGCCTGCCCATATGCCGTAGAGTGCCGTAAGCCAGTCGAAGAGCTCCATGTTCTGCACTTCAGGAAGATTCCTCGAGAAGTACTGATAGTAATGGTGATGGGTATTTATGAGCCCTGGATAGATGAACATGTTCTGCCCATCGATCACTCTGGAAGCATCACCTCGGAACTCCCCTATCGATTCAATCCTGCCATCCTTTATCGCGATATCCGCATCATAGTAGATGGTATCGGAGGAATCGCAGCTGACAACCGCAGCCGCGTTCTTTATAAGAATATCCACACTCATTGCTTCACCTTCACGATAACTGCCTCATAGGGCTCGAGATCCATATCCGATGAGACAGATGCCCTGCCGTAATTAGACATGATGACATCGCACGATGGCACATCGGCATGGCAATGCCTCCTTGAATCGGAGAAGTTCGCGATAACCATGTAGCTTTCATTCCCAAGGTTTCTTGAGAAGACGAAGAGATAAGGATCATCCTCGAGCTGGAATGAGAGATCGCCACGTCTTATGCACTCAGAGCCACGTCTCAGGTGGATAAGATCCCTGTAGAAGGACAGTACAGAATCAGGATCATCAATCTCCTTCTCAGCATTCACATCCTTATAGTCAGGGTTCACTCCAAGCCATGGAGTGCCTTCCGAGAATCCGGCATTCCTCTCTGCAGACCACTGCATCGGAGTCCTGGCATTGTCACGGCTGACAGCTGCAGCTATATCCAGAGCCTCCGCCTCGCTCTTGCCGCTGAGGATCATCTCCCTGTAGACGTTCTTCGTATCGATATCATCATAGTCATCGATCGAATCGTACCGGATATCCGCCATGGCAAGCTCCTCGCCCTGGAAGACGAACGGGGTTCCCGGAAGCATGTGCATGATTGACGCAAGCATCTTCGCAGACTCTTTCCTATACTCCCTGTCATTGCCATAGAGCGATACCTGCCTTGGCTTATCGTGGTTGCTGAGGAACCTTGCCCACCACCCATCGGCTTTGAGCTCTGCATACGTGTCTATGATGTTCTTCTTCATCGACAGAGGAGACCATGAGGAAATCTCGACAATCGGAGAGATGAACGGTATGCACATATCGAACTCATGCCTGGACTGGCTTGCATAGTCATGGTAGTCGGAGAGCTTCATGCAGTTCACTTCCCCGACAGACATGATCGATGCGGGCTCAAGGAGACTCTGCTTGATACAGCTTATGATCCTGTGCGTTCCCTCCCTGTTGCTGCACTCATTCATCGCAAGCGAATACCCGTCCGGCATCGGAGGCTCTGGGGAATCGGCAAAGCCTGGATACTTCTCCATGTAGCTTATAGCATCAACACGGAAGCCATCGACGCCATTGTCTATCCACCACTTTATCATGCCGAAGACCTCATTCCTCAGCGCTTCGCACTCCCAGTTCAGGTCCGGCTGCTCCTTCGCAAAGAGATGGAGATAGTACTGTCCCCTCTCCGGGCACCACTCCCAGGCGCTCCCGCCGAAGCAGGATGCCCAGTTGTTCGGCTCATGACCATCGACAGGATCCTTCCAGATATAGTAATCGCTGTACTCTCCGGTCCTCGAAGCCGATGATGCCTTGAACCACCTGTGCATATGCGAGGTATGGTTTATGACCAGATCCATGATCACAGCGATTCCCCGCTCATGGCAGCCATCGCGGAATGCGATGAAATCATCGAACGTACCGTACATCGGATCGATCGACTGGTAATCCGAGATATCATAGCCATTGTCATAGCATGGCGACTCATAGATCGGGGAAAGCCAGATAGCATTCACGCCGAGCGATGCTATGTAATCAAGGCGGCTGATGATGCCTTTGAGATCACCAATGCCATCACCATTGGAATCCATGAAGCTTCTTGGATATATCTGATAGATCACAAGATCCTTGAACCAGTCCTTGCTCCTCTTCATCGGACATCCTCCATATAGGCCTTCACAGGCCCTCCTATGATCTCCCTCCAGTAGAGTTCTTCATCGCGAACCTTGTACATGAAGAAGTAATGTCCGCTGCTCCTTACAGGATAGCAGCCAGAGTGCCAGACATGCTCATCAAGCACCAGGATATCCCCAGGGTGTATCGCAATAAGCACCACATCCTCCGCATTGGGATGCTCCTCCATATCATGGATATCACGAGGAAGAGCAAGAGCAATCACGAAGTCTGTATTTCCCGGGATCACAACCTCCTTTGACAGTCTATGCTGCTCAAGCTTGTCTATTGAGATCACTGGCGATGGATCTGCATCCTCGACCCCGAAGCGCATCTGGCCCATCGGAAGAGTATATTCCTGCCCCCAGCACCTGCTGTGGTCGGTAACGAGCCCAGGTGCCTTATCGGGAACAGCAAGGTATCTGCCATAGGGAGAGAAATCGAAATCTTTTATATCAACAACCTTGCCCATCAATCCTCCTCATAGAAGAGACGCATTCCAAGCTCGTTATCAAGCTCCTGCGAGTGTCCCTTGATATGATGCATCTCCTCGAATGCCTTTCTGTAGCTGTTCTCTGAGATAACCTCTCCATCCTCTCCGAGGAATCTCAGCTTGATATCATACGGACCATCTGCCTTGAAGACAGCCCTTCCAATCTGAGTAAGGGAGTCAGGCGCGCAGGATGCATCGAATGAGGCAGAGTATATGGAGATGCCATTCTGCATCACTGAACATACAACCTTGCCAGAGAGCTTTCTGAGAAGATCGTTAGCAATGTATATACTGAAGCCATCCTCAGTTTTTCTTGCCATGACAGCTACAGGCATTCCCGATTCAAGAACAGCCTCAAGACCCCTCTTCGGATATCCATAGTAATCATAGATGCCATAGAAGCTCTGCGGGCAGAGATCGATGAACATGAACTGGAAATAGCCTGCACACGGTGAGTATTTCTGCATCCGGTAGTGCTCGATGTAGTACTTTATCAGCTTGTACTGATACTCGTGGATCTCATCGATATTCTCCCATGCAGGCATAATCCTTCTGAATACACGTTTATCACGGTAGAGGCTTTCAGGAGCTCCCGGGACATCCATGCCGAATTCGGTATTTAGCTTCTCCTTTGTATTAGCTATAGCTGTATACTCCGTTCCTGTAGCGAGCGAACCGGTATATGTATGCGTATCACCGCTCTCCGGGTCATCCTCCTCCCTTGATGCCTTGATATAAGGCCTGTCTGGATCCTTCTCCCTGAGAACATCAAGAAGCCGGCCGGAAAGGAGGAGCGCCTCATCGGAGATCTTCATATCCTCAGTTCCCGCAAGACCGTTGAATATCTTCCAGACATCTGGCTCATTGAGCGCAATCCAGCAGATGATCGAAGGATGGCTCTTGAGGAAGTCTATCATCGCAGAGAACACCTTGGCGCCATGGGCGAACCATTCCTCGGAAACCGGATGCTCCCAGTTGAAGTCGGAGTCCTGTATGACAAGGAGTCCAAGCTCATCGCAGACGGAATAGAAATCCTCCTTCTCGACATGAACATGGACGCGGACAGCATTGAATCCAGCTTCCTTTATCAGACGGAGATCCCTGAGATAGCGGTCCCGGAACATCTCAGACATATAGACATCGGCGAAATATGATGTGCCGCGCATGAAGATACGCTCGCCATTGAGATAGAACTCTGTCCTCGTCTTGTCTCTTTCAAGTCTGATTGAGCGGAATCCGATACGCTTTGATGCTGCATCAAGCACATTGCCTTTACCATCGACAAGCTCTGCGCGGATTGTGTAGAGCGTAGGCTTACCGCGCTCTGGGATGCTCCATATAGCTGGATCGTCAATCTCTGAGGAGACTGAGAATGAACCATTCTCAGGGACGGTCTCACCTGAAGCGGCAGGGATTCCCATATCATCTGTAAGCGTCCATCTGACCTTCACTGGCTCTGAGCCCTGGATTGTCCTTCCGGAGATCGTGAATGTTCCCTTTCCATCATCAGAGAGACTTGATACAGCATTGAAGCCATTTGCGATGATGCTCCTGCCGCTATGGATGGTGACAGGTCCCATGATGCCGATTGGATTGACATCGCGCTGGATAAAGCCATCGGCATGCTCGTATGTACCCTTGACCATCTCCCTTATCACAGAGTAGCAGCGCATGCTCTCTGCTCCTTCAAGGACCTGGCTGTCCCATGGAGCATGGACACGTACGGCAAGGTGGTTCTTCTCCCTGAGAAGCCCTGTGACATCGAATGAGAACGGATCGAAGTATCCTTCATGTTCTCCAAGGTACGTTCCATTGAGCCAGACCTTGGCATAGTAATCGACGGAGGAGAAGACAAGCTCCGCAGCATCATCAGGATTGCCATTGAATGAGAAATCTATCGCATACCACCATGGAGCCTGGTTAAAGTACCTTAGCTCCCTTCCATAATACGGATGATCCGAGAAGAGGACCTGAAGAGCAGCAAGCCTGTCGATGCTCTCCCAGTCAGAGAAGAGATGTGTGCATCTGTCCATGACCATTTTCCCATCCCAGAGATGGAGCTTCTCTCCGAGATCCGATACATCCTGTGTTACTTTCCATCCTGAAGAAAGATCAATAATCATATGTTCACCCCTTTAGTGCACCTTCGGACATTCCAGCCACGAAGTATTTCTGCAGCGCTATGAAGATTATCGAGAGAGGAAGGATTGCGATGAGAATACCAGCGGTCATCCTCTCATAGTTCTGTGCATACTGCTCTACGAATCTCAGAAGACCCGCGTTTACAGGCAGCTTCGCATCATCCGTTGCGTATGTGATCGCAAGGACAAGATCGTTCCATACATTCATGAAGTTCATGACTATCGACACGATGATTATCGGGGCCGAGAGCGGGAGGATGATCCTGAAGAAGATCATGTATGAAGGACAGCCATCGATCTTGGCAGCTTCCTCTATCTCGCGGCTGATGCCAAGGAAATGGCCTCTTGTCAGGAAGAACGTGAACGAAATGTTCAGCGAGATATAGACGAGCACCATTCCAAGCCTTGTATTCAGCAGATCCGCGGCCTTCAGCGTCATATAGTTAGGCAGGAGCGTTATGTGCTGAGGCAGGAGCATTCCCAGCATCAGGTAGCCTATGATGAAGACAGAGGCTTTGAAGCTGAAGCGCGAGAGCGAGTATGCAGCCATCGTCGACAGCAGGATTATGAAAGGAAGCGATACAGCGACAAGGAACAGGCTGTTCCAGAAGTAGCTCTTGATCGTGTTCCAGGCTATCACGAAGTTGCCAAGCGTCGGATTCTCCGGCCAGGCGAACATTCCATTCATATAGAACTCATTGGCAGGCTTCACTGCGACTATGAAGAGATAGAAGATCGGAAGCAGCCAGATGATTATATAGATGGAGGCAACGATATAGATGATTGTTCTCTTGATTTTATGGTTCATTGCGTTCCTCCTCAGTTCTTCTGCATCCGCACTATCTTGTTGATGATCAGCGATCCGACAACGAGGATGATCGCCATGATGATCGACATAGCGCTTCCCGGGCCGTATTCGTAGTAACGGAATATCGAATAGTAGGACCATGTAGCCATAACGTTCGTCATTCTTCCAGGCCCTCCTGCTGTCATTACATAGATCAGGTCGAATACCTTGAATGAATTGATCAAGGTGAAAGTCAGGACAATGTTTATGGAATTCTTCATCTGCGGAAGGATCACATAGAAAATACGCTGCATCCTTGTCGCCCCATCAAGGTAAGCTGCCTCGATTGTTCCTTCAGGCACGGATTTGATACCGCCCATGAAGAGTATCATACAGAGCCCGGAATAGGCCCATGAACCTGCAATAATAAGGTAGTAGATCGTATGCTCAGGATTGGCGAACCAGTTGAATGAGACCCGGCCGCCTGTGACTATCCTGACAATCTCGGGAAGAAGTCCTAGATTAGGATCATAAAGCCATCTCCAGATGAGTCCTATCGTGCTTATAGAAAGAACGGACGGAAAGAAGATAGCGCTTCTATAGAAACCAAACCCCTTCATCTTTGAGTTGAATACGAAGGCCATGACAAGACCAAGCACAATCGGGATTATCTCGGACAGGATAGCCCATCTTACGTTATTGGCTATGGAAACCTTGAAAATCTCATCCTCGGTGAGGACTTCGACATAATTATCAAGCCCAATGAATTCCCTGACACCACTCAGGCCATCCCAGTTATGAAGCGAGATGAAGAACGAATAAACGGTCGGGAATATCATGAAAATGGTGTAAAGCGCCAAAGGCGCAATCAGGAACACGTATGGTGTCCAGTCTGTTTTTCTGCGCATAATGATATCCAATGAGCAGGCCGGAGGCTTCCGGCCTGCATGTCAAAAGCGAATCAGAATCTGTAGAAACCGATCTCCGCGGCAAGCTCATCAAGCTGTGCAGCACCCTCTTCCGGTGTCATGAGGTTCATGATTACCTGATCGAGAACCTCAAAGAGCTCATCGGTCAGGCGAGGAGGCCAGCACATCTCATTGGATGGCATGTAGGAGCCGTCCGGGTTGTTAACGTCAGTGATGAGTTCCTGGCGGAGAGGATCAAGCTTGGAAAGATCGAATACATCCGGGCGTGATCCGACAATCGATGTCTTCTCATCGAAAGCTGTCTGGAATGCCCTATCAGATGCGAAAGCCTTGAGAAGATCCTCTACGAGATCCTTGTTAGGTGTGTTCTCATTGATATATACGCCGTAGCAGAAGCTATTGGATCTCCATGGCGTCTGGTCGGTCGGGAATCTGAAGTATCCATAGAGCGAGATATCCTGTCCCTGTGTCTCGAAGGTATCAGCCTGCCATGTTGCTGTATAGAAATGGCATGCCTTTCCTGGATACCAGAGCATATAAACCTCGGACTCCTCTGCAGAGAGATGGCCTTCCTGGAAGAACCTGGAAAGATCCTTCAGCTCATAGAGCGATTCAACGACTTCCGGACAATTAATGGAAGTATCTCCATTAAGGATGGCATCATGAAGCTCAGGACCGCAATTCTTCTCAAGAAGAGCATCGAACCATCTGTTTGTGATAGCAGGAAGCTTTCCCGCATTTCCAATAGCTACGATACCATTCTCCTGAAGGACTTCGCAGTTATGGATGAACTCCTCGTAAGTCTTAGGCACTTCAAGGCCGAACTTCTCATAGAGATCCTTGCGGTAGTAGACACCCATTGCCGTGTGTTCGATAGGGAGGGCATAGCGGTGATCGCCCCAGAGCTGCTGCTCCATATCCCAGGAAGCCTTGACCATCTGCTTATCCCAGCCGTTCTTCTCGATTATCGGCCTGAGGTCCATGAGCTTGCCGCTCTCGATGAATGGGTCCATAAGCGAACCTACGCTGTAACCGAAGGCATCAGGACCATCGTCGGAGCTGAATGCGATGGTAAGAGCATCGATCTGCTGCTCCGGTCTGCCCTTCGTTATGATCTGCAGCTCAACATCCGGATGCATCTCCTCGAAGACTTCCTTCACAGTCCTCAGATATGCATTCGCATTGAGATCGGTCTTGAAGATCGAATCCCAGAAAGTGAATACGCGCTTTCCGCTATCCTGGGCCTCGGACTCACCTGAGCCACCTGCCGATACAGGAATAGCGATTGCCAGCAGCAGTGCAAGAATGATACAGAGTTTCTTCATTTTACCCTCCTCCTTTCCCTAATCTCTATCTTATACGGGAGCATAACCTTCTGCTTCCGTGCGGGATCCTTGATTGTATCAAGCATCAGTCCCGCTGCAGTCTTTCCTACAGTCCTGTAGTCAAGATCCAGCGAGGATATGCCGAGATAGCTGTTTATCCAGCTGTCCTCTATAGCGAATATCTCGGTTCTGTCAACGTCCATATCACGCATTACAGAAAGAAGCGTGCGGACAATGGTCTCATCTGCGGCTATTATGACCTCGGGGATATGCCCGGAAGCCACGATATCACTGAAAGCTGAGGCGATAAGCTCCTCGGTATTCAGTCCCTGCCTCACGATTGCTTTATCGGGATCGGCGCCGGAAAGCGCAAGCGCCATCCTGAAGCCTTCCAGTAACTTGATATTGCCGGAGAATTCCTTATCCGCAGAGAAGAATGCGATATCCGAGAAACCACGCCCACGATAGTAGCCTATGACCTCGCGCATTATCTGCCGGCCATCGAACTCAACGATATTCTTCCCCTCTTCATTGCAGTATGGCCCGATCAGCACATACGGAAGTCCCCTATCCTCAAGAACGTGGATATTAGGATCATCGGGAATCGAATAGAGAAGCATTATGCCCTCTACCCTGTTCTTGTATATGAATCTGCGTATGGCATCATCCTCATTGCCCTTTCCGGAAGCTATGAGAAGGTCGTAATCCTCCTCTGCGAAGGACTCCCTCATTCCCATGAATATCTCACGGAAGAACTCATTGCGGAAGAATGATGTCATCTGGAATGGTGTTATGAATCCTATCGTCCTGGACTGGCTTGAGCGCAGCGCCCTTGCATTCTCACTAGCAATGAAGTTCGTATCATCAAGCACTTTCTGGACTTTGATGCGGTTCTTCTCCGTCACTGTCGGATCATTATTGATGACTCTGGACACAGTTGTCTTGGATACTCCTGCCTGTGCCGCTATATCAATAATCGTCAGCATCTTCTTCATAGCCCACCATAGGAACGATATTTTATCTCTTTTTCTTGCAATAAAAGAATAAGTACCAAGAAAAAGGAACGTTCCTTTTTCAGGATAACCTATAAACCGATATTTGCAAGACTAAACTTTAACTCAAAGTTAAAACATATGCACAGATTTTGCAACAGCGGGCGCAGTATTGTTGCGGAATGGCGCAGTAGTAGAAATGAATAATGATTTTAAATGAATGAATAAGCAGAGCCTTCTCCGCACAGGCTAAGAGAAGGCCCTCATCATTAATCTAGGAATCGAGGAATACTCCCGATCCTCATAGCAATGCACCACAATGCATTCCCATCAGTAACGGAAGGGCACTGGCCTAG
>CALXLE010000004.1 GCA_944389115.1 uncultured Spirochaetaceae bacterium
CTTTATGCGCCGTCTCCTTGCCTCACGTTCTGTTGATAACAGCCATATCTGATCAGAGTGCTTTTGCTGCGAGATTGAGCGCGGCCCTGACAGTCTTGTCCATATCATAATAGGCATAGTCAGCAAGTCTTCCGCCTATGAGGAGGCGGCTGTCGCTCTCCGCAAGCTTCCTGTATTCCTTATACAGCCCGGAATTCCTTTCATCGTTGATTGGATAGAATGGTTCTCCAGTCTCGCTGTAATCCACAGGATACTCCCTGCTTATCCAAGTGACAGGGGAAGCAGTCTTCAGGAAGTGCTTGTGCTCGATGATCCTTGTCCATGGTGTTTCCCCATCGGTGTAGTTCACTACGGCATTGCCCTGGAAATCCTCCATCTCAAGGCGTTCTTCGCGGAAGATCTCTGATCTGTATTCAAGCTTTCCGAGCCTGTACTCATAGAGAGCGTCGAGACAGCCTGTATACAGCGTCCTCCCGGACTTTCTGTCCCATTTCTCCCTGTCCGCCGTATAATCCTCCGAGAGAACGATATCCGCGCCATCAATCAGGTGCTCTATTATCGCAGTGTAGCCATCCTCTGGTATTCCCTGATAAGGATCTGAGAAGTAGTTGTTGTCATAGGTGAATCTGACAGGAAGCCTCTTTATGATCCAGGGTGGAAGCTCTGTGCATTTTCTTCCCCACTGCTTCTCCGTATACTCACGGACAAGCGTTTCATAGATATCGCGTCCGACAAGCGAGATTGCCTGCTCCTCAAGATTCTCAGGCTCATGGGTTATCTCTCTTCTCTGTTTCTCTATGATTCTTTTCGCTTCTTCCGGTGTCGAGATATCCCACATGCGTGCGAATGTATTCATATTGAAAGGCATGTTGTAGATATGCCCGTGGTATGAAGCGATGGGGGAGTTGATGAATGGACGGAATGCTGCAAGTCCATTCACATAGTCCCATACTTCTTTGTCCGATGTATGGAATATATGCGCCCCATATCTGTGGATATCTATTCCGTCGCGCTTTTCTGTGTAGATGTTGCCGCCGATATGATCCCTCTTCTCGACCATGAGGACCTTCTTCCCATGCTTCATGGCCTCATGAGCAAAGACCGCGCCGAAGAGACCTGTACCGACTATGGTGAAGTCATATGCGCTCATCTTCTCTTCCTCCTTTTCTTGTCAGGGAAACTGTATCTGCCATCCTCGCCTGGCCTTGTATCGCGGCCATAGGGCTGGTAGTCATCCTCCCAGTTCCTGCGCTTCCTTGTCTTCGCTGCGCTCTTCTTCCTCGGTTCCTTCCTGGATGCCTTCCTGCTCTCCTGCTTTGCCTTTGTTATTACGGGCTTTCCTTTCTGCATGCGTCCTGAGTAAGCCTTGAGAATCTCCTCCGCTATCGAGTAGGGAGCTGTCACGAACGAGCAGTCCTCCAGTATCTCTATATCACCGATATCCTGATCCCGCACACCTGCCTGGTCCATGATGATGTTGCAGAGCATGCTCTTTGTAAGACCATCCCTCCTGCCCCTTGCGATGAAGAGCCTTGTCGTCCCCTGGTCATCCATGGAAGGGCTTCTGACCTTGTCATATGGCTCTCTGTTTCTGGCTTCTTCCTTTCTCTCCTTTCTGGACTTCTTCTTCTCCTTCGGTATGATTGCCTCTATAGGCCTGTACTGCGAGATATCGAGCTCATTGCGGTAGATGAATGAGAGAAGCCCTGCGAATGCCTCCACAGGATCCCTTCCTGAGAGCGATGACCGGGCAAGATCCATGTATTCGCTCCTTGGAGGAATGGAGAGCGCGTCCTCAATCTGGTCGCGTATCCTCTGCTTCTTCCCCTCGATGATGTCCTCTGCCTTCGGGATTTCCTCCTTCCTTATATCGGCGCGGGAGGCTTTCATTATGTAGCTGAGCTTCCTTGCCTCCGACGGAGTGATGAAGGTTATGGCTGTTCCGGTCTTCCCGGCCCTGCCTGTCCTTCCGACTCTGTGGATGTAGATTTCTGGATCGGATGGAATGGTGTAGTTGATGACATGGGTCAGATCCTGTATATCAAGACCACGTGCCGCGACATCGGTTGCGACGAGTATCGACAGCTGATGGTCTTTCATCTTCTTCAGTATGGCCTCGCGCTCCCTCTGCGATAGATCCCCATGGAGCGATGCCGCATCGTAGCCGCGGTCCCTGAGCTTTGTTCCTATCTCATCGCACTGCAGCTTTGTCCTGCAGAATACCACGCCATAGAACTCCTTCTCCCTGTCTATGATTCTTGTCAGTGCCTCAAGCTTGTCTCCCTCGCGGACCTCATAGTAGATCTGGTCCGTGGTCAGGGCTGCAGTATCCTTTTTCTGCGTTCTGATTATCTCTGGATTCTTCATGAATCCTTCCGCGAGCTTCATGATTTCAGGAGGCATCGTAGCTGAGAACATCAGCATGCGCCTTTTTTCCGGAACTGCTCTCAGTACCTGCTCGATATCATCGATGAAGCCCATGTCCAGCATCTCATCTGCCTCATCGAGAACGAGGAATTCAAGCTCTTCAAGTTTCAGCGATCCTCGCCTGATGTGGTCGAGTATCCTTCCCGGGGTTCCCACAACGATATTCACGCCGCGTCTGAGCCTGCGGAGCTGCTGCTCCATGCTCGCTCCGCCATATATCGAAGTGACTTCAAGCTTTTTCTTTCCCTTCAGTGATGAGATCTCCTCGCTGACCTGGCTTGCGAGCTCTCTAGTAGGGACAAGAACAAGGGCCTCTGGCAGAGTCCCTGATGGTTCTATCGTCTCTATGATCGGCAATGCAAATGCCGCTGTCTTTCCTGTTCCTGTCTGTGCCTGGCCTACAATCTCGGTGCCTTCCTCAAGAAGGCGTGGTATCGCGAGTCTCTGTATCTCGGTCGGTTCCTCGAAGCCCTTTTCCTTCAGAGCCTCAAGCGTTTCATCGCTGAGTCCCAGCGCTTTGAATCCTGGTAGTATTTCCATAACCCTGATTGTATCAGAAAGGAAAGTTGTGTCCACCTATGTTGCCAGATATTATCCCCGCGATTATCATCAGCAGTGATGGACAGGAAATTCTCAGGAAAGCGTTTGCTTCTTGCTGCAGCGGCTGCTGTGGCCGCAATCGTGCTTATTGTACTTCTCTCGCTCTGGACCCATGATCTCCAGCAGCGTGATCTCGAGAATGCCGTGAAGGTAGCACTTCAGGGTATTGTAATGAATGAGGGGGATAGGGCTTTGTTCGAGGCGGCAGGTATACCTGTGGATGAGATCCATTATTCCTATGAGGATCTTCCTCTTTTCTCTGGTGACAAAGGTGCATGGGAGTATTCCGAGACCGATCGCCGGGCTATATCCCTCTACAGAAGCGCAGCTCCTTCCGTCGTCCAGATCCTTCCATCATCCGATCTTTCCGGGAATGGTGATGGGGCAGGTGTGATTCTCTCCTCCGATGGATACATCGTGACGAACAGCCATGTGGCTCCATCTTCAACTGCATCATATACGGTCAAGTTCTACGATGGGAGCACGTCCGACGCAGTCCTTGTCGGTACGGATCCTCTTTCTGATATAGCGCTTCTGAAGACCGGGAAAGGAGGTCTTTCCGCAATCGACGTGGCTCCTTCATCCTCTGTAATGACCGGGGAGAGCGTATATGCGATAGGTCATCCGTATGGCTATGGCTGGTCGCTGTCTGCGGGAATCGTATCAGGGACGGACAGGATAGTCTCATCATCATCCGCGGTAATTCCTTCGATGATACAGACCGATGCTGCTATAAACCCTGGAAATAGTGGCGGCCCCCTTCTTTCCGAGAACGGTATGATGATTGGGCTTGTAAGTTCGATACATACACAGACGGGGACCTCCGACGGAGTTGCCTTCGCAATCCCTTCGGAGCGAGTGCTTGACTCTGTTGGTGAGCTTATCGATACCGGGGCTGTGCACAGGGGCTGGATCGATCTTCTGTCTGTCGAGCTTAATAGCGCGATTGCGGAGTATGCGGGGCTTCCCGTATCAGAGGGGATACTCGTTTCCCAGGTGGTTCCTGGTGGCAATGCCGATAAAGCAGGAATACATGGAGGGAACCAGGCTACGCAGTATGGGCAGTCAGTGATCTATATCGGAGGCGATGTGATTACAGCAATCAATGGAGAGCCAATTTCCGGATACAAGGATTATTTCGCGTCGCTTTTTGATACGGATCCCGGCGATAAAGTAACGCTTTCGCTGATCCGCGATGGCATGCCCATGACCATTGATGTCGTTCTTATAGAGCGCACAGCGGAGAATTCAGGATGGATAGCAAGATAAAGAAGAACAGCTTTGCGCCAGGCTATGAGAGCATAGCTGGAGAGCCTCTTATAAATTTCCAGGCCGGATTTTCAAAGCCATTCCATGTAGTCTCGGATTACGATCTGGCAGGAGATCAGGGAGAGGCTGTGGATAAATTATATCAGGGGTATCTGAATGGTGACAGGGCCCAGACGCTCAAGGGTGTTACCGGCTCGGGCAAGACATTCACAATGGCGAAGCTCATAGAGAAGATCCAGAAGCCAGCGCTCATTCTTTCGCATAATAAGACGCTCTCCGCGCAGCTTTATCGTGAATTCAAGTCCTTCTTCCCCGATAACGCCGTAACGTATTTCGTTTCTACGTACGACTACTACCAGCCAGAGGCGTATGTCCCGGGCAAGGATCTGTATATCGAGAAGGAGGTCGATATAAACGACGAGATTGACCGCCTGAGGCTTGCAGCATCATTCTCCTTGATGGAAAGACGCGATGTGATAGTAGTGGCTACTGTCTCATGCATATATGGTCTCGGCAATCCTGTCTCACTCCGTGATATGCTTTTCACGTTCCGCGTCGGCGATGATTTCAGCCAGAACAAGGTCTTTGGACAGCTTACGAGGATGCTTTACGAACGCAATGATGCCGTCCTGACACGCGGTACATTCAGGCCGAGGGGCGAGACTGTCGAGATCTATCCTGCATATATGGAAGCAGCATTCCGCATCTATCTGGACTGGGATACAATCGAAAGAATCGCATGGTTCAATCCGTTGACATGGGAGAAAATCGCAGATGCTGATTATATCACGCTCTATCCGGCGAAGCAGTTCGTCATGCCGCAGAGCCAGATCAATACTGCGATAAAGAAGATAAACGAGGAGAAGGAGGAGAGGGTTGAGTACTTCCTTTCGAACGGCAAGCCTGTTGAGGCTGAGAGGATAAAGAGCAGGGTTGAGTACGATCTCGAGATGCTGCAGGAGGTCGGATACTGCTCGGGAATAGAGAATTATTCCAGAATTCTTTCCGGCCGTGCTCCCGGTGAGCGTCCTGCGGTGCTCCTTGATTATTTCCCCGATGATTTCGTCACTTTCATAGATGAGTCGCATGTCACGCTTCCTCAGATAGGGGCTATGTATGAGGGTGACAGGTCAAGGAAGCTCAATCTTGTGAATTATGGCTTCCGTCTGCCTTCCGCTCTGGATAACCGTCCTCTTAAGTATGAGGAGTTCGATAACAAGGTAGGTCAGAGGATCTACGTCTCCGCGACTCCCGGGGAGCGAGAGCGGAATGAATCCAGCCAGATCGTCGAGCAGCTCATCCGTCCTACAGGGCTTCTCGATCCGAGCGTTGAGGTCAGATCCACGGAGGGACAGATGGAGGACCTTTACGGGGAGATCCGCAAGACGATTGCGAAGGGGGAGCGCGTTCTTGTCACTACGCTGACGAAGAAGATGGCAGAGGACCTTACCGATTATCTTTCCGGCCTTGATCTCAATGTACGCTATCTCCATAGCGAGATTGAGACGATTGAGAGGGTAGAGCTTCTCAGGGATCTGCGTCTTGGCAAGTTCGATATCCTTGTCGGAATAAACCTGCTCAGGGAAGGTCTTGATCTTCCGGAGGTTTCGCTCGTTGCCATACTCGATGCCGATAAGATCGGATTCCTCCGCTCTGCGACGTCGCTGATACAGACAATAGGGCGCGCGGCAAGGAATGCTGATGGGCGCGTCATAATGTATGCCGACCATATGAGCGATGCGATGGCTGAGGCGATAAAGGAGACCGAGCACAGGCGGAGTGTCCAGATGGCATACAATGAGGCCCATGGCATTACCCCGCGCACAATAAAGAAGGCCATTGAGGATATCATAGAGAGGGAGAAGAAGGATGATGAGGAGGCAGTGAAGGATGAGATCAGGATTGTCAGCTCCTCGTACAACCTCCTTCTTGAGCGCGATAGGAAGCGGTATATCGCTGATCTCACGAAGCAGATGACGGAGCTTGCGAAGAATCTTGAGTTCGAGAAAGCTGCTCTTATCCGCGATGAGATACAGCGCATAAAGGACCGGAAGGATCTCGAGGGTTAATCACATTTTCCGTCTAAATTAGGTATGTGCATCACCACTTTAAGCCTCTGTTCTGCTTGAGAACTTGTGCATATGGCTCTCTTCTCCTGTATTGTATAGATATGTTTTAGGTATGCAAGAGGAGCAATGGGCAGGTTCAGGGTTCGCGAAGAATGAGGAAGATGAAGCCGAAAGGCATGATGGTGAAGGCGGTGAACGGCAAATGCTACGTCTATGCGTACTATATCCTGTTGTTCTTTACTGTCATACATATGTATGCTACGCTACAAATGTAGTACATGTCAGGAGTGATGAATATGAGCATAATCAGTCTGCGGGTGAATGATGAGGAGAAAGCTGTGCTTGAGGATGCCGCGAAGTTCTATAAATGCAGCATATCAACAGTCATCAAACGGCTTGCTTTCGAGAAGCTTGAGGATGAATATGACATGAAGGTAGCAGGGGATTATCTGAAGAACAAGGAAGCTGGAACGCTTAAGCTTACTGGTTTCGATGATCTTCTCAATGAATGCGGAATCGATAAGGCCTCCTTATGAGCTATGAGATTAAGATTACACCGGGTTTTAAAAAGAGCTTCAAGAAGCTTGATTTCATTACGCAGAGGACAATATCGAAATGGATAGTCAAGAATCTTGAGGCGACTGATAATCCCCGGCTTCATGGCAAGGCCCTTTCCGGGAATCTCAAGGGCCTCTGGAGATATCGCATCGGTGACTATCGTTTGATTGCTGATATCCAGGATAATGAGCTTGTGATAGTTGCAATTGATATCGGACACAGGCGAGAGATTTACAGATAGCCTCACTTTTCATCCCCGTATGATTCTCCATTAAAAATCGATTCAACGGCCTACCGGGCTTTTCCGGGAGGTTTTTGCTGTATCTTTTCTCTCAGGTTGAAACCGCAATTAAAGAGGATGAGGCTAATCGAAGAGAACGAGATCCACTGGCGTAAGGGTTGCCTGCGGGGTTGCACGCTTCCATAGCGTTTCCGACATTGTCTGCTTTATCCTGTCATAGATTGTATAGAATGTTATCCTTCCATCGGGGAGAGCGGGCGTTCCCGTGTCCATCCTGTATCCAAGTGCTTTCAGAAGATAGTAAGTGAAAGCACCGAATTCATCCTGTCTGTCATAGCCTTCGTCCCAGCTGTCATATGATAGCTGATCGGTTGCGGCGGCTGTCAGTATCCATGTGTTCCAGTACGATGGTTCTGATATCGTGAAGAAAAGCTTCAGCGAGGGTATGAGCATATTTGCAAATGTTTCAGAGACAAGCTGTCCGTCATTGAACAGCTCCCCATTCATAAGGGTTGCATCATTGGCTATGAACCGGCCTGAATAGCATGAATCGATGAATGCGCACTTCATGCCTGGAATCTGGCGGAGTCTGTAGAGAAGATCGTCCGGATTGAGTCTTGTCCCGTCGGGCATGACGAAACTTCCGTTCTGGTCCCCATGGCCTGCATAATGGAAGATAATGAGGTCTTGCTCATTCGTTTCCAGTGTCTCAAGAAGAGTCAGTATGTCCTTTCGGCCCCATGGCCTTCCATCCCCTGAGATGCTCATTCTGCCATCGGTTTCAAGGAACAGATACTCCCTGTATGGAATGCCCTTCCTGGAGGCTATGTAGGAAAGCTGCTCAGAGAGTGCTCTCTGATCGCCTGGAGGGTTTTCCAGATAGTTTGCTTCTCCGTCCTTGCCATATGAAGCTGCGATAGAAATGAAGATTGTTTCTGTTCCCTGGGTATATGGAGCACATGCAGAGAGCAGCAGGGCTATAGCTATTGCAAACATCGCTTTCATACGGGGCCTCCATAGTGGAAGGCAATGCCAGCGCCGGTTCTTATTGAGATGCCGCTTCTTCCTCCGAGTATCCACATGGGAATGGTGAGCGATATGCAGGGCATCATGCTGAATGATGCATGGATTCTGCCGCCGGCTATCCACTCGCCGGCATCTGCCTTATCCATCCACCGCATCGCCATTGACAGCATGAATCCCAGCTCGGTGAAGCTGTTTATCTGCCGGGCATACCCTATGCCAATGCCAGCTTCAAGCGATGGAAGGCGCTGCAGCATTCTATGGACAAGGGACGCTGATGTGAATGCCGCATATACAGGCAATGATACTCTGTGTCCATTGATTGTGAATGAAAATACATCAGCATCAGCAGATGCGGCTATAGATGACATAACTGTCGCTGAAGGAGCAATCCCTCTTCCGTACGCATTTCCCTCCCATAGCACGGCAATTGATGCGGAAGGTGTCCAGATGATGCTTCCATATAGAGGGCAGAGCGCCAGCAATGATATAAAGAGCAGGTGTTTCATATTTTCCTCCTCTATATATACGCGCTGGATGGCCCTCACTGACAGTCAGGAGTCAAGAATTTCTATGGCTTCCTTCAGGATTATAACGGAGACATCCTTCTTCCGGGGCCTGATTATGCTTCTGGCAAGAATCTGAAAGCCATTCCAGTCCAGACCGAGCGTATAGCCGTCTCCGGTGAATTCCGCTGATACGATCTCTGCATTCCGGAATATCATATGGCGAGGGAAGGATGATGAATCCGCATCCGGATCGGCTATCTGGGCATTCTCCGGTCTGAAGAACAGTGTTCCGCTGGCTCCTTCTGAGAGTACCGATGCCGGGATTGCCGTCCCTTCGCCTGTAAAGAAGGCAGTAAAGAGATTGCAAGGTTTCCTGTACAGTTCCTCTGCCGTACCGATGGCCTCGATCCTTCCATCGTGCATTATCGCGATACGGTCTGAGACAGCGAATGCCTCCTCCCTGTCATGTGTTACATAGAGCATTGTTATGCCAAGACTGTCATGGATCATGCGGATTGCAGCCCTGAGATGCTTTCTCAGCGGTGCATCGAGTGATGATAACGGCTCATCGAGAAGCAGAATGCGGGGTTCTGCCGCTATCGATCTGGCAAGTGCGACACGCTGTGCCTCTCCTCCGGACAGCGATGAGATTGTCCTCTTTCCGTATCCGGGGAGGCCGACAAGTTCCAGAAGCCGCTCTGTAAGCTCATTGCGCTTCTTCCTGTCCTTCTCCTTCATTCCCGCCTGGATGTTCTTCTTCACATTCATCGATGGGAACAGGGCTATATCCTGGAATACCATTCCGATTCCCCTGTCCTGGATTCTCCTGCCTGTTATATCATCTCCGGATAGCAGGATCTGGCCTCTGTCCGGAGGGAGTATGCCGGCAATCACAGAGAGCAGCGTGGATTTGCCGGACCCGGAAGGTCCGATGATTGAAATGAATTCTCCCTCTTCTATAGCCATCGATAGCGATAATGTGAAATCCTTGTATTCTTTCTCCAGTTCTTTGATTTCAAGAAATGCCATTCTTATCTCCGATTTCAGCTAGGATGAATACGACGAGAGCTTCCAGAAGCAGCACCGTTCCCAGCGCCGATGCGCTCTGGTAATCATAGCGGCCGATAAGATCATAGATAAGCGCAGGAAGGGTAGTGAGCCTTCCCAGCGATATCATCATGGTGGCATTCACCTCTCCAAGCGAAAGGGCGAACGCAAAGCAGAATGCCTTCCTCCTTCCTCCTCTCAGAAGAGGCTTCTCAACCTTCCTTATAGTCTTGCCGGGGCTCATTCCCAGCGTATAGGCGCTTTCGCTGAGTATCTCAGGAACAGCCTTTGCCCTGGGCATGAGCGTTCTGATCGAGAACGGAAGTGTGATCATGACATGGGCAGCGAGCAGCATGATGTATCTTATCCAGTCTGCGGACAGTGGCAGAAGCCTGCTTATTGCAGATGATACAATCAGTAGACCTAGCCCGATTGTCACCGAACCTGCCGCAAGAGGTAGTGTTGAGATGAAGGACAGGACTCTGGATTGTCTGTGAGCGGAATATAGCGCTATGGCCGATGCTGCAGATACCGACAGCCATGCGGAGATTAACGCTATCACGAAACTTGCTGCAATTGCCATGCTTCCCGCTTCGAGGCCCTTCATCCAGTGCTCTGCAGTGAATGCGCCGCCCTTTGCATGGAAGCTCCGGTATACGATTGCAAGCATCGGCGGAAGAAGGAATGAGAGAATGATGAGCATTATGATGAATGCCGCAGCGAGACTCCATCCATGTGCTTTCCTCAGCATCCTTCTTTTTCTGTCGACCTTCTTCTCCTTGCGGCCTTCTGGCATGATAAGCAGCAGCAATGCCGTGGCCGCCAGCGCAATGATCGAGATCGCCGCTGCAGATGGGATATCAGCATCGATATAGACCCTTCTATAAATCTCTGCTTCCATCGTGTAGTACCGGGGCTGGCCTCCTAGGACAAGCACGATTGCAAACGAGGAGAAGCAATATAGGAATATGAGGGCAAATGATGAGGCCGCGCTTCCTCTGATGGATGGCAGCGTCACATGGAGGAATGTCCAGAGGCGGCTTTTGCCGAGCGAATAGGCTGCATACTCCTCATTTCCGCTCCGCTCGCTCCATGCCCCTGTGATGATGAGGAAGGCTATTGGGAAATTGAGATATGCATGGGCAAGGATTATCGCGGGAAATGTGTACAGTATCCTGAATGGTCTGTAGCCCTGGCCGATGATCTCTGAAAGCATTGTGTTGAGATAGCCATTGTTGCCATACCATATCACGAAGCCGAGGACGACAAGGATGGCGGGCATCGTGAATGAAAGGCCGGAGAGCGCAAGTATCGCTTTGCGGCCCGGAAAGCGGTACGAGGAGAAGAACGCCGCGAATGGAATTGCCAGAAGCGTGGACACAAGAGCGGAAATGAATGCTTCCTCTGCGGTGAACAGCAGTATCCGGTATGTGGCGCCTTCCCCTAGAGCTTCAGCCAAGGTTCCCTCCCTGATGGCACTTGAGAATACGAATGCCATCGGGATGAGGAAGAGAAATGCAATCAAGAGCAGGGCAGGGATTGTCCTTGCCCTGTAGCTCCACAGTCCTATCTTGCCATTATATCTGTCCATATGGATATTATCTCATCTCTCTTCTCGGTGCTTATGCCAGAGGATGTGAACATCGTAGCAGGTTCCGGAGCCCATTCAAAAGCATCTGGCAGTACCGTTGTTTCGTTTGCTGGATACATCGAGTTCGCGATAGCAATATCTGCCTGCCCCTCCGTAAGAATGAAGTCGATGAATGCTTCTGCTTCGGCACGCTTGTCAGTTCCTTTTATTATACCGATGCCTTCAATCGTTGCCTCATGTCCTTCGGGGAATACCAGGGCCTGATACCTTGTGGTATTTTCGTTCATCACATGGTATACGGGGCTCGTTGTATATGAGAGCACGATAGGGGCTTCCCCTTCGGTGAATAGTCCGTAAGCCGAGGACCATCCATCGGCTACCGTGAGCGCGTTCTCCTTCATTGCCTCCCACCATGCGGCAAAATCGTCACCATAGAGATTGTATGTCCACAGAAGCAGCCCAAGACCGACAGATGATGTCCTTGGGTCGATTAGTATCACCTGTCCTCTGTATTCAGGCGATGTCAGGTCCATCAGTGATTCCGGTTTCCTTAGATCTGACTCAGAGTCCCAGACGAATGCGAAATCACCGTAATCGAATGGAATCAGCCTGTGCTCCGGATCGAACTCAAGCCTGTCCGGTATATTCTCAAGCACCGGTGATTCATATGGCTCAAGGTACTCATAGGCTCTGTATGCGAAATCATCGGTTATGCCAATCACTACATCAGCATCGGTAGAGCTTCCTTCGAGTTCTATCCTGCTCAGCATCTCGACAGCATCACCAGCTCCTACGAGCTCGACATCGATGCCTGTCTTCTCCTCGAACATGGGAATGAGTTTGCCTGCAGGCCCCCAGTCCCCTGAGAATGAATCGTATGCGTATACGGTGAGCGTATCGGATTCTGATGCAGCTTGTGCCGATACGGCTGCTGAAGCTGCTGCAAGAAGAATTGTCAGCAGAATTGCCTTTTTCATAAGATCTCCTTCCGGAGGGCACTGTCTTTCCCTTCGCTGGCATTGTCCAGATCAGGTCCGAGGGTATGTTCTCAGGCAGATGCCACCCCTAGACAGCTAGAATCTACCGTTCAATCCATGGCTAGTCAATAAGCGGTTTGACTATATCTCCCTGCTTTATTATCTTCATTACTGGCTGCCCGGAGGTGGGTGGATATGAAAAGAAGGAAAAAGAAGAGGTGCGAGATGCCTGAGGAAGATAAGAAGACTTCTATTGAAGAGGAGAAGGCAGAAGCAGAGGCTGCTGCAACAACTCCTGAGGAGAATGATGCGAAGGACGCAAAGATCTCCGAGCTGGAATCGAAGGTGAAGGAGCTTGAGGAAACGATCGCGGATCTCAAGGACAAGGCTCTTAGGGATGCTGCTGATACGGAGAACTACAAGAAGAGGCTCCGTGCCGATAAGGAGAGCGCCGTACGCTATGCCAATGAGGGTCTTATAAAGGATCTTCTGGATCCTCTTGATAATTTCTCGAGAGCAGTCGAGGCTGCCGGAAGCACCGGGGATATCGAGTCGATAAAGACCGGCGTATCGATGGTGGAGAACCAGCTTCAGTCGATTCTCCGCAACAGCTGGGGGCTTGAGCCGTATTCACCGGAAGGCGAGGACTTCGACCCGTCCGAGATGGAGGCCTGCCTTGTCCAGGAGGATGAGAATCTCGACAGAGAAAAGGTTCTTCAGGTACTTCTCAAGGGCTACAAGCTCAATGGCAAGGTGATCAGGGCTGCAAAAGTAATGGTCGGTAAGCCTAAAAAGAATTGACGATTGCATCAGCCTTTATTATCTTACCGTCTGAGATAGCAGATAGCTATCATAGGATGATTCTTAAAGCAATATATGGAGAGAAGATAAAATGGGAAAGATTATAGGTATAGACCTTGGAACCACAAACAGCTGCGTAGCGGTGATGGAAGGCAATGAGCCTGTTGTCATCACAAATAGCGAAGGTGACAGGACAACCCCGTCCGTCGTAGGTTTCACGGAGAATGATAGACTTGTCGGAAAGCCGGCAAAGAACCAGATGGTCACGAACCCTGATAATACTGTCTATTCCATCAAGAGGTTCATGGGCAGGAAGTATCATGAGGTAAGCGAGGAGATCTCGATGGTTCCATACAAGGTTGTTGCAGGAGCCAATGATGAGATCAAGGTCGCTATAAGGGGAAAGGAGTACTCTCCGCAGGAGATCTCTGCTATCGTGCTCCAGAAGATGAAGAAGACTGCGGAAGACTATCTTGGCGAGCCTGTGACGGAAGCTGTCATCACAGTTCCTGCATACTTCAATGATTCCCAGCGCCAGGCAACAAAGGACGCGGGAAGGATTGCAGGACTTGATGTCAAGAGAATCGTGAATGAGCCTACAGCAGCGGCTCTTGCATATGGCTTCGGCAAGGACAAGTCTGACAAGGAAGAGACGATTGCTGTCTATGATTTTGGCGGCGGTACATTCGATATCTCCATCCTTGAGCTTGGCGACGGAGTATTTGAGGTCAAGTCCACAAACGGCGATACGCATCTTGGCGGAGATAATATCGATCAGTGCATCATCGACTGGATGGTCGCGGACTTCAAGCAGAAGAACGGTGTCGATCTCTCGAAGGACAAGATGTCGCTCCAGAGACTGAAGGAAGCTGCAGAGCAGGCTAAGATCGTTCTCTCATCTTCAACGACGACTACGATCAACCTTCCGTTCATTACAGCCAATGCGTCTGGTCCGCTTCATCTCCAGATGGAGCTTACAAGAGCTAAGTTCGAGCAGATGATCGCTCCGCTTGTGGAGAGGACAAAGACTCCGTGTCTCAATGCTCTCCGCGATGCTGGTATATCAGCTTCCGATGTTGATGAGGTCATCCTCGTCGGCGGTTCCTCTAGAATCCCATGTGTTCAGGAGCTCGTGAAGAACCTCTTTGGAAAGGAGCCTCATAAGGGAGTAAATCCTGATGAAGTCGTTGCTGTCGGAGCATCGATCCAGGGCGGAATCCTCAAGGGTGATGTCAAGGATGTCCTTCTTCTGGATGTCACTCCGCTTTCACTCGGTATCGAGACACTCGGCGGGGTATGCACAAAGCTGATTGAGAGGAATACTACTATTCCTACAAGGAAGAGCCAGATCTTCTCCACAGCATCAGACGGACAGACTGCTGTATCGATCCACGTACTGCAGGGCGAGAGAGAGCTTGCATCCCAGAACAGGACGCTCGGCACATTCAACCTTGAGGGCATTGCACCTGCTCCGCGCGGAGTACCTCAGATCGAGGTTACCTTCGATATCGATGCAAACGGCATAGTCCATGTATCCGCAAAGGATCTTGGAACTGGCAAGGAGCAGAAGATCAGAATCGAGTCTTCCTCCGGACTTTCGGAGCAGGAGATCGACAGGATGGTCAAGGACGCAGAGGCTCATGCCGATGAGGATAAGAGGGCAAGGGAGTCAATCGACGCAAGGAATACGGCAGAAAGTGTCGTATATGCTACGGAGAAGGCTCTCAAGGACTATGGTGACAAGGTCTCCGCTGATGAGAGAGCGAAGATCGAGAGTGCGCTCAAGGATCTCAAGGATACGCTTCAGGATCAGAATGCATCCGCGGAGGCTATCAAGAGCCAGACTGAGAAGGTCCAGCAGGCTTCGATGGAGCTTGGGCAGAAGGTCTATGAGAGTGCTCAGCAGAGCCAGCAGCCAGGTGCATCCGCTGGTCCGGACAGCAGCTCAGCATCATCTTCCAGCAGCAATGGCAATGATGATGGTCCTACAATGGATGCGAACTTCGAAGAGGTCAAATAAGGCACTTCGGATCTATTCAGGGAAAGCAGCATGGAAGCATGCTGCTTTTCTGGGTTAAGAAGGGATTCTATGGCAAAAAGGGATTATTATGAGGTCCTTGGGGTATCCAAGACCGCTACCGAGGAGGAGATAAAGAAGGCGTACAGGAAGATTGCACTGCAGAATCATCCTGATACCCATCCGAATGACAAGGCAGCGGAGGAGAGATTCAAGGAAGCCAGCGAGGCGTATGAGGTGCTCTCCGATCCGAAGAAGAGAAGCACATACGATCAGTTCGGCTTTGCGGGCATGAATAATTTCCAGGGCGGAGCTGCCGGCAACTATTCGAATGTCTACCGTGATTTCTCTGATATCTTCGGAGGAGCTGGTGGCTTTGAGGATATCTTCTCATCTTTCTTCGGAGGCGGCAGACAGCGTTCAAGGACTCAGGGCGGAGAGCCTGGAGCTTCTTTCAGATACGATCTTACGCTTGATTTCAAGGAAGCGGTCTTCGGATGCAAGAAGGAGATATCATTCTCGCATAAAGTCAGATGCCCGTCCTGCTCTGGACAGGGTGGAAGCGGAAAGCACTCATGTCCGACCTGCGGTGGATCGGGCCGTGTTGCGACCGGTTCCGGTTTCTTCCAGATGGCTACGACATGCCGCACATGCGGAGGAAAGGGCTATGTGATTGACAATCCATGTGCGGAATGCCATGGAACCGGTACTGTCTCAAAGCGCGAGAAGCTTATGGTGACTATTCAGCCCGGTGTCGATAACGGCACAAGGCTTACGCTGAGGGGTAAAGGAGATGAGGGTACTGGAGGTGCTCCCGATGGGGATCTCATCCTCTTCATCTCTGTCAGACCTGACAAGTACTTCGTGCGAGAAGGGGATGATGTCTATCTGCAGATTCCTGTGTCGGTCGCGCAGGCCTCTTTGGGAGCGTCTGTGCTTGTTCCTACAGTCGACGGAACCGATGTCTCTGTGGATATTCCGCAGGGAATACAGTCTGGGACAATGCTTCGCCTGAAGGGAAAGGGTGTGCCTCGCCTGAGAGGCGGTGGCCGCGGGGATATGTATCTCCGTGTTGTTGTTGACATACCTAGAAGACTTTCGATGAAGGCAAAGGATCTTATGAGACAGCTTGCCGGGGAGCTTAAGGAGACAAATCGCCCCGAGCCGATGGAGTTCAGAGACTGATGGGAGAGAAGGTTTACGGCTATCATGCCATTGAAGAGGCCATAAAGAAGGCTGGTATGGGTTCTACGCTTTTTGTCGAGCGCGGAGGCGGTGAGAAGCTTGAGGCGCTTGTGCGCTCAGCGAAGCTTACCGGACGCATTGCTGTGAAGAAGCTTTCCAGGGAGGAACTGCAGAGGATGCTTCCCGATGCGGATGTCCGTGGTGCTATCCTGGATATAGGAGGGCCGAGACGCGGCGCCTCCAGACTGAAGGAGACATCGGTATCTGAATTCTGTGCATCGCTTGAGGAAGGGCAGGGCGCTCTCGTGGTCCTTCTGGATGGCATCACAGATCCTCACAACCTCGGTGCGATTCTGAGATCTGCGGATCAGTTCGGTGCAGATCTTGTCGTGATCCCCGAGCGCAGGGCGGTGCAGGCCAATGAGACTGTCGTGAAGGTGTCATCAGGGGCTGCCCAGTATGTGCCTCTTGCCGTTGTCCCGAATCTGACACGCGAGCTTAAGACGCTCAAGGACAATGGGTTCTGGATCTATGGTGCCGATATGTCAGGCGAGGATTCGTATACCGCCGATTTCCCAGCCCGCACAGCCATTGTTATGGGATCTGAGGGCGATGGGATATCGCAGCTGGTGAGGAAGAACTGCGATTATATCGTATCAATCCCAATGAGAGGGCATATCGATTCGCTGAATGTCTCGGTAGCTGCGGGAATCCTCCTATATGAGTTCAGAAGGCCGCGCAATCAGGAGATGAAATAGGCATTGCCTATGTCATCCCTGTACCATAATCTGCCGAAATCCTTGTGCTTTATGACCTTATATGCCTGATGGTTGGCTCTCTCGAGATTCTCTCCGAAGCCGACCACTGTTATATTCCTTCCGCCTGTCGTTATGGCTCTGCCGCCTTCACTCTGCAGTGCTCCGCAGAATACTAGAGGATAGCCTGCGATAGGTTCGAGAAGCATATTGGTAAGCCCTTTGACCTCCCTACCCGTTTCCGGTTTCATTGGATAGCCTTCCGATGCAAGCACGACAGCTACTGAGCAAAGCTCGGATACGGAGAGATCTACGGAGCTGATCTTATCCTCCTGCATAGCGTTCAGAATTTCGATTATATCTGTCTGGATAAGTGGAATCATTGCCTGGGCTGCAGGATCATTGAAGCGTACATGGTAATCAACGAGGTATGGCTTCCTGTCCTCCGTGATAATCAGCGATAGTGTCAGCACGCCCTTGTATGATAGCTGCTCGACCTTCATGCCATAAAGAGTAGGCTCTATGATTCTTTCTCTGATCTCATCCTTCAGCTCTTCGATTATTGGAACGGGACAGATTGCCCCCATTCCTCCTGTAGGCGTCTTGTCATCAGCTGCCTTCTGTGTGTAATCGCTTGTCAGCGGGAGCATCAGGTAGCCGTTGTTATCGAGAAGAAGGGTACAGCTGGCAGGAATTCCCCTCAGATGCTCTTCAAGAAGCACGGGAGACCGCTCCAGCAGGCTGTCAGCGAAGTCTATCAGGGATTCAGCTGAATCTGATGTGAGCATTATGCGCGATGGTGTCACAGAGTTGCTCTTTATTATGAATGTCTCACCGTCATGCTTCTCCAGATACTTCCTCAATGACTCCCTGTCCTTGAAGAAGGATCCACGCGGAACGGGAATATTGTGCCTTGCCATGAATGCCCGGGAGAACGATCTGTCGCCTTCCAGCTTCAGCGATCTTGTGGGAGCTCCGAATGTCCTTATTCCACGATCTGTCAGATACTGCACAACACCTGTGAAGAGAGGTGCTTCCGTACCGATGAATACGAAGTCTATGTTATAGACGGTGCATGCCTCATAGACATCCGCTGGATCGGATGGATTAACAGAGGGCAGATTGGTGGCAAAGCGTTTAGTAGCAAGGTTTCCTGGGGCAATATACAATGCTGAGATATAGCAGCTTCTGCTGAACCACCATGCTACTGCATGGTCCTTTGCTCCGGAACCAAGTATCAGGACACGCATCATTCAACTCCTCTATAGTTAAAACGCTACCACACTGAAATTGGAAAAGCAAAGAAAAACGGAATTACTTTTCTTCCAGAAGCTTCTGTAGCGCCATGACGCATTCGCTCTCGGTCAGTGCCTGGGATATCTCAGCCTTTACCTTATTTGCTCCTTTTATTCCCTTGATATATGCCATGAGATGCTTTCTCATCTCTCTGCATGCCGTATTCTCTCCATAGTACCCGGCAGCAAGATGCAGATGGCGGATTGCGGTATCGACCTTATCCTCTATGGATGGCAGTTTGTATGAGCCTGTGCTGAAGAACTCGGAAGACATGCGGAAGATGAATGGATTGCCAATTGCTCCCCGGGCAAACATCACGCCATCCATTCCATAGTTCCTGATGATGTCCTCTGCATCCTCTGGGGTGAAGATATCACCGGATGCGAACAGCAGTACATCCTTTCCCCTCATATGGTCCGAGAGGACTTTGAACGCTTGTCTGTCTGCAGTTCCCGAGTATCCTGCAGCACGGGTGCGGGCATGGAGCGTAAGCATCGATGCACCTGCATCATATGCGGCATCGGCGAAATCCAGGAAGCATATCGAGGAGGAATCCCATCCGAGGCGGAATTTTACCGATACAGGGAGTCCAGTCTCCCTCTTCAGCGTTCTGACCATCTCTGTCATTCTCTCTGGCGTCCTCATAAGAGCAGATCCAGCGCCTGTCTTCACGACCTTGGGCACAGGGCATCCGCAGTTTATGTCAATCGCAGCGGGGTTGTGCTTCATCAACGCTGGGATGCAGCGCTCGATAGGATCGGCTGATGGCGCGAAAAGCTGGACGATGAGGTTGTTCTCTCCGGGAAATCTGTCAAGAAGGAGCTCTGTCTTATCGCTGCCTCTGGCAAGCCCCTCAGCACTGACCATCTCGGTCACAGATGCCTCAGCTCCGCATTCGTGAGCAATCTGGCGGAATGCCTTGTCCGTGTATCCGGCAAGAGGTGCGAGCATGAAGCGTGGATAGATTTCCCTTAGATCGGTCATGCGATGATTCTACATGAAAGAGGGAACAGAGGCCAGCATCATCGATTATGCATAGTCAGTTCTTCTTTGTAAGAGTGGTCCTGAACCGTTTTTCAGGATGATTCTTGAATATTGATGGAAATAGGTAAAAACGCAGTATTAATACGACAGTAATTGACACCGTGTTCGATAGAAATAATGCTTGAAAAGCAGTTCCTGTTCTTCCCGTATTCCGATAAACTACTACCATCCCAATCATGAGGTGATAGTATGAGCAACAAGCGTCCGGATGAGATGCAGAGAATCGAGAGCAGGGAACAGGCCCTGGCTTTCATCGAAAAGGAAATCGAGGCTGTTAAGGCACAGGTGGGTGATGGCAAGGTCCTTCTGGCTCTTTCCGGAGGAGTGGATTCATCCGTAGTCGCAGCTCTCCTGATAAAGGCTATCGGGAAGAATCTTGTATGCGTTCATGTCAATCATGGTCTTCTCAGGAAGGGTGAGCCTGAGCAGGTGGTCCAGGTATTCAGGCATGAGATGGATGCCAATCTCATCTATGTCGATGCTGTGGACCGCTTCCTCGATAAGCTTGCAGGCGTTGCAGAGCCTGAGAAGAAGAGGAAGATAATCGGAGCAGAGTTCATCAGGGTGTTCGAGGAAGAGGCCAGGAAGCTTGATGGTATCGGGTTCCTTGCCCAGGGTACAATCTATCCGGATATCCTCGAGAGCGATGGAGTGAAGGCCCATCACAACGTAGGTGGCCTTCCTGAGGATCTCAAGTTCGAGCTTGTTGAGCCTCTTAAGTTCCTTTACAAGGATGAGGTAAGGGTAGTAGGCAAGGCTCTCGGACTTCCTGATTCAATGGTATACCGTCAGCCATTCCCCGGTCCTGGTCTTGGTGTAAGGTGTCTTGGTGCGATAACACGCGACAGGCTTGAGTGCGTAAGGGAGTCCGATGCGATTCTCCGGGAGGAGTTCGCGAAGAATGGCCTTGAAGGCAAGGTATGGCAGTACTTCACCGCTGTTCCTGATTTCAAGTCCGTTGGTGTAAGGGATGGCAAGCGCTGCTTTGAATATCCGGTAATCATCCGTGCAGTCAATACAAAGGATGCCATGACAGCTACTGTCGAGAATATTCCTTTCGAGCTTCTTTCACATATAACAGATAGAATCATAAATGAGGTTAAAGGTGTAAACAGGGTTGTATATGATATGACACCAAAACCATGTGGAACAATTGAGTGGGAGTGATTACATTTTAACGTGATATATAAATCGTTGTAAAACAATCACTCGTTTTATGACGATTTTTCTTTTACAATCATATTGACCTTCTTAGTATGATTGTAAGTTTATAAAAGTTGCCGCAAGAAAACCTGACAGGCTAGTCCTGCAGGATGAATGCGGCAGCAATCATTTCACTTTGTAGGTTGCAAATACCTGGCCACAATCTATACAGATATAAGCGTCCGCTTCCTTTTCCAGAATAGTATTGGGGCACACATCATTCCTCTCAGACTTGAATATGACATTCGTGCTGAATGGCATGCTCCCTGACGATATGACTGTTCCCCTGAGCATTTCCTTGCCGCATATTGGACATTTCATTATTCGGTACCTCCGATGTTGGATTTCTGGTTTTCAATATACTTCTTCACACTCTCTTCAGTAACGGCACCAACGCTTCCATAGTAGCAGCCGCGTGACCAGAGTCCCGATCCCCAGAACTTCCTCTCTTTCAGTTTTGGAAATGCTGTGAAGATGTGGACAGCGGAAATCGACTTCAGCGTTCTTGCAATTGTCGATGGTGCTTCATCGGGAGAGGCTTCCAGAAAAAGATGGACATGGTCAGGCATTATCTCAATGGCCTTGAGCGACCAGCCGTACTCGGTACAGCCCTGTGCGAGTATGGTGTGCCTGTACTTAGTGCACCAGACGATGTGGTACTGCAGTGAGGAAACCGAATTGTTGTTGCTTCTCATGTTGTCTCCTATTTTAAGGTAGGGTATGATTCTCATATGAGAAGGTCTATCACTGTTTTCCCCAATCTCTCTGACAAGGAAGTCTCTTCAGTTATAGAGACAAGGAAGCAGTATGCGAAGGCCTTCAATATGTCCGTGGACTGTCTCATCAGCAACAGCAGCACATCCAAGAGGTTCCTTCACGAGGTGCAGTATGAGAGAATAAAGGAAGAGTGTCATTCCCTTCCTACAGGGCTGATACAGTGTGCCCGTGATGTCGCGGTGGAAGCTGTGAAGACCTGGAATGTAAAGAGGACTAAGCTGAAGCAGTGAACCACAGTCAATATAGTAGACAAGAAAAAGAAAAGATTAGCAGTTGTTCATGAAAAACTCCTTTTCAATCTCATTTGGTGTCTTGTAGCCAATAGAGGAATGGATCCTCTTTGAGTTGTAGTAGCCATCGATATAAGAGAAGAGATCAAGCCTGAGTTCCTCCCTTGTCCTGTAATGCTTCCTGTCGGTCTCTTCCATCTTCAGATATTTGAAGAAGCTCTCGCAGACGGAATTGTCATATGGGTATCCCTTGGCGGAGAACGACTGCAGCACGGAGCACTGATCGATGAGGTCCCTGAACTCCTTGCATGTGTATTCGCTGCCCCGGTCGGAATGGAAGAGAAGCCCCTCCGGCCTGCCACGCTCGCTGAATGCCTTACGGAATGCCTCCTTCACGAAATCCACGGAATGCCGTGAGGAGAGTGTCCATGAGATCACCTTCCTTGAGAAAAGATCGATGATCACGCATAGGTATGCCCAGCCCTCATCAGTGCGTATATATGTGAAATCGCTGCACCAGACGGCATTCGGCTTGTCCTGCCTGAATTCCTGGTTCAGATGGTTCTCGCATTCCTCTTCTTGCTCTTCGGCCTTATGGCCGTGGACATCTTCGGCAGGTTCATCCCCTTCATAAGCCGGTACACTCTTCCCGCGCTTATCTTTATGCCATATTCACGCTCTAAAAGATGCTGTATCTTGTAGGCCCCTGGCCGCTTGGAATGGCTGGAATATATCAGAAGTATGCATCTCC
>CALXLE010000005.1 GCA_944389115.1 uncultured Spirochaetaceae bacterium
ATCCTCCAGGATGATGAGGGAGCTAAGGAGGTCATACTCATCGCGCATATCCACCATAGCATGCCTGGCATCATCGGTTAGCATGTCACTTAAGGAGCTCCTTATGAGAGCCAGGGAGAGAAGGGAATCATCAGGATACAATGACTGTCTTCCGGATTCCTCCTCCCCATCAGGATATCCCCTCCCGCTCTCTGTCCTCCACTGCCTCCATCTCCTTCTGAGGCTTGAGGGATATATGGATATGCCTGATGCGTTCTTCACCTCTGTGCGGAAGGATGGATGGAATCCGATCCTGTCATCCCTTCCATCTGTCCTCTTCCCCCTGTCCATCGATATAGCTGGATTCATCTCATGCTGCATTGATGGCAGTGATGATATCGTCATCTCCCCATCCATTGATTTCAGGGGAAGGACGTATGATGGGATAATGGAGACAGTATGGATGATGCATAGGGAGGAAGGGAACACGAAGGGGTCGATAAGCAGGGATACGGGGAACAACAAGCCGAATGTGATAAGGATGATGGGTAGGATGGATGGGGAGATAACATTAGCTACTGTCATGAGGTACATAAGGCCGATGGACATAGCTGTATCGGATGTATTCAGGAGGCATGACAGGAGGAAGGAGGCATTGGAGGCAGCTATATCCGAAAAACCTTCTGATGACTCTGATTCAGAGGATGAGGAGTGATTATCCCTGAAGCATTGGTTCATATCACATGTTATATGTATGAACTAATACTTCATGTAATGTCGTACAAAATTATCGAATTTAATCTAAATTAGAAATTATGCTTCATATATTTGCTATTGTATATGAAGCAATACTGCTTTCAGGTTTCATGGCAGAAAATCAGAGAGCAGAGCTTACAACTACGGCGCTCTTCTTATAGAAAGCTACACCATAAGTATGGATAGTGTATCGCTGGATATCTATACCATACTTCTGGGTATTTATCTGTTTCAGAGCGTTCTCTGCCATGGCCGTTTGATTATCTTTTGAATCTGCAACCTTGAATTCAAGGATGACGGCTCTTCGATTCTTTATATCGAGAATCAGGAGATCGGACCTTCCAAGGCCAGTTTCTCTGTTTGAGAGAACCCTATAGGGCGTGGAGACAAGAAGACCAGCTATGAACGCATGGTAGAAATCCTCTGAATAATCGTAATAGCTTATGGACATCTCAAGGTACCCTGTGATGATATCTGAGATTGCCTTGCAATCACCATTCCACAATGCGTCATACAAAGGTGTCCTATCGTTCTTGCGAACCTCATCGGAGAACCATCTGTTGACGATGGAGATGAAGAGCTGCCTGATTTCCTCATTTGGAAGTCTGATTGGAGTATCCGCATTCTCATTCCATCTGCCGGCAAGCGTGAGATAGCCTGTCTCAAACATCAGGCTCCATATATTCTCTTCATCGTGATAGAGATCATTATATGTAAGATCCTCGGATATCCGCTTTGAGATAATACCGCCGTTGATCAAGGTGCTGTAGTCATCGGATACAGAGGCATTGGTCATATCGATGAACTTTCTTATGATCTCATTCCCGCTTGTATTCGCCCAGAAATTCTCTGGATTGCTATCTCTGTCAGACTGAAGCAGATCAATGTATTTCAGCACATCCCAAGGTGCATATATGGAATAATCCCCTATCCTGTATCCATCATACCATCTTCTAATGGTATCAGCCTTATCCGAAAAGCCTGTCCTTGAAAGGACCAAAGCAGTCTCCTCTTCAGTGAATCCAAAGGCCCCGGAGAATTTCGGGCTTGCAAGCGAATATACAGAGAGATTATTCAAACCGGTGAATAAACTCTCCTTGGAAATCCTAAAGCAACCTGTAAGCACAGCCTTCTCAACTCTAGGATTATCTTTGAGTACCGATGCGAACATCGCACGCAGTACATCAAGCATATCGCTGTAATAGCCATTGCTATTGGCTTTATCCAGAGGTACATCGTATTCATCAATAAGAATGATTACTTTTCTCTGGTAATACTCCGAGATGAGCTTAACGAGGACCTCAAGAGATCTGCGTGTATCAGAGACAGGGAACGATCCGGAAAGCATTCTCCGTACAAAATCATCATCACCAGCCGTCAGGTCTGTGTCTGCAATGAAGCGATACGAATCATACAGGTTATAGATTGCCCCATTAAGCATCGAAAGGGCGCTGGTGAAATCAAGTCCTCCGACATCCTTAAGCGACAGGTATATTACAGGATACTTATTCATCCAGTTCTTTACAGCCATCTCGTCTGCCATGACATCGAGGCCTTTGAATATATCCTGACTATCCTCACGTAGATCAAAGAAAGAACGCAGCATGGTCAATGCTGTAGTCTTACCGAACCGTCTCGGTCTGGTGAAATTCATCAAAGAGGCATTATCCCTGATCACCCCGCTGATCAGAGCAGACTTATCGACATAGAATCTGCCAGATTCCCTTATGCTTCTGAAATCCGAATTGCCAATTGGAAGTAAAATCCTCGTCATTCCTTTCTAGCTTACCATTAGGATAGTACTAAAAAAACAGAGCTCATGGCTTCAGACATGCCAGAGGTACGACATAGACACCATCAGGTCGCCTGTATGCGGTTTTCTGGGCTGTAATGATAATAAGGCATGAGGGAGCCGACATTGAATCGGTGTCAATGAGATTGGCAAGTTTCAGCAGATGGCTGGCTGCGGTGTCTATATCCTCCTGTCTGCCAAACTTGACTTCAACCAGGGCGTATCTGCCATCTTTCAGATGAATGACAGCATCTGCCTCAAGACCATTGCTATCACGATAATGAAAGAGCTTTCCGTTCAATGAATAGGCGTAGATCCTAAGGTCTCTGATGCATAGGGATTCGAATAGCAGACCGAATGATTTAAGATCAGCCATCAGATCATTGGGACCGATTCCCAGACTCGCTGCAGCGATGGAGGGATCTGTAAAATGACGGATCCTTGCCGATTGAACCCGCGCCTTTGACCTTATATTAGGATTCCATGCCTCAAGCTCCTCAAAGACAAACAAATTATTCAGGACAGAATAATAGCTTGTGAAGGTCTCATCATCAAAACGCTCTTCTCCGCTTCTTTTCATATCCCTAATGATGAGAGCTTTTGATGCAGGTGTGCTTATATTCCTTGCATATGAAGCCATGAGATGTCTGACTCTTTCTCCTTTATTTGCAGGTCCTCCTGCTCTAACGAAGTCTGTGGAGACAATCTCATCTACGTAATTGACCGCCTGCTCAAGCGAGATATTATGATCAACGCCAATGCTCATGGGCCATCCACCACGGCATGTCAGATAGGCATAATCAGCAAGGCTCTTCTCGCAGATAGCACCTATATTCTCTCCGGAAAACATATCTGACAGAGATACACTGCCAGATGAATCGCCGGATTCATATAATGACATCGTCCACATCCTGATTTTGGCAATCCTGCCTATGCCTGAATGCTTTATTTCCTCTTTCTGCTTACTATCCAAAGGTGTTGCGGATCCAGTAAGGATGAATTGACCGAAAGATCTGCGCTTATCGACCTCGAAGCGTATGGAATCCCATAGAATAGGAGCTTCCTGCCATTCATCGATAAGGAAAGGAGGTTCCCGGTTCAGAAACACATCCGGTGCATTATATGCCAGAGCAATATCCTGGGATCTGGTCAGAGGATTCTGAAGATATACAACGCTATTAGCATGCATCTTGCATGTAGTTGATTTCCCACACCATTTAGGTCCTTCTACAAGTACAGCACCGGAGGAGTTCAGCTTCTTTTCAAGCAGGCCATCGAATATACGATTGAGATATGTGAAACCAACCTCGTTAATCATATGTGTATGTTATTTAAATAAAAGGAATTGTCAATCCATCCGACGATTTGCAGGAGATTTTTCCGACGATTTGCAGAATTTAACACTCGGTGTTATATAGCGAATACCTATATGGATTAAAAGAAACAGCCAGAAACTTATTCTATTTCTGACTTTTCCTGCAGACCATACAATTTACCAATCAACTCAGTAGTAAGATTCTTTGCAATCGTTGCCGCACTATTAAACGAACTTCCTGAGAACTTCGCTGCTGCAACAACATCTCCAGTTTCTACATCGAGACATTCCATTTTCATCCGACTTAATGTCCAATGAATGAGATCCCAGTAAGCATTATAAGAAAAATCAATATAATACTGCTTAACAGGAATAAGCTCAGTTCCACCAACTTCCACTTTGACAGTAGCATTAATAGCATCCTCTAATGAATCAACATAATCATCACCACCATCCGAAGGGATGTACTGAGAAGCAAGAAATGCAATAATATCACTCTTAATCGCAAAATTTACATTCTGTGGAATTGAATCTGTTGCTGCAATCGCATAAGCATCTGAAAGCTTAGAGCTTGCAACTCCAATCACTTCATAATCCTCAGTTACAACTGGTCCACCGCTATTTCCGGGCTGAATTGAAGCAGAGATCTGAACTGTATTCGTATCTCCACCTAATCCAGTCATGGAATTAACAATCCCATTTGTAACTCGTATTTCATTCCCGAGGATATCTGACAAAGGATATCCCAATGCGAAAATTGGAGTAGCAACAGAGTAGGCATTGGAAGAAAGAAGTTTAAAATATGGCTCATCTATCGATTCACCTTTCAATATTGCAATATCATTCTGCTCGCTCGTAAAAACAGGAATAGCTGAATGCTTTATACCCTTCTGATAGTACTTGATTTCACTCTCACCATTAAGAACATGATTATTTGTAACAATTATATCCGGAGCAATATAAAACCCACTCCCTGACACCTCTGGTGTTTCTGTAGGAGGAATGGATTTAGCATTGTAAACACTCTCCGCATTTAATCCATTATCAAGAAAACATTCTTCTATTGCTTCATGCACACCTAAGGAATCATCATATCTGGCAATGTAAAACAAATCAGCTTGGTTCATCTCAATATCAGAGTTTACTTGCACGTTTGTAGAAACACAGCCACCAAGCAAAATAGAAACAACGATAAACAGTAAACAGAATTTTCTCATTATTGATTTCCCCCAAGTAATATGCCATCAATAGAGCCGATTTAATTTAGTTTAACACAAAATCCTTACAGACAATTTGCAGAATTCAGGCAAAAAGAAACCTCTTTGCCAGGATGAATCCCGGGAAAGAGGCTTTATTCAGACTTGCTGTCATCAGATGACTACATGCATCTTCTCTTTGATTTCAGCAATGTTCCTGTTGCCGATCTCATTTGCCTTGGCTGTACCTGACTTGATGATATCCCTTACCTCATCACGATGTTCCTCGTAGTAGTGGCGGCGCTCACGGATTGGCTCGAAGATCTGGTTCATCTTCTCAGCAAGGAGCTTCTTGCAGGCTACACAGCCGATTGAAGCGTTCTTGCACATTGAGCAGATATTCTCACTCTCCTCACTGTTGAATGCCTTATGGTATGTGTAGACTGTGCAGACATCGGGATTGCCAGGAATCTTCACGGAGATTCTGTTTGTATCGGTGACTGCATTCCTGATCTTTGCTGTCAGCACATCCTGCCCATCTGAAAGATAGACAGCGTTGCCGAGGCTCTTGCCCATCTTGGCGTTGCCATCAAGGCCTGGAAGACGGGATACAGCAGAGAGCTTGTACTCAGGCTCTGTTATCGTTGTTCCGTAAAGATCGTTGAACTTGCGGACAATCTTCCTGGAAAGCTCGATATGGGGAACCTGGTCCTCACCGACCGGTACAAGATCGGCATTGCAGAATGTTATATCGGCAGTCTGCGATACAGGATAGCCCAGGAAGCCATATGTAAGCTCCTTGTAGCCATAGTTCTTCGCCTCTGTCTTGATTGTCGGGTTATGTGAAAGCTGGTTCACGGTGACTATCATCGAATAGAAAATCGTAAGCTCCGCAATCGATGGTATCATAGACTGCTGGACGAATGTGACCTTCTCCGGATCAAGACCTGCTGCAAGGTTATCGATAGCAACCTGATAGATCGAATCGTTGATCAGCTCCGGGTTGTTGAAGTGCGTTGTGAGCGCCTGGACATCGGCAAGAAGGATGAACTCCTCATACTGATCCTGCAGCGCAACACGCTGCGTAAGCGATCCTACGTAATGTCCGAGATGGAGGTGTCCTGTCGTTCTGTCACCTGTAAGGATTCTCTTCATTTGTCTCCCCCCGCAGCTGATTTATGATGGTCTGTGCAGTAATAGCCTGAACCATGGTAGATAACAGCAGGTGCCTCTGCGAAGACACGCTCTGCAGGCGAATGGCACTCGGGGCAGACATCATGGTCAGCATCCTCCGAGAACCCCTTTATAACCTCATAATCATTACCGCACTTAGTGCATTTATACTCATAAAGCGGCATATCAGACTCCTCCGGCAGAGGCCTTGGCCATAGCTTCCACCATGTCCCGTTTTACCCCGGGATAATCAATATACAGAATGTCACCATCAGGTCTGAAATAACCTGACAGGACTGCGAAATCGGGTTTCTCCCCTCTTTGCCTTATGCCCTTCAGCAGCTCATTCCTCAACAGCGTCGAGAGCGTGCGGGCAGAGGATGCGGAATCCATATCCAGCCATCCTGTAAGATAACCAGATTCCCCATCATCGTCAAAGAGAAGGACAGCCTTCTCAATCTTCCTTGCGGTCTCATCCGGAATATCCATCCCTATATCAGGGATAGAGGCTGGATGGTTCATATAGACGGCGGCATCGTGGGATGCCATCTCCGCTGCTGTCCGGTCATCTATCACAAGGCTTCTGTCGGAAACTGTCAGCGCATAGGCCTCAGGGTATGATACCGATGAGAACAGGAGCAGACCGGATTCCGGCACTGCAGCCTCGAAAGATGATGAACGGGCCTGGAAATAGAACGGATCGCCATCTACCTTGCGGAACTCAGGAGCCCAGTCAAGAAGGGCGTTGATGCCTGTATAGCCGAAATCTCCCTCCGCTCCGCCATATATACCGCCATCAGCATTGACCACAGCAGATATCCTATCAGCCCTTCCGATGATCTCATCGGGAAGAACTCCGGCAAGAAGGCTGCAGTCATTGACCGTTATGACGATATCCCCTTCCCTTCCCATAGCCTGGAAATAGTACTCGCTCCTGAATGGTGACTGATGCATGCAGGAAGTGAGGACCAGCATAAGGATAAGGATGGGAAGGAGTCTTCTCGTCATGCCTTCTCCACAGATACCTTCACAGGCTCATCCGCGATCTCTGTCTCAGCACCGGCAGCACAATCTGTCGTGAGTGTATCAGCAAGAGTCTCCTGCATGATATAGCCCCTGAATGCACCGACAGCCTCAAGGAAATCGGCATTGCCGCTGACGGAGAGATTGATATGGTCAGCAACCTCGAAGTTCTTCTCCTTCCTTTCTGTCTGGACGAAGCGGACAAGGTCACGCGCAATACCTTCAAGGAAGAGCTCCCTTGTGATCTCCGTATCGTATCCGACAGTCAGTGCACCATCATTGAGAACCTTCACATGCTCCTTCTCGCTTCTCTGGACTGCAAGATCCCCCTCTGTGATATCAATGGAACCGCCATCATAGCTGACGGTCTTCGCATTGCCATCGAGGATTGATGCAATCTCCTCGGAGGTGAAGTTCTGGATTACAGAAGCAACTGCCTTCATGTTCTTGCCGAGCTTCGATCCCAGCACCTTGAAGTTAGCCTTTGCAGAGTATGTGACAAGCGATGACTCATCAGCGCTTATAACGACCTTCTTTACATTGAGCTCTTCGCTGATGATGTCCACACCGCTCTCAAGGATCTTCCTGTCCTCATCAGATCTGTCGACGATGAAGAACTGGGAAAGCGGCTGCCTTATCTTGATATTCGATGTAGATCTGAGCGCACGGCCCATCGTGACAGCCTTCATCGTAAGAGACATCTCACGCTCAAGCTTCTCATCGCGCTCTGCATCATTGCATACAGGATAATCACAGAGATGGACAGATTCAGGCATATCCTCTGTGCGGAGAGCCCTATAGATCTCTTCGGTCACAAACGGAATCAGTGGAGCTGCAACCTTTACGAATGTGAGAAGGACACGATAAAGCGTATCGTATGCTTCCTTCTTATCCCCATCGTTCTCAGACTTCCAGAATCTCCTTCTTGAGCGCCTGATATACCAGTTGTTAAGCTCATCGATGAATGTGACAAGCGATGATGCCGCTGTCTGGATATCATAGGTGTCGAAAGCGTTGGTAACTGTAGCGATGAAGCGGTTCAGCGCGGAGATAATCCACTTATCAAGAGGATTGGAGAGCTTGTCGAACGGTGTCGATGAAGGCTCATAGCCATCAATCGATGCATATGTCATGAAGAAGGAGTATGCATTCCAAAGAGGAATCATAAGGCTCTTCAGGACATCCTTCACAAGCTCATCGCTGAATCTGAGGTCATCAGCCTTCACAAGCGTTGAATTGATAAGTGCGAAGCGGAGCGCATCAGCGCCATACTTGTTTATGATCTCCATCGGATCGGTATAGTTGCGCTCACTCTTGCTCATCTTCCTGCCATCGGCTGCAAGCACGATGCCGGAGACGATGCAGTGCCAGAATGCAGGTTTCTCAAAGAGAGCTGCTGCAAGAATCGTAAGCGAATAGAACCAGCCACGTGTCTGATCAAGACCCTCGTTGATGAAATCAGCGGGGAATATCTTCTCGAATCTCTCCTTGTTCTCGAATGGATAGTGCTCCTGGGCATATGGCATCGATCCGGACTCGAACCAGCAGTCAAGGACATCGGGGATTCTTCTCATCGTTCCCTTTCCATCCGGAGAAGGCCATGTGAGCTCATCGACATACTGCTTATGGAGATCCTCGACCTTCTTGCCGCACTTCTTCTCAAGCTCCTCGACAGAGCCGATGACCTCAATATGGTCAGAGCCATCGCACTTCCATACTGGAATCGGATTGCCCCAGAATCTATTGCGGCTTATTGCCCAGTCGCGTGCGCCCTCAAGCCATTTGCCGAAGCGGCCGTACTTGATGTGCGATGGAACCCAGTCAATCTGATCATTGCACTCAAGCATCGTCTTCTTGATCTTCTGGATATCAACAAACCAGCAGCTCATAGCACGGTAGATGAGGGGCATCTTGGTGCGGTAGCAGAACGGATATGCGTGGAGATAGTTCTCCTTCTTCACGAGCTTGCCATGATCCTTGAGCCACTGGATGACACCCTTATCGGCATCCTTGACGAAGAGGCCTTCGAAATCAGGAACCTCATGCGTGAAGCGGCACTCGGCATCAATCGGACATACGACAGGGATTCCTGTGCCTTTGAGGACATTGTAGTCATCCTCACCAAAGCCAGGAGCTGTATGTACTATACCGCAGCCATCCTCTGTAGTGACATAGTCACCGCAGACAACGATGAATGCACCCTGCTTCTTCAGATCGGCAAAATATGGGAAGAGAGGCTCATAGGTTCTGCCCTTAAGCTCCGAGCCCTTCATTCTCGCGACGATCTCGCAGCCCTTTCCATCCTTGTAGTACTTGCCGATGAGATGCTCAGCGAGATAGTAGAAATCGCCAGACTCCTCATCGCGGACCTTCACATAGTCGATATCAGGACCGACAGCGAGAGCAAGGTTCGAAGGAAGTGTCCATGGCGTAGTCGTCCATGCGAGGAAGTATGTATTCTCCTCACCATCGGCCTTGAAGCGGATGGTTACAGCAGGATCTGTGACATCCTTGTATCCTCCGAGGGAGACCTCCATGTTAGAAAGCGGAGATGCAAGAAGCGGAGAATATGGGAGGATGTTATATCCTTCATAGATAAGCCCCTTGTCATAGAGTGACTTGAAGACCCACCAGACAGACTCCATATAGCTCTTGTCCATCGTGCGGTAGCCATGGTCGAAATCGACCCAGCGGCCCATACGTGTGATGGTATGCTTCCACTCGTTCGTATACCTGAGGACTATGGAGCGGCATGCATCATTGAACTTTGCAACACCGTAGTCCATGACAGCGAAGTAGCCCTTGATGCCAAGCGTCTTCTCGACCTCAGCCTCTACAGGAAGACCATGGCAGTCCCAGCCAAAGCGCCTGATGACTCTCTTGCCCTTCATCGCCTGATAGCGAGGGATCGCATCCTTTATCGTACCCGGCACGAAATGGCCGAAATGGGGAAGACCTGTCGCAAACGGAGGACCATCATAGAAAACGTACTCGTTATCGGCAGGACGCTGCTTTATTGATTTATCGCAGATGTCGTTCTCTTCCCAGAACCTGAGGATATCTTCTTCCATCTTAGGAAAATCGACTTTGCTGTTTACTGGTCTGAACATCTTGAAACTCCTACCCGGATAATATACCCAAAACGATGCTCTGCATTCAAGACTGAGGATGCGAGGCGCTTTTGCCTATGAACGTATTCTGCAAGCATATTCCCTGCAGGCAGCATCATGTTTTCTAAAACTGTAGAATTCTACGGTTTTAGTAATAGATTTCTCCAGGTTGCATCACCATACTGAAAAGCCTGCAGCCCTGATTGATTATGCAAACAACGGAGTTTCTGCTATCCTTTCCGTATGCGGATGACGATTCCAGAAGACATCAAGGAGCTTGCGCTCATATTCCGTTCGAATGGGTTCTCTCTCTACCTCGTAGGCGGAGCTGTCAGGGATTATATCCTTGGAAAGGATAACAATGACTACGACTTCACGACAGATGCAGAGCCTGCTGATATCAAAAGAATGTTCAGGCGCACGATTGATACAGGCATAAAGCATGGTACGGTCACTGTGATTTTCCGGAAGAAGCACTATGAGATCACGACATTCCGCGTTGATGGCGACTACGATGATTCAAGGCATCCTGATTCAGTTGTGTTCGTGAAGAGCCTCGAGGAGGATCTCAGCCGCCGCGACTTCACAATCAATGCATTCGCAGCAGAGCTTCCGGATGGGAAGATCATAGATCTCCATGACGGAATGAAGGATCTGAAGAGGAAGACAATAAGGGCAATAGGAGACCCGGAGAAGCGCTTTTCAGAGGATGCCCTGAGAATGATGAGAGGCTGCCGCTTCTCAGCGCAGCTTGGATTCTCTATCGAAAAAGAGACAGAGAATGCAATGTCTGACCTTGCAGGGACTATCAGCAAAGTCTCGGCAGAGAGGATAAAGGAAGAGCTCTTCAAGCTGATTGGCTCAGAGTATCCGCGCATGGGACTGGAGGCAATGAGAATCACTGGACTCATGGATGTTATTCTCCCCGAGCTCTCGTCAACCTATGGTTTTGAGCAGGGAGGGCTTCACAGGGAGATGCTCTATGACCACCTACTCCTTGCGCTCGAATGGTCCACTTCGCATGACTACTCAATGACCGTACGCCTTGCTTCCCTCTTCCATGATATAGGAAAGACAGCAGTGAGAGCTCCTGGAAAGGACAGGGAATGGACGTTCTATGGGCATGAAGAAGCCTCTGCAAGGATGGTGGACAGGATATTCAGAAGGCTGAAGACCTCAAATGAGGAGAGGGAGTGCGTCATGCATCTCGTGAAAAACCATATGTTCTCCTATACGCCCGACTGGACTGGCAGTGCCGTCAGACGCTTCATAAAGCGCATCGGAATAGAGAACATCGATCCGCTCTTTGAGCTGCGCATCGCAGATATGAACGCAACGCTTGGCCATGCCCCCGATATAACGAATCTCTATGCATTCGCGGATAGGATCAATGAGGAGCTCGACATGGAGAGCGCTCTGTCCATAAAGGATCTGAAGATTGATGGAAGGCGGCTTATCGAGCTGGGAATCAAACCCGGGCCAGATATGGGAAAGATCCTCTCCGAGCTTCTCGAGGAAGTCATAGAGGATCCATCTCTCAATACGCCAGAATACCTTGAGAAACGGGCTGTCAGCCTTTTTCAATCCCGAGCGCAATAAGCGCGAGCTTAGCTGCAGCCTGCTCCGCGCTCTTCTTGTTCTTGCCCTCCGCTGGTCCGAATACCTTTGTACCAAGTTCAACGGACACGGAGAAGACCTGATCATGGTCAGGGCCAGTCTGGGAGACAAGTATATAGCGAGGTACCTTGCCGCGTCTTTTCTGCAGGAATTCCTGGAGCTCTGTCTTGTAATCCTTATAGGATATCTTATCAGAAAGGACCTTCTCTACCTGTCCTGGAATAAAAGACAGAACGAACTTCCTTGCGCTTTCGAATCCCTGATCAAGGTAGAGGGCTGCAATGACAGCCTCCGTGGCATCTGCAAGAATAGCCTTCTTGAGATTGCCTCCCTGGCTCTTCTCACCCTTCCCCACAAGTATGTACTTGTCAAGATGGATGGAAAGAGCAACCTCCGAGAGGCTCTGTTCCGATACAACGATGGCCTTTATCTTCGAGCAGTCCCCTTCCTGGAACAACGTAAATGAACGGAAAAGATACTCTGCGGTTATTACACCGAGAACACTATCCCCGAGGAACTCGAGCCTCTCATTGCTGTCCGTCGCACCTCTTGTCTCATTCGCATATGAGGTATGGGTGAACGCGAGATTCAGCAGCCTGAGATCGGAGAACTCGAGATTGTTATCCGATAGAAAAGAAGAAAGCTCCCTTTTCCGCTTCTCAGAAAGCGAGGGAGCTTTAGCAAGATAGGAGTTCAATTACTGAAGTTCCTTTGCAAGATAGCGGACAGCATCACCGACTGTCTCGAACTCGTTTGCCATGTCATCGGAGATTGTGATTCCTGTCTCCTCCTCGATAGCATATACAAGCTCGTATGTATCAAGGCTGTCTGCGCCGAAATCCTTGCGGAAATTAGCGTCCATAGTGACCTTTGCCGGGTCGACATTGAGCTTCTCGACAACAAGTGACTTCACTTTCTCGAATACTTCATTCTCTGTCATCTTTTACTCCTCGTCTTTTACAATAACAGGCTTACCTGCATAGTAGCCGCACTTCGGGCATACACGATGAGAAGGAATCAGGTTGCCGCATGTCTGGCACTCGGACAGATTCGGTGCTGAAAGCTTCATGTTGGCATGCTTTCTCATAGCAGCCTTTGATTTGGATGTTTTATACTTAGGAGTTGCCATTTCTTACCTCTCTGGAATTTAATCACCCTGATTAAAGAATTTTAGCAGATGCGATATACAGCGTCAACAATCTGCCTCTTGAACATATGACATAAAAGCTTATCGCGTCAAGAGGTCCGGGAAGAAGAAGGCTTTATAGTGCCTCAGAGCCTGCTGCATTCTCAATAGCTTTAAGCCATGCGTCGAATAATGGAACTGAATTCCTCATCTGGTCAACCCCTATCCTTTCCGCAATCGGAATCCCTGTTACCGTCTTCTTGTATGAAGGAAACCACTGCTCAAGCCTTTTCGAAGGAGCTGTTTCCCGGCTGTTGTTGATTCTTTCCAGATCACCGGAGAACTGGATGATGACATAATCTATCCTTTCCTTCCTGATATTCAGCCCATCGGCAAGAATCTCTGTATCGCTGAAAAGCAATGTCTCAAACTCATGCACAACGAAAAAGGGAATGAACCTATGCTTTATAGGGATATCAGGAAGCAACTCCTTAATTCCATTCATCGTGTTTGAGACAAGAATCTGCTCAATCTGAGCAGGGGATGAATTCATAGGAATGCTATCCAGCCCCGGCCACTCAGCGAGTCCATAGTAATCGAGGAACAGCGTGACTATGGTATCCTCTCTCTGTTTAAGGTGCCTGATGATGTCATTCCTTACCTTGACGAATTTGACATCACCACCCTTCTGCCCCGGCTTCGATACCTGTGTAGCATGCATCCCGATATTCCTGTATCCAAGGTATGGGGCAAGTATGCTATTGATGAATTTCTCTTCTGTAGCTCCCTCAACGATAGCTATGGCTTCTGCATACCTATTCATTGACAGGACCTCCCTCAAGGACATTCTTCGTCCATAGCTCTCCTACAGAATAATCTTCAAGCCAGACAGAGAACGAGTCAGGATCAAGATGCTTCAGAACAGAAGCACCCTTCTCCCTGCCCATTACGATGATATCATCAATACCGAACTGATCGATTAGGAGCGGAGACTGCGTAGCAGCAATTATCTGAGATCTCTTTGATGCGGCTCTTAGCAGTTCTGCAAGTATCGATATAGCAGCAGGGTGAAGCCCAAGCTCCGGCTCATCAATGACAATCGTTGATGGTGGATCAGGCTGTATCAGGGCTGCGGCAAGACAGATGAAACGTATCGAACCGTCGGACAAATGATAAGGCTGCATAGGGAAATCCGAACCTTTCTGCTTCCACGTGAGCCTGACCTTCGAAGCATCCCCCATCTGGACCGGATCAAGGATGAAATCATCAAAGAAAGGCATCACAAGGCGGACAGATTCCCTTATCTCATCATAGTTCCTTGGATATCTATCCCTGAGATTCAGGAGAAATGGTGCAATGTTCGAAGCATTCTCCCGAAGTCTTTTATTATCCTCTACTATCTCATATCGCCGCATCGGAGCCGTCGGGCTGGTATCATGGAAATGGTAGACCATCCAGTTTGATATGGAATCATAGACATAATACCCCGCGCCCCTGTATTCAGGGAAAGACTCATTCAGCTCTTCTTTCTGCTCCGGCAGCCTGCTTTCCAGGGAGGTATCACCATAATCCCTCCAGGAATCAGCATCAAACCTCCGCCTTTCAGACAGAAGAAATGTGGAATCAACGGTAGGCCTGAATTCAGCATCATATGAATTGACGCCATTCCCTGATGAGATGAAGTCAAAAGCAATCTCCATCTTACTGGTTTCCTTCGGTCCATTGAAAAGGAAGCTGTCCGCGCCCCCATTGCTGCGGATATAGTCGGAGAACCTATTATTGATCATTGCTGAGAGCATATGGAAAATCTGGATGAAATTGCTTTTGCCTGCTCCATTGGCTCCTATGATGATATTCAGATCATTCAATTTGAAATCAACTACTTCCCGGAAGGATTTAAAGCCTTTGATTGTGATATTCCTTATGCCTCTGTTCATTTTTCAATCCTCGGAATCTGAATATGCTCCTGAATATCATAGCATGCCATGCAGTAATCAAGCTATGTGCATCGCACATTGAAGCACTTTCTATTTGTGATTATCCTTTAGTCATGAAGATCCTCAGGGAGCTATATCTCATCCCGGTATATATCTACAAGCTGCTCATCAGTCCTTTCACAGGACCATGCTGCCGCTATACGCCTTCCTGCTCGATATACATGATGGAAGCTGTAAAGAAGCATGGCATAATAAAGGGCACGATAATGGGTACAGCAAGGCTTCTCAGATGCAGGAAGAGCTTCCTAGGAGGACCTGACCCAGTCCCTGATGAATGGTCATGGCAGAGGATAAAATCAGACTGGGAAGCCTACAGAATCAGGAACAGATAGCCTTTACGAAGCTGAATATCACCTGCATTGCATTCTCATTGTAGCCCCCTTCGGGAATTATGAGATCAGCATATTCCTTCGTTGGCTCGATGAAGCTGAAATGACCGGGGCGGACTACTTCCGTATACTGCTCTATAACGCTCTCAACGGTCCTTCCACGCTCCGCTATATCCCGTTGCAGCCTCCGTATGAAGCGGATATCAGGGGGAGTATCGACATAGAGCTTCAGGTCAAGAAGATCGCGGATACGCTTGTCATAGAATATCATCAGCCCATCGATGATTATAAGCTTCGCAGGCTCAACGCGCACCATCTCATCCATGCGGCAATGATGAACAAAATCATACTGCGGCATCATTATAGGCTTTCCGGCTTTGAGATCGGAGAGATTCTCGACCATCAGATCCATATCGAAGGCATCAGGATGGTCGAAATTGTATGCCGTTATATTGTCATTGCTGATGAATGGAGCGCTCTTGTAGTAGCTGTCCTGGGATATAAGCACGGAGGCGTCAACCGCCTCCTTTATCCGTCTCACGACAGTACTCTTCCCCGATCCGGATCCTCCGGTGACTCCTATCAGCCGGACATCGTCCATATTACTTGGCCTTTATCGTGTATGAGGTCGAAGTCCTGAGAACCTCGCCCGGGACTGTGAATGCCTGAGGATACTCAGGATGGTTCGGACTGTCTGGATAGCGGCCCGACTCAAAGCAGATTCCTGCATGCTTGACATGGTCGCCCTTGAGCCCAGATCCGGTGTAGATCTGCACTGCAGGCTCCGTTGTCCTCATCTCTAGAATTGCCTTATCCCCCTCAGCACGTACGACAGCACCCTCGTCCAGGCAGAAGCTGTTATCGTAGTCGCCGTTCCTTCTTGCGCCTACAAGCGTAGGTGTGCGGAAATCGAAATCCGTTCCCTCAACGCTTCTGACAGCAACTGGAATGAGCTCATCGTCGACATCAACGAACTTCTCCGCAGGAACGGTCACGATATGGTTCATCACGGTACCAACCCCGCCATTGAGGTTGAAGTATGCATGGTTCGTAAGAGCAGCAGGACACTTCTTAGTGGAAGTCATCGAATAGCTTAATGTAAGCGTGCCATCTGCCGAGAGCGAATAAGTGATCATGATTTCGTGAGCTCCCGGAAAACCGCCAGCACCATCTGGTGTCGCAAGGCCAAGTGTTACCGAGGACTCACCTACGCCCTCAACAGTCCATAGCATCTTCCCGAAGCAGGCAGATCCTGAATGGAGATTGTTCCTGCCGTTGTTCGATTCAAGATGATACACATTGCCATCCAGCTGGAACTCGGACTTCGCGATCCTGTTCGCATATGGCCCGACAACCGCTCCCAGAAATCCGCCCATCGTCTCATAATCATGTACGGTGGCATGATTCAGCACGATATTCACATCATCATAGCCATAGCTGTAAAGCACAGCTCCATATGTAATCACAGAGAAATGGAACCGTCCATTCCTGAATGACAGCCTCTCGACATCCTTGCCTTCAGCAGTCTGTCCGAACACAGCTCTTTCCATCAGTCATCCTCCTCCGTCTTGAGAACTGCAAGGAACGCACTCTGTGGTATCTCGACATTGCCGACCATCTTCATGCGCTTCTTTCCCTCCTTCTGCTTCTCAAGCAGCTTCCTTTTTCTGGAGATATCTCCGCCATAACACTTGGCAGTTACATCCTTCCTATATGCGGATACCGTCTCACGTGAGATTATCTGCCCCCCGATAGCAGCCTGGATAGCAATCTTGAACTGCTGTCTCGGAATCTCCTTCTTAAGCCTTTCACATACGACACGCCCACGCTGCTGCGCATTGCCCTTGAAGACAAGCTGTGATAGCGCATCGACGCTGTCTCCATTGACAAGTATATCCATTCTCACGAGCTCCGTGGGTTTGTATCCAATGACATTGTAATCGAATGATGCATATCCACGCGATATCGATTTAAGCCTGTCATAGAAATCAAAGAGAACCTCGGCAAGCGGCATCTCGTAAATCAGTTCCACACGCTTCTCATCAAGATAGTTCATGCCGGTCTGCACACCGCGTTTCTCAAGACACAGCGTGATGATAGGCCCTACATACTCTGTCGGTGTGATTATATTCGCCTGTATGTATGGCTCCTCGGTGGATTCGATCCGCATCGGCTCCGGATACTCCAGAGGGTTATCGATCTCGAGAGTCTCACCATTGCGCATATGCACGATGTAGCGTACAGATGGCGATGTGAAGACTATGGACAGGTCGAATTCGCGCTCGATCCTCTCCTGGATGACCTCCAGGTGAAGCATACCCAAGAAACCACAGCGGAAGCCAAAGCCAAGAGCCGCGGAGTTGTCCTTCTCATACACAAGCGAGGCATCATTGAGCTTAAGCCTTCCTATAGCCTCCTCCAGCTCCTCGTAATCATTGGAGTCGACTGGATAGATAGAGGAGAAGACAACGGGCTTAACCTCCTTGAAACCGGCCATCGGCTCATCTGCCGGATCGGATTTCAATGTGACGGTATCGCCGACACGGATATCTGAGATGGTCTTTATGCCCGCAATGAAGTATCCTACATCACCAGCTTCAAGCACCCCCTTCGATACGAGCTGCAGCTGGAAAATCCCTGTATCCTCTACCTTGTACTCAGCCCCTGAATGCATGAGCTTTATCTCATCACCCGTTTTAAGCGTTCCGGAGAATACCCTGCAATGGACGATGACGCCGCGGTATGGATCGTAGTGCGAGTCAAAGATGAGGGCCTTGAGCTTATCATCCTTCCTGCCATCCGGAGGCGGTATCAGATTGACTATGGCCTCATAGAGCGTATCGACACCCTCTCCGGTCTTTGCTGACACGAAGCATGCTGTATCGGGATCAAGTCCGAGATCATGATCAATCTGATGGAGGCATGATGGGATATCAGCAGAAGGAAGGTCTATCTTGTTTATGACCGGGATAATCTCGAGATTATGCTCCATGGCAAGGTAGAGATTGGCAAGCGTCTGTGCCTCTACTCCCTGGGATGCATCTATGAGAAGCAGAGCTCCCTCGCATGATGAGATGGCCCTTGAGACTTCGTAGGTGAAGTCGACATGGCCCGGGGTATCGACAAGGTTGAGCTCATAGGCCTCACCATTAGACGCCGTATACGGCACTGTGACAGCCTGGCTCTTGATCGTTATCCCCCTCTCCCTCTCGATATCCATATTGTCGAGAATCTGGGTCTGCTGGGGACCTCTCGATGTGACAAGGCGGGCACGCTCTATGAAGCGGTCCGCCAGTGTCGATTTACCATGATCGATATGCGCTATTATGCAGAAATTCCTCTTGTGGGCTGTATCCATAGCTTATTTAAGTTCCGAAGTATGCTGGACAGGCGGGAAACCGAACATCTCCCTGATGTCCTTATCATCGAGCGTCTCCTTAGCGACAAGCGCTTCGGTGAGGGCATCAAGCTGATCGCGGTGCTCCGTGAGTATGGTCCTTGTTTCATCCATGCATCTCGAGAGTATACCGCTGATCTCCTCATCAATCCTTCTCATCATTTCCTCGGAGAAGTTCTTATGCTTTGCAATCTCGCGGCCAAGGAACAGCGGCTCATCATCATCGCCGAGCGAGATGAATCCAAGGCTGGACATACCCCACTCCGTGACCATGCGCCTAGCCATATCCGTTGCCTGCTTTATATCGTTCGAGGTACCAGTAGTGGTCTCCCCGTACACGATATCCTCAGCCACATATCCTCCCATGCAGATCTTGATCCTATCCTCGAGGAAAGAGCGGTTCTTCGTGTACGCATCCTTCTCAGGAAGCGACATAGTAAGCCCAAGCGCCCTCCCATGCGGGATGATCGTTACCTTATGGAGAGGATCGGCATTCTTCAGATAGTAGTGAAGAAGCGTATGGCCCGCCTCATGGTATGCTGTCGCCCTCTTCTCCTCATCGGTCATGAAGACAGAAGCCCTCGCAACACCGAGAAGGATCTTGTCCCTTGCGCGCTCGAAATCATCCATAGAGACAGATGTGCGGTTATCGCGTGCTGCGAAGAGAGCTGCTTCATTGACGAGATTCGCAAGATCAGCTCCCGATGATCCCGGGGTTGCCCTTGCTATCCTGTCAAGCTCCACATCCGGAGCAAGCTGGACCTTCTTCGCATGTATGCGGAGGATATCAAGCCTTTCCTGCACATCAGGCAGAGCCACGACAACCTGCCTGTCGAAACGGCCAGGCCTGAGAAGCGCAGGATCAAGGACATCAGGCCTATTAGTTGCTGCCATCACTATTACGCCAGGATCCGCAGAGAAGCCATCCATCTCAACAAGCATCTGGTTCAAAGTCTGCTCCCTCTCATCGTGACCGCCGCCAAGACCTGATCCACGCGCACGGCCAACAGCATCAAGCTCATCGATAAAGATTATGCATGGAGCATTCTTTCTTGCTTCGGAGAAGAGATCACGGACACGGGCAGCTCCCATACCTACGAACATCTCGACAAAATCCGAGCCTGACGTATGGAGGAATGACACACCAGCCTCTCCTGCGACAGCCCTTGCAAGAAGGGTCTTACCTGTTCCTGGAGGACCCACAAGGAGCACTCCTTTAGGTATCTTCGCCCCGATCTTCACAAAACGGTCAGGATGCTTGAGGAAATCAACGACCTCCTGAAGCTCATACTTAGCCTCTTTCTGGCCCGCGACATCAGCAAATGTCACCTTCTTGTCATTCTTGCCATACATCTGCGCATGGCTCTTGCCGAACGAGGACATCATGCGGTTGCCTCCGGCGGTCCCCGTCTGGCGCATGATCATCACAATCATGACAATGAATATGATCCATGGCAGAAGCTGTATTATGATGTACCAGAACGGAGTCGGCTGCACCGATCCGGTTACTGTAACGCCATTCTCCTCAAGCTTGTCCAGAAGATCCATATCAGCATACGGAATGCGGCACGTCATCGCACTGCCATCGATGAGGATGTAATCGATGCGGCTGCCCTCCACTATATCAGCGGAACTGACATTCCCGGACTCAACGGCTGTCATGAATGCTGTGTATGAAGTCTCCATAGCCTCAGCTCCCGTAGGAGTTGAGAGGAAGATATAGGTAAACGAAATCAGCAGAAGCACGAAGGCAAAGAGCGCAATGCGATTACGCCTTCCCCCTGAAGGACCGCCGCCTTCAGGAGATCCGCCCGAGCCCCAGTATCTGTACTGATCGTAGACATTCTTCTTTGGCTTTGCCTCTTTCCGTCCTTCATCAGGTTTCCTTTCAGGCTCCTGGGAAGGAGGCACAGGATCATGACTGCTATCCTGAGGCTTTACCTCTTTCTCTTTATCGTCGTTGTTTTCCATTAGATTCCTTTTTCCCGTAATATAGCTTCATTCCCTTACAAGGGCAAGGGTAACAGGCACTCCGGGATGGTCCATGAAGCGTGATGAGAGCCTGTCCCGTCCACCGAAAACAGCCCCGAATACGGCAATCACTCCGATTCGGTCCTCAAGTACGGCAGAATATGGAACGCGCCATTCCTTCTCGAGCTCGGAGACCTTCTTCCATCCTGATCTGAGATGGATACGGTCCCCATCTTCCGATGAGCGGAATATGACAGGAGGGCTGGCAATTTCAGGATTGATAATGAGCGTCCTGCTATCAACATACTCAGGACGGAGACAGAGGCTGCCGATCCGCACCTCATTCCAGTCCCATCCAGAGACAAAGCGATCCATAGCAGGATATATCCTGAAGAGATTTCCATTGGGAAAGACGGAGATCGATGGAAGGAGAAGCCTTCCGGAGCCGATCTCTATCCTATCGATGATATCCGCTGCCAATTTCCTTGGAAAGCGCCCATGAAGCCCCAGCCTCTCCGCAGCCGCGAATATAGTCAGCTCCTGAGATAGACGGTCCAGAGAGAGGAACTCTTCCCTCTTGTATTCAAGGAAGAAACCATCGCCTCCATCGAGAATCACAGCCTTCTTTCTAAGCTCAGCCACGTTATCCGCGATATGCGCAAGAAGAATCCGGCTTTCCTGGGATATCATCGGCATTATGCGATGACGTATGCTGTTTCTAAGATAGCCCGTATCGCTGTTGGTACTATCCTCAGACACCTTAAGTCCTAACTTCGATATCCCTTTCCTTATTGTTCCCTTTGGAATATCAAGAAGAGGACGATAGATCATGCCATCATCACGGCGGATACCGCCAAGCGCATAGAACGGCGCAGATGAAAGAAGGCGCATGATGACCGTCTCTGCCTGATCATCCAGATGATGGGCAGTAAGAATGCGGTCAAAGCCATTCTCGCATGCATAGGAGCGGAGAATGCCATACCTCAGGTCCCTCGCAGCCGCCTCAATGCCTATATTCATCGTTCTTGCCAGCTTTTCGACATCACCTTCCGCAATCCGCTTTATGGCAAGCGGAATACCAAGCAGAGAAGCATTATGGACATTGATTGCTTCCTCCCTCTCAAGCTCTCCGTGGCTCCGTATCCCATGATTGATATACAGAGCAGCTGATCTATCCGGGGCTGCAGCAGAGAGCAGGGCCAAAAGGAAAAGCGAGTCCTCTCCCCCGGAGAATGCGAGGAGCAGCCTGCCTTCAGGAAGCGTGAAGCCTTCAGGAATTAGCCCACTGCATAACGCTTTCAAGTCTTTCTCCGCCATAGATCCTCAAAACGGCCTCCGCAGCCTTGTCCTCCGCAGCATCCACCTTCGCTCTGTCCTCTGCGGAATAGCGTGTAAGCACATGATCAACGACAGACATTCCATCAGAGGGCCTGCCTATACCGATATACACACGTATGAAATCAGGACCATAGGCAGATATCATGGATTTAAGGCCATTATGCCCTGCAGATGAACCACCCCTCTTGATCCTTATCTTCCCGGGAGGAAGATCCATCTGGTCAGCGATGACGATGAGACAGCCATCGGAGGGGATGTTATCGGGAACGGCAAGCCCGGAATTATTCATATATGTAAGCGGCTCAACGAGCGAAAGATCATCGAGGACTGCCCGCTTATAACAGCGGAAGCAGCGCTTCCGGAGCTTCAGTCCCTTCTGCGCTGCTATCCTCTCGATTGTCTCGAAACCGGCATTGTGCCTGGTTCCTTTGTACTTCGCTCCGGGGTTTCCCAGACCGAAAACTGTCATATTACTTCGACTCTGCAGGAGCTGCATCTGCTGCTGCATCGGCAGCTGCGGTCTCTTCCTCAGCTGCTGGAGCAGCCTCTTCCTTGACAGCCTTGACAGATGCGATTGTTGCCTCAGGATCCTCATGGACCTTGATGCCTGCTGGAACCTGGAGCATATCAACACGGAATGCCTCGTTGATATCAAGACCGGATACATCTGCGACAAAGAGCTCCGGAAGATCCTTCGGGAGACACTCGATCTCAATCTCATGGATGACCTGATCAAGAACACCACCAGCCTTGCAACCGATAGGTGTACCCTCAAGCTCGATGCGTACATGGGTCCTTACAGAGTGGCCTGCAGTGATCTCATAGAAGTCGATATGATGGATGCAGTTCCTGAGGAGATCCTCCTGGAATGTCTTCACGAATACCTGATGGTCCTTGTCACCCTCTACTGCAAGTGTGATAAGCGTTGATTCGCTGAATCCGGATCTCTTTGCATTGAACTCGCGTGCATTTACGATTACATGAAGGGGTTCGCCCTTACCATAGACAACTGCAGGAATCTCACCATTCCTGAGAAGTCTCCTTGACCCAGCTGACCCGAAGTCAGAGGTCCTGAGCTTTGCGCTAAGCTTCTTCTCGCTCATTTTCTTCTCCTTATACTCTCATCGGTTTACCCGATTACCATAAAGTGCCGAAGCACGGGTTATGATGCTATAGCATTATTCTGGATATTGCAACTGGGAAGGAAGGACTCGAACCTTCGGATGCAGGTATCAAAAACCCGTGCCTTAACCACTTGGCTACTTCCCAACGCTGATGTTCAGGAAGATATCATGATGGGGCTTATCAATCAAGCTGGGAATATACAGCAAGGACAGCCTCCGCAAGTCTGTCCCTGAATCCCTGAGAGATAGGATGGGCTATATCCCTGAACGATCCATCAGAAGACGGCTTTGAAGGCATTGCGATGAATAACGATCCACTCGATGACTCAATCACCCTTATATTGTGAACAACGAACTCATTATCGAAAGCAACAGAGGCATAGGCCTTGAGAGGCTCCTTGCCATCGATTTTTCTGATTCTCACATCAGTTATTTCCATAGATCCCCTCCACCAGAGCAAATCACCCTGAAATTATGAAACCAGTGCTGAATATATCATATTTTTCGGATTTATCAAACTCGAATACATCATTTTGTCTATGAATTGCATACCAGGCAGCCCCAGAGCCCGAAAGAGAGACGTACGAGGGCCCCTCTGAATGGTACTGAGGGCATGGACTGCCGCATATGAGAGCAAAATCATTCGTGAATATCCCCGCATCGGGAACGGGTTCGAAAAGAAGGGCCGGAAGACGGGAACGCTTCCTGCGGATACCGTCAATTGCACTGTAGGCTGCTGATGTGCAGACACCGGCATAAGGAACAGCCAGCTCGACGGAAAGACCTCCGGGAATCACTATCGGCTCTATAATCTCCCCTCTTCCTGTGACATGCGCTGCTGAGTACCCGGAAGCAAAGAACATCACATCGCTTCCTGTCATCGATGCGGCCTCCATCACTATCTCCGGGGATACACCGGATGATGATGCGAGCATCCTGAGCACGCAGGCGGCATCGGAGGAACCACCTCCCAGCCCTGCGCCGGCAGGTATCCTCTTTCTTATTGATATATCAACGGAGAGCGGATGGCCTGAAAGCCGGCAGAACGCAGCGGCAGCCTTCTCCATCAGATCTGTCCCTTCCGAAAGATAATCCCTGTCCCGCCTTATCGTGCATGAGAAACTGTCAGAGGGAACTGCCTCCATAGATATATCATCGCAAAGGCCAATCAGAGCCATATAGGTATCTATATTATGGTATCCATCCGGGCGCTTCTCCCCGACAGCGAGCCCTATATTGACCTTGGCATATGCTCTTCCGTTCACAAGACAATTATAGCAGAAACCATGAATATAGCCAAAAGCGCTTATTTACCGTATTCTAATGGCATGGGCATCAAGGGGATTATCTTTGATAAAGACGGAACGCTCTTCGACTACGGGAAGGTATGGGGCCCTGTAGTCCGTGATGCCATATACTCAGGACTTCAGTCAATCAACATACCCGATGACAAGAAAAAGGAGTGCGCCTATGCATTCATGAGAGTCCTCGGTGTTGATGCCGACGGCAATACCTATCCTGATGGGATCATCTTCCGCCACGACAGACTCATCGCCGCTTTCTTCAGAGTCCTCGCCGTAACGCTCCACTACCACATCAATCCTGTGAAGGTAGGCATGCTCTTCAGGATATTCCTCAGCAAGGATGAGAAGGGAATCGCGAAGCGCATATCGACAATGGAGTTTCCTGGTGTTGCAGACGTCTTCCAGGAGGCTGACAGACGCGGCTACAGAATGGGGATTGTCACGAATGACAGCACTGTCTCCACGAAGCTTTTCCTCGACAGGATGGGAATCAGTCAGTACATAGTCTTTCTAAGGACGAAGGACAGCCATGTAAAGGCAAAGCCGAATCCGGAAGCTCTCAGGGAGTTCTGCCAGGAGAACGGGCTGGAAAGCTCAGAGGTTGCAATCATAGGCGACACACTCGTTGACATGGAGTTTGCCCATCAGGGAAAAGCTGGATACAGAATAGCCGTACTCACCGGCTCAGGCGACATTGAGCGTCTCACAAAGAACGCAGATGCTGTCTATCCTACGCTGCATGATGTTCTGAAAGATCCCGTGCTGTTCCCGGAGAACTGATTATGCAGGCATTTCTGGAGACAGACAGAGCCATTGCCCTGGCCAGGGATATGGCAGATGAAATGCTCAGAACTGATTCCTTCTCATTTCCGCCATCAGCTCAATACAAGCTATCATCTCTTAATAAAAATACCATGTTCGGTATAATGATATGCAAAGATATTAATGGAAATGAGAAAATCCTCAGGGCTTTCGCCGGAGCTCTGAATGGAGAGTACAGAATACCGGGATATGTGAATCCATGCTTCTCCATAACGGAGTTCAGGAAGATAGAAGCTGAATACAGTCCTCTGATACACAAAGCAGACGAGGAGGAAAGGAAGAAGCTCTCTGCGGAGTGTCTTGGGAAGATAAATGCACTTTATTCATTCTCCACATGGGATGGAAGGCTTATAGAGCTGCCGGATAAAGCTCCTACAGGAACAGGAGACTGCGCAGGGCTGAGGCTTATCAATACGGCACTGAGGAAGAATCTTGAGATCATGGGGCTGGCGGAATTCATGATCGGGGATGACGGGACCATAGAGACCTATCCTCCATGCAAGGAGCGATGCTCCCTTCTTCTTCCCTCGATGCTTGGCCTCGATATCCTCTATGCCGATGAGAGCATCGCCATCATAAACAAGGAAGCTGGGATGCTTTCAGTCCCAGGCCGTGGCGAGGACAAGCTTGACAGTGCATCGTACAGATTCCACAGGCTCTTCCCTTCTTCCCCGAAGGAATGCTTTGTCCATCGACTCGATATGGATACATCAGGGCTTCTTGTAATGGCATTCACCAAGGATGCGCACAGGAAGCTGTCCATGGCATTCGAAGCAAGGGATGTGGAGAAGGAATATGAGGCCCTTCTGGAGGGTGTCATCAGGGAGGAAGGTGGAATCATAGACAGACCTATGCGCCTCGACGTCGAGCACAGACCGCTGCAGGTCATAGATCCGATACATGGCAAGAGAGCTATCACGGTCTGGAAGAGACTGGGTGTGACAATCGTCAACGGCAGAAAGCTCACAAGGGTGAGATTCTACCCGAAGACTGGAAGGACGCACCAGCTGAGAGTGCATTCAGCCTCGATCGGCCATCCGATTGCCGGAGACCGTCTATATGGAGAGAGGAAGGAAGGTGAAAGACTCATGCTCCATGCTGCGAGGATAACCTTCAGGCATCCCGTGACAGGAGAGAGCGTGACCTTCAGCTCTGATCCGCCTTTCTGAGCCTTGGCCTGCCATTATCATCATATGGCTCAAGAACGCTAAGGCCGAACACGCCGGCAAATGCCCTGCAGAATGAATGAGTCCTATCGAGATTCCTCACTGCATGAGCATCGGAAGAGACAACAGCAGAGTCCACGTACTCGGAGGCAATGCGCCAGAAATGCGGAGAGGGATACCCTTCATTCTCTCCGCACCCTTTAAGAAGTCCGTTGCCATTCACTTCAAGCGGGACTGAAAGCTCTGCCGCAGCAGATGCAATTGTACGGGCAGCATCCTCTGCAACCTTATCGAAAGGCCTTCTGCAGAGAAACACATCGGGATGCGCAAGGAAAGTCAGGAGTCCTGTCTCCATGACCTTTACCGCTGCATCGGCATACCTTTTTACATCATCATCGGAGAATCCTGGATTGAATGGAGTGCGGAATGTTCCGTCAGGACGCCTTACATAATGCACGCCTGCTATAAGAAAGTCCGTACGCTCCGAAAGAGACCTGAAGAAGCTGCTGTATTCATCGTAATAATCTATCTCATACCCGAGATAGACAGGAAATGGCAGGGAGGCTCCAGCTCTCCTGACATCATCCTCATACAGAGCCATACTGCTGAATGGCATACGCGAATTTCCAAGGAGACTGTCGGGGAAAGGACAATGCTCGGAGAAACCAAGCATAGAGAAGCCCTTCGATGCGGCATATTCCGCGTATTCCGATATCTCTCCCGAACCATGGCCGCAGTAATGCGAATGAGTATGAAGATTGTACAGCATGGCTCTATTATTCCCTCATTGGGAAAAGCTATCAAGACGGAGGCGCAACCTGGCAATCTCCTCGTTTATGCTCTCGATCTCGCTCTCGATCCTGGCCTTCTCCGCTTCAAGTATCCGGATTTTCTTCTCCTCGCTCTCGATCATCGCCTTAACGCCGTCAACGCGCTCCTTCTTTTTCAGGACCTTGCGCTTATCAAGCAGGGCATTGTAACGGTCATGTTCTGCAAGAAGAGCCTGCAATGCATCCAGAATCTCTGGAGGAGTATCCTCCGAAACCCATTCAGAACCATTTTCATAGAGATAGTAACCGAAGCTTACGAACTTCTTCTCCTCTTCTGCACGGAGATTAGCAAGATTTCTGCGGCTATCGGCCAGCCCTTGCTTTACAGAGGTTGAGAAGGACTGCTTATTATCATTGAGATAGCCGGAGAGCTCAGTAATCCTACCTACAAGCTCAGCATCCCTTCCCTGCATCTCCTGTATCTCTCCGACAAGCTCCTCAGCACTGCCCTGGATGCCAGCCCAGGCTCCATCCCTGAGAGCGGACTCGGCATATGAGAGAAATCTGTCATCGCGGCTTCTCCGGGTGAATCTGGAGAAGAAGCCCTTTCTGGCCTCGCCCTCCTTCGATATATCATCATAGATCTGACGGAAGCGGTCCTTGTCCAGAAGCGAGAATGAGCACTGCTCGTAGAGCGCAGCTCCAAGCCGGATGGAAAGGGAACGGATCTCATTCCTGATTTCCTTCTCCTCCCGCTCCGCAGCATTCCTCATAGCGGTCTTCTCTTCGTAGCCCGCTATGAACGACTTCACCTCCTCCAGCTCCGCCTCTGCCTTCTCACGCAAAGAGATCGCTGTACGGCATTCCTCCAGAAGTCTGCTTCCGGAGCCGATCGACAGAGCCTCAGCGCTCACACCAAGGCCGTATGACAGGCTTTTCAGCTTCATTGTGGATGCTTCGATCATCTTCTCATTCTCAGCTTCGAGATCCATTGATGCCATAATCTGAGTCTAGCACAACAGCCTCTGGTGCAAAAGCTTTACAATTGACAAGAACTGCAGGGAAACATATGCTAATCATCGCTTGAGGAAGTCCCGCTATGCGGGAAACTCCTTAGTATGCCCAATACCCATACTGAGGGCAGATTATAGCCAGCAACTGGCACAATCTTGGAGAAATTCATGGAAAAGGAAGAAGTGAAGGGCCTTTCAGAAGAGGAGCTTACCTCACGGATTGCAAGCCTCATGCAGAGCATGAAGAGTGCTGATGCGGAGGAGATCGAAAGAGTCCGGTCAATTGTGAAGAAGAATGTATCGTTCTTCGAGAGAAGCGCGTTCGCCGCATATCTTCTGATGATCAGCGCATCAAAGCCGGCATCATCAAGACCAGAGAAGAAGAGGGAGAGGCAGGAGAGAGCTGAAAGACCTGAGAGAACGGAGAGAGCAGAGAAAGCCGAGAAGCAGGATACCCAGAAGGAAGCAGAGGCTCCTAAGAGCGAAAAGGTCATTCCAGAGGGAGCAAAGACGATATACATCGATGTAGGCAAGATGAAGCATCTCTATCCGAAGGATCTCTCGAAGCGTCTGCAGGCAGAGCTCGGGATCACGCGCGATGATATCTACATGATACGCATCCATGACAAATACTCCTTCGTAACTATGAGCGAGGAGAACTGTCTCAAGGCTATCGAGAAGATTACGGGACAGGATATAAACGGAAGAATCGCAAAGGTGGCATTCTCCAACAAATGAGGATCCAGCCGATTGCAGAGGGTGCGTTCAGCACCAATACCTATATCGTTTACGGTTGCAATGGGGATGGATGCATTCTGATAGATGCGCCATTCCCATATAAACGCCCGGAAGAATTCATCAGCGCCAATGGGCTCAGGCCTCAGGCGCTGCTTCTTACTCACGGCCATTTCGATCATATCTTCGGCATACCAGCCATACGGAAGGCCTATCCAGGCATCAGGATATACATAGCAGAAGAAGACATGCACTATCTGGAAGACAATGCGGAAGAGTCCATGAGGATGGCATCTATGCTCGATCCAATGACGGCAGACAGACTTGCAGCAGGCCATCTACGGATGCCCGATGATATCCTCACCTATGGGGATGAATGCATGGGCTTCAGCATACTCAGAACGCCCGGCCATACATCCGGATCGGTATGCATCTACTCCAGGGAAGAGAATGTGCTCTTCTCAGGGGACACTCTATTCAGATATGGCGCAGGCAGGACAGATCTTGGAGGAAGCGATAGGGATATGACGGCATCGCTCAGAACCCTTCTTGAGCTTCCAGACGATACGATCGTCCTTCCGGGACATGGCCCGATGACTACGATAAAAGACGAGAGGAAGGGAAACCCCTTCCTCTGATGCTCAGTTGCCGCTGAGTCTTTCGTTGGCTGATTTGCAATCCACGCAGAGCACTGCTTCAGGAATCGCCCTGAGCCTGCCTTCCGGAATCTTCTTCCCGCACTGCAGGCAATAGCCGTATTTACCATCTCCGATACGCTTCAGCGCACCTTCTATAGCCTTGAGCTTCTTTGCGTCCATAGCATTAAGCGCTTCCATCTTCCTATATGCGCCCTCATCTGAAGCCAGGTCACTTGAATCCCCCCGGCCAGATGAAGCAAACGCCTCAGAGCGGAAATCATCGCCCTCACTATTGAGCTTCGAAAGCAGCTCCTCTCTTTCCTTCAGCAGCAGTTCCTGCATCTCCTGGGTAAATGCATCCATCACACAACCCCCTTTCATGAATCGAATTTAATGTGCATGCGTTTTATCGAGTAGTCAAGAGGAAAGATGTGGATTATCTATGTTTTCATCCCTTAGCTGACGTATATAACGAACAGATAGTCGTATAACTGAATACGAAACAGCAAGATAAACAAGGAAAACGATGAAGGCAATCCACCGGGGACCTGTGTAGACAGTCCCGAGAAGGATGAATCCCAGTGTCATGCCAGCCATCAGCATTATTATCGATACGATGAAGCTCCTTATACGCTTTCTGCTATTTCCCTTCATCGCAGAAACGCCTTATCGCAGTAAGAAGCCCATCATATGTCGTCGTGAGCTCAAGATCCTTTTCCTCATTGAGGATATTCTCCGGAGCACGGAACAGACAGCCGCCATCGGCCTCACGGATCATCGCGATATCATTATAGCTATCACCGGCAGCAAATGTACGGAATCCCATATGCCTGAAGCCCTCAATGGCCTTCTTCTTTCCGTTCTCAGCCCTCATATTGATATCCACAATATTCCCATCGTCATCAACCCTGAGGCTATTGCAGAGTATTGTCGGATAATCCAGCTGGCGCATAAGAGGAAGGGCGAACTCGGTGAATGTATCGGAGAGTATAGCAAGCTGTGTCATCTCTCTGAGTTCCATCACGAAATCATATGCACCGGGAAGCGGCTTTATGCCAGATATCACATCCTGGATATCCTTCAGACGGAGGCCATGCTCCCTCAGTATACCGATACGGTATGCCATCAGCTTATGGTAATCTGGCTCATCACGCGTTGTGATCTTCAGCTCCTCAATCCCTGTCTTCTCTGAAAACGCAATCCAGATTTCCGGAACAAGGACTCCTTCAAGATCCAGGCACACTATTTCCATAGGAAAACTCCTCCATCAGATAATCATCTATCCTGTCCCATCTCATCTGGAAGCTCTATATCATCGGCTTCATGGACAGGTGCATTTCTCTTCTTGCGTTTCTTATCGAAATCCCTGCGGTAATATCTTCCCTCTGAAAGCAGAATCGCAATCGGCCTGAGCGTCGGGATGTTAGCGCAGACTATCTGGATTATCGATGTCAGAGGGACAGCGAGGAACATTCCCGCAAGCCCCCAGATATATCCCCATACAGCGAGCGCAATGAGTATGACAAGCGGTGATATATTCAGCTGCACTCCCTGAAGCTTCGGATCGATTATATTGCCTACGACCATCTCGATGCCGATCATCAGGATAGTGACATAGATCACGTTGCTCCAGTCCGGAGCAAACTGGATAAGCGCCATGACGATTGTGCCAGCGGTGCATATGATTGAACCGATAGTAGGTATGAAGTTCAGAATTACGGCAAGTACTCCCCATACAAGGGCAAAATCGAGGCCTGTTATTACGGCGGCAAAGTAGAAAAGAATGCCAGTGATCACGCTTATGATCAGCTTGAGGAATGTATACTTCGCAGTCTGCCTGTTCATCCTCGCGATCATCTGCGATACTCTCTGCACCTTTCCACGGGGAAGAGCTGCCATCAGCTTCGGGAGTATCGTCTGCCTCTCCAGAATCATGAAAAGGAGATAAAGGAGAACGAGCATCGCATCCGATATGATCGAGATGAATTTGCTCGAGATAGAGGTCAGCGAGGACATCGCAACGCCATACCAGTTGATATCAAGGTATGCAAGTATGCTGAATGCAACCGGATCCTCATCCAGATATGGCGCTATGAATTCGGAAAGCTGCCTGTCAAGCTGCTGTACCCTGACAGCATAGGCAGGAAGGCCTGTATCGGTCTGCAGCAGCATGTTCACCATCACGAAGAAGATATATACAAAGAGGAAGAATACCGCCACGACAAGAATCAGGGTTATGAGCATCGAAAGAAAGCTCGGTATCTTCATCTTATCCAGCCTTGAAAGGACAGGATTCACGACAATGAATATAAATAGCGCAATAAACAGCGGAATCATTATATTCGCAGTCATTTTGAGTATATAGAGAATAAGTATTGCCGCGAAGCCGATAAGGATATTCCTTATCTGACGTCCGGAGTTGTCGATAGGCTGCGATAGATTCATAGAGGGATTATAATCCATTAATTGCAATGATTCCACTGATCGTGAGGAAACAAGCCTGTCTTTCTTCGATGGACGATACTAGAATCCGGGGTTACATTCAGTGTGGGAGGAAAGAGGAATGAGAATAGCTCTTTTCGATGCAAAACCATATGACAGGAAGTATTTCTCTCCGGATTCAGAGAGATATGGATATACGATAGAATACAAAGAACCTTCTCTCTCGAAGGATACCGCCATACTTGCAAGAGGCTGTGATGTTGTTTGTCCATTCGTTGACTGCACTGTGGACAGGGATACGATCGATATTCTGAAAACAGAAGGGGTAAAGCTCATCGCTATGCGTTCTGCAGGCTTCAACAATGTTGACTACCGCTATGCTTTGGAGAACGGGATACCTGTCGTACGTGTACCGGCATACAGCCCATATGCTGTTGCAGAGCACTCTTTCGCGCTTCTGCTTGCACTCGTCAGAAAGCTGACACATGCATATGTGAGGACAAGGGAATTCAATTTCTCGCTCACTGGACTAGTCGGCTCGGATCTCCATGGAAAGATAATAGGAATAGCTGGAGCTGGAAAGATCGGCAGAGTCGCAATAAACATAGCGAAGGGATTCGGCATGAGGATACTCGTATATGATCCTTTTGCCGAAGATATCGAGGGAACGGAAAAAGCTTCGCTGGAACGCATCATGGCAGAAGCAGATATTATCAGTCTTTACTGCCCTCTCACAGATAGCAACCGGCATATGATCAACAAGGATACTCTATCGCTGATGAAGCCATCCGCAATAGTCATAAATACCTCCAGAGGCGCGCTGATAGACAGCAATGCCCTTCTTGAGGCATTGAAGGACAGAAAGATAGGAGGTGCAGCGCTTGATGTGTACGAGGAGGAAGCCGGGGTATTCTATCAGGACCAGAGCAGTGAAGGAATCGAAGACGATACACTTGCCAGGCTGATAAGCATGCCCAATGTGATAATTACATCGCATCAGGGATACCTTACGGATGATGCTCTGGCCGCGATAAGCGCAACCACGATGGAGAATATCAAGGCATTCGAGGAAGGAAGGGAGCTCGTGAACCAGGTTCTGTGAATCATTCCCTGCCATATTCGAACATTGACAGATTAGCTTTAACAATGATACTTTTTCAGATAGCTGTTCATTCAGCTTTTGATATCACTGGAAAGAGGTTTCTTTATGCCTTCGGATGATAACGGAAAGGGTGCTGTTCTCCCCCGCAATGGTAAGGGGGAAAAGAAAGAGAAGAAAAAGCATGGCAAGTCCATTGGATGGATCATCGGTGTAGTCGTGCTTATTCTCATATCGCTGACATTCGTGCTGCCGACAACAATCTTCAGCAGCGGCAATTCGTCATCGATTGAATTCGGAAGATACAACGGCGAGAAGATTGAGCTTGCCTATGGAAACTATTTCTATAACCAGCTCTCTTCCATAATGTCCTCAGGAAATGTAAGCAATCAGAATGTTATGCAGGCATACCAGCAGGCATATTACACGACAGTTCTTGAGACAGCTCTCAGCCAGATGGGTAAGCAGGTCGGCATAAGCGTGACCGACAGAATGGTCGATAACGCAATTGTCGAGAGCGGCTTCTTCAATGACGAGAATGGCAACTACAGCAGTGACCTCTACAGAGAGGCCTCAGCGATGACAAAGTCCATGCTCAGGATGCAGTTCGAGGAGACTATCCCGGCACAGATGGTCATGAACGATATCACATCGGTCAAGACTTCAGCGGGAGAGACCGAATTTGTTTCTGCATTCAATGACAATGTCAGGGCATTTGAGTACATCACCGTCGATTACAATGCATATCCCGATGCCGATGCTCTGGCTTATGCAGAAGCTAATGGCGCTCCATTCACAGCTATGGATCTCAGCGTTATCACGCTTCCAAGCGAGGATACTGCAAATTCGCTCCTTGAGAACATCAATAATGGCGAAAGGACATTCGAGGATGCGGCAGCAGCGGATTCCTCCGATCGCTGGAGAACAGAGAACGGAGCAATGGGTCAGATGCTCTACTATGAGATCCAGGATATGCTCGTCGATCCGACAGGTGCTGATACCATATTCGCAGCAGCAGAGGGAGATATAATCGGACCAGTACAGGGTTGGACAGGATACATGCTCTTCAGGGCAGATTCAGCAGCAGCTGCACCCGACTACAGCGACAGTGCTGTTCTCTCAAAGATCAAGTCCTATATCTCGACAAATGATCCGGATACGATGAATACATATCTCTCCGCTAAAGCAGATGAGGTGTATGCGGCAGCTTCCGAGGATTTCGCAGCAGCAGCTGAGAGCAACGGTCTCGAGATCACCGATGTAGGCCCGGCTTCAGCCAATCCTGCTTCCTCCCAGTTCATAATCGGACCAGAGTATTCTGATTCCAAGGCACTGCTTGCTTCTGCAGCATCGATGGATCAGGATTACTACACAGAGCTTTTCACAGCTGCTGACAACACGGTCCTTGCCCCTCAGGCTTCCGGCAGTTCGTTCGTAATCGCACGTCCTGTAGCTCCGGAGGGCAACAATGAGCTTCTCTCGTCATATATGGATACATTCTATTCATCATATATGCCTGAGATAACAGCACAGGATCTCCAGGCTGGTATAATGAACTCCGATCTGTTCGTCGATAACTTCCTTGAAGTCTTCTTCGACAGGATACTAGGACCGAGCCTTTCACAGCAGTAATCACCATATGGATCAATATCAGGCGGCAGAAGATGCCGCCTTTTCTATGCTATAATCACGGACTATGGAACTGCATGAGATCTCAAAGCAGACTGCCCTGCTCAATAATGACGAAACATTGAAGTCCCCAGGCTGGTCCCGCTATCCTTGCTGGAAACATAGCTCTGGAAAATCAGGCCTCAGAATGGGAGAAAAAGCATGGGACTGCTACTCCATAACCGATGAAGCAGGCCATTTCTCCATAAGGGTTCTGTTCTCTGAGCTTGGCTATACGGGATTTTTCTCCATAACATTCATCGATTATGCACTTGGGCAAATGGCTGAGGTGCATGGAACAAAGATGCCCTCCGGCAACAAGAGGATGCTCGCGGATGACCCAGCAGCAGACAGCGCTGTCACATATTCAGACAGCAATATGACAATAGCTCTTGTGCGCAAGGGGCCAAAGCATCAGATACTCATCACAGCCCCCTACCTTGTTCTTCCCAATGGATCGATAGGCCTCAAAGCCGACATGGTGCTTCATGAGAAGCAGGATGCAGAGAGCCTGAATATGGCCATCCCAATTGACAGCACAGGAAAGTACTGGTGCCATAGCAGAAAACTGCAGGCAATGGAAGCAGAAGGCATTCTTTTCATAAACCATATAACCTACCACCTCACAGCAGGCAGAAGCTATGGCACGATGGACTGGATACGCGGCTATTGGCCGATGCGAGGAGGATGGTTCTCTGTCTCAGCTTCAGGATGTACAGACAAAGGAGAGCTGTGGAGAATCAATCTGGATGGCCAATATCCAGAGAAGGATTCAGATCCTATCTTCTCTATACTCTTTGAAAACAGGATGCATAAGCTGGAGGCTGCATCATTTTTCCATTCTGATGATGACGCAGGAAGCTGGATGATCTCATGCAAGGACGGGAATGCGGATATATCAATAGAGCCGAAGTCCATACTGGTCAGCTATTCGGGAATGAAGGGCACCAGAGCCTCGAAAAGGCTGATTCCGGGATTGTTCTCAGGGTTCTTCATCCTTGATGATGGCAGACGTATTGATATATCGGATGCATATGGATACATACTGGAAACAAGGAACAGATGGTAGCTTTTCATAATCCGCTGTTTTCGTGATAATCGTCACTATGACACATAATGGAACGAAGAATATGCTGATGGGCATCATCATATGCCTGATTATTGCAATACCATCCTATATACTCGGAACATACTTCCCGATTATCGGCGGCCCGGTAATCGCAATACTTGCAGGAATGGCGATTGCCATTGTTCTCAAGGATAAATCCGCATTTGACAAAGGGATAAAGTTCGTATCGAAGAAGGTCCTTCAGTGGGCAGTCGTACTTCTCGGATTCGGCATGAATCTCTCTGTAGTCGCAGAGACAGGTCTGCAGTCCCTTCCGATAATAATCTCAACGATAGCTGTATCGCTCCTGGTAGCATTCTTCCTCTCAAAGGCTCTGCGGATACAGAAGAACACCGGTACACTTATCGGGGTGGGCTCCTCGATATGCGGAGGATCTGCCATAGCGGCAGCCAGTCCTGTCATAGGCGCAGATGACGAGGAGGTGGCGCAGTCTATCTCCGTCATATTCTTCTTCAATGTCCTTGCAGCAATAATATTCCCCGCCCTCGGGACGGTGATAGGCTTCAGCACATCAAGCGGGGAAGCTTTCGGCATCTTCGCAGGTACCGCAGTCAATGATACATCATCGGTGACAGCATGCGCATCGACATGGGACAGCATGTGGGGACTTGGGACGGAAACCCTGGACAAAGCCGTAACGGTAAAGCTCACGAGAACACTTGCCATCATCCCGATAACACTTGTGCTCGCATTCCTTAGGACAAGAAGAGAAGGAACGGACAGCAAGGTTTCACTGAAATCGGTCTTCCCGTTCTTCATACTCTTTTTTGTGCTGGCTTCCGTGATAACGACAATCTGCACAGCATTCGGTATCCCCGATAGCGCTTTCTCCCCATTCAAGACGCTATCGAAATTCATGATAGTGCTGGCAATGGCTGCAATTGGGCTGAATACAGATATCGTAAAGCTGGTCAGGACGGGCGGCAAGCCACTCATACTCGGGCTCTCATGCTGGGTTTCAATAACAGCAGTATCACTGCTGATGCAGCATATTCTGCATCTTATATGAAAGAGGAGCAGGCTTCCGCCTGCCCCAGATATACTCTCTTATAGTCCTGCTACTTTGAAATGAGCATCGTCCTCGGATCAAGATTGACCTTCATCGGCTTCGGCACATTCGCGTGATGTGCCCTGACGACAGTCATGATTACCTTATCGATCTTGTCATCATACTTAAGCGCAACAAGAACATCGATCAGATCATAGTACTTCACGAGCGTATTCGGAACGCCATTCTCATCATATACTACATCAGGATTGACAGGAGATACGGAGAACCATACCTCGAGATCCATCTTCTTTGCGAATTCCTTTATCTTGATGATATCGTCCTCATCTGCGACGGTAAGCTTGTATCCATCGAAGAGGATGCAGTCAGCCTTGAATGATCCCTGGCTGATAAGAGACTCAAGGGATGAAAGCACCTTCTCAACAGGAACCTGCTCCTGGGAGAAGTTCATCACTACCCTATTTGCAAGGATTGAGTTGTATACCATTGCAGCATCATCAAGCGACTGGATCTCTGCAATTTCCCTGAAGACCTCCTTATACCAGTTTATGACATGCTCAACATTACCGGAGAAAGACACGTGAATGACACTCTCTCCCTTGAAAAGCTTATCTGTTGCGAGATGGACCAGACATGCAGTCTTGCCGACACCGTGGCGGGACACGATCACACCGAGGTTGCCGCGGCCAAGGCCTCCATTGATGGCATCCTCGAATATGCGGAGCGGACTAACGTTGTTAAGTTCCTTGATATCCATTTTATGCACCTCCGTTCTGTTTTACATAATTGTAACATGCAGGATACGAAAAAACATCAATGATTTATATTTTTGAGGATTATTCTGCATCGGCACCTGCAGCATGGAATCAATCACGCTGAAGTGCTTCCATCGGCTCAAGTCCTGCAGCCTTTGCAGCAGGATACCATCCGAAGAAGACTCCGATTGCAAGTGAAAATGCAAGGGATACGATGATTGCCCCGGAGGATATATGAAGCGGCCAGCCCGCTATATTCACAGCGGCAACGCTCAGCACGGTCCCGATGATGAGTCCGAGAATGCCTCCAGAGAGGGAAAGGGTGACAGACTCCACAAGGAATTGCGAACGTATGGCCCCGGGCGTCGCGCCAAGCGCTTTCCTTATTCCTATCTCGCCAGTCCTCTCCACTACCGATACAAGCATTATGTTCATTATCCCTATACCGCCGACTACAAGGGATATCGCAGCAATGGCAGCAAGGAACATGGAGAACGTGGACATGACGGAATCAGCCATCTCTTTGATTGTCGCAGGACTGAAGATCCGGTAGTAATCGGAGCCTGCAATCTCATCCAGATACTCCTCGATATCATCAGCGACACCGGTGGCATCGTAGCCATCAGCCGTCTTAACGACATATGTCCCTACCTGATCGGTCCTTCTGAAACGCTGCACATAAGTGTTATAAGGCATGAAGAGCGTGTAGTTGTACGATGTGCCCTGCGCCTCATCCCTCTCTGCGAGAACCCCTATAATCTGAAAGCTCTTAGCCTGCTGCCGGAACACGGATATATACCGCCCGACGGGATTCTCTCCGGGAAACAGCTCATCTGCGAGCTCCGATCCTATCACAGCGACCTGCCTGCGGTTTATATTATCCATTGCCGAGAAGAACGCTCCATCTGCTGTCTCCAGAGAATTGGAGGCGAAATAATCCGAGGTAACGCCCTGTATCTGGACTCCCTCTG
>CALXLE010000006.1 GCA_944389115.1 uncultured Spirochaetaceae bacterium
GTAGGCATCTGCTGCTCGCAAGCTGTGAATACAACAAGCATCATAGCCGCGACCATGATTGTAAGAATCGTTTTCTTCATTTGATTCTACTCCTCTGATTAATATCACGGATAGGCTACCCCCCCCCCAGTTGTGTTTTGTCAAGGAGTTTTTTGAAGATTTTTGATTCTTTTTGAAAATTGTTCTGCAATTAAAAACGGCAGAGCCGATTAAGCCCTGCCGCCTATTCATAGCTTTTTCGCTATTACATTCCCATTCCTGGATTTGCCGGAGCTGGTGGCTCTGGAGCTGGAATGTCTGTTACTGCACACTCAGTTGTGAGGATGAGCGATGCGATGGATGCTGCATTCTGAAGAGCAGATCTTGTTACCTTTACAGGATCAATGATTCCGCTCTCGACCATGTTGACCCACTTCATTGCATTAGCATCGAAGCCAACACCAGCCTTCTCGTTCTTGCACTTGTCAGCGATGATAGATCCATCAACACCTGCATTCTCTGCAATCTGTCTGATAGGCTCCTCAAGAGCGCGGATAACAATCCTGTATCCAACCTTCTCCTCTTCGGAAAGCTTGGAAAGATCGTTAGCAGCAAGCTCCTTGACTGCCTGTACAAGGGCAACACCACCACCAGGGATAACACCTTCCTCGATAGCAGCACGTGTAGCGGAAAGAGCATCCTCAACCCTGTGCTTCTTCTCCTTGAGCTCAACCTCTGTAGCTGCACCGACGTTAACAACTGCAACACCGCCTGCAAGCTTAGCAAGCCTCTCCTGGAGCTTCTCTCTGTCATAATCAGAGGTGCAATCCTCAATCTGCATCTTGATCTGTGCAATCCTGTCGCGGATAGCATCTGCAGAGCCAGCGCCGCTGATGATTGTTGTGTTCTCCTTCTCGACCTTGACATTCTTTGCTCTGCCAAGCATGGAGATATCAGCATTCTCAAGCTTCATACCGAGCTCTTCTGTGATAACCTGTCCGCCTGTAAGGATAGCGATATCCTCGAGCATAGCCTTGCGTCTGTCACCAAATCCTGGAGCCTTTACAGCTACTACGCTGAGCGTTCCACGCACTGCGTTGAGAACGAGTGTTGCGAGAGCTTCGCCATCAACATCCTCTGCGATGATGAGAAGTGGCTTGCCAGACTGGGCAACCTTCTCAAGAAGCGGGAGAAGATCCTTCATCGAGGAGATCTTCTTGTCGTAGATGAGGATGTATGGGTTATCAAGGACAGCTGTCATGGTGTCCCTGTTATTGCAGAAATAAGCGGAAAGATAACCGCGGTCGAACTGCATACCTTCTACGAAATCAACTGTTGTCTCGATTGTCTTGGACTCCTCGACAGTGATGACACCATCCTTGCCTACCTTGTCCATTGCATTTGCGATCTCGTCGCCGATAGTCCTGTCGTTATTTGCGGAAATGGATGCAACCTGTGCAATCTCTTCCTTATCCTGGATCATCTTGGCTTCCTTCTTGATGCACTCGACAGCATCCTGGACAGCCTTGTCGATTCCTCTCTTGATGCCCATTGGGTTAACGCCTGCAGCAACGCTCTTCATGCCTTCCTTTGTGATAGACCATGCAAGAACAGTAGCTGTTGTCGTTCCGTCGCCAGCGACATCATTTGTCTTAGCTGCAACTTCCTTGAGAAGCTGAGCACCCATGTTCTCAAACGGATCCTCGAGCTCAATCTCACGAGCAACTGAAACACCATCCTTAGTCACCGTAGGAGCACCGTATTTCTTATCAAGAAGAACAAGCCTTCCCTTCGGTCCAAGTGTAGTCATAACAGCCTTGGAAATCTTCTCAACACCGTTGACAAGCGACTTCCGGGCCTCTTCATTAAACTGAAGCTGTTTTGCCATATCCAGAATCTCTCCTTATATATATTCAAAAGAAACATAACAGCCTTATTCAGCTGCCAACTTGAAAAATATACATAAAGCGATAATCCGGCAAGAGGTATTGGCAAAAAGCTGGCAGAAGATGGCCCTCAGGTTGGATATTGCTGCAGAAAATCTGAATACAGAACCAGAGGATTCCTTCTAAATGACATCATTCAAACTGATTCATATATCGAACACTATGTTCATTTCTGTCTTATTTATGCGACAAAATGTATTGGAATCTCAAATTTCAAGCCATTTTGCATACAACCAACAAAACTTATGCTAAAAACATATTCAGGGTGCTGAAGCACGGCAAGCGGTTGTCCCTCCGACCGGGAGGGTTGCTGCAATCCTCCCGCCCCACCCTTATGGGCTATAAGGGAAAGGAGGTGCGCTATGAGTGATTATGAACTCCTGATGATTGTATTCACAGTTATTGGAATAGTAATAGCTACTTTAAAAAGCAACGGCCGCTAAGCCCTTCGAAAACTAGCGACCGCTTTGTTTTTCTTCGAGGGACGCCGCTTGCTGCAGCACCCTTTTCTATCAATATATTACCAGAAATCAGAAATCAGTCAAATGAACGCCCAGATCCAATCCCGCAGGATTTTAGTCCAAGGCAATGTATTCGATACCATCTCCCAGAATTTCTTCAGGTTCAGGCATAATGGATCCTCTATCTGAGAAATATCCCAAATATGCTTCAAGCGCTTCCCTGGCATTCCTTCTAGCATCTTCGATGTCATCGCCATAAGCGATGCATCCATCCATTCCACTGCCGAGAAAGAACACACTATATCTTCCATCATCCTCTCGATCGAACTTTGCTGGATATCCTTTCATCTGCTTTGTCATATCCGTAAGATAGCAATCTCCTCAGCTTCAGGAAAGCTTCATTCAGCGCATTATTACCATTGCAGATAGGAATACTGCCGAAGAGAATAGGCCTGAAAGGAGATTCACCATATCATTATCTATGAATGGGATGCCTCTTGCTCTCTCTAGCTTCCTGCCATTCTCCATGCTTTTCTCAGTAAGGGAACCATCCTCCTTCCTGTAGTGAACCTGGACGGTTGCACCTAAGAATGAATCGAACAAAGCTCCGATGAAGCCTGAGGCTGCTATTGCAAGAAGCTCCTGGAAGCTGCATCCAAAGGTTCCCATATCAAGAATCGCTATAAGAGCGGAGAATGCAAGCGCAGATAATGTTCCGATAGCAGACACCCCGCCAGAAAGTCCGGGAGGAACGGGAGTGAATGTGATTATCGAGATAGGAGGTCTCGATGACAGCATTCCGATCGATGATGCTGCAGTATCGGCCTCAGCCTCAGCAATCGCAGCAGCGAATGCTCCGATGAATACAGGGTTATGCGTTATACCGTAAAGGACCAGCATCAGAGCTGCAGGTACACCATTGGCAATCACCTGCATCATATCACGCCGTCCAGTCTTCTCTGCAACTGTGTTCTTTCCATCGGATAGCCGTGAAAGCATCGAAGCTGAAACAAAGAAGAAAAGGAAGACAGCTACCCCAGACACTCCGCCTATATAGAAGACAATGAAGCCTAGAACTATCGAAGTTATCACACCGGAGATTGTCAGGAAGCGCTTTTTATATGAAAAGACAGCCGCGAGCGAAAGAAACACAGCGATTATGATAATCCGTGCATAAAGCGGCAGATCAAAGAACATTCCATCAAGAACAGAGGTCAGAGAGCGCATAGAACCTCCACAGCACCTGCAGTAAGCAGAGGAACGGTAAGGTTATCCAGAGCTGATGGGGACACCCGCTCAGTCACCGTCGCAGCAAGAGCTGATACAGCTGCCCTGATCACTCCTATGCCTGTACAGGCAAGTATCACATTGAATGCAACGATGAACATCACTGCCGATCCCTCGATGCTCTTCCGGGTCTTTCCTAGAAGTGTCCCGGCAATGGCCGCAGCCCCATCCCCAAGTCCCATGACGAGCGTGCCTGCAACAACGGCCTGAACTGAAAGAATCCCCTCAATCATAAGAAAGATCATTACGGTGATAGACAAAGGAAAGAAAACAATGCCCGCACTGATATTACCGCTATGGATATAGAACGCAAGATTGAGAACTGTAAAAAGCACAGGGCCTATAAGCCGTGCAGCTGGGGACTCCATGCCATATGCCATTATGAATATCCATAACGACACGAGGATATGAACCGTTTTGCGGACGAATATGGCCTGCACCCCCCTTCTTCCCATGCAGCATGCAGCAAGAAGAACGACAAGGATATACAAGAAAGAGACCAGAAGCCAGAGTATATCGTTCACCAGCTCCTGCCTCCCCCTCCAGAGAATCCTCCTCCAGAGAATCCTGATGATCCGGAGAATGTTCTTGCTCCGCCGCCTCCAGTATTCCTCGGAGGATCTATATGATGGATATAATCATCGCGCCATCTTCTGCAGAAGGCAGAATAAATGAACGGATCGAATGGATATGGTGAACTATACCACTTTGCTTCAGTTATCGGGATATCCCTGAACTTATCTGCCCAGGAGTCAGCAAGTCCGAATACCATTGCATAAGGAAGCACATGATAGAAATACTCTGGATCCTCTTCGGATAGCTCCTTTATCCTGTCCTTTTCTACCTTATCGATGAATTCTTTATATCCTAGAGCTTCTGCAAGCCTATCACTGCCATACCTGCTTCTTCTGGATATATGCGCGGCAAGAAACATCGAGACAGCAAGGAGGACAATGAATGCAATGACAGCAGGGCCGGCGAGAACTGTCGTGGATTCCGCAATAATTGCCACGGACATGAAGAATGTGATGAACGCAAGAAAGAAAAGCATAGCAAAGACCTGTGGCACCCTAAGCTTTCCAGCTCTTGCAGACTGCATTGATACGGACCTCAGAAGCATATAAGCCATGAAGGAAGGAATGATTCCGAATGGCAGAAGCGCAGGATCTGCTGAAGCTGCAAGCAGGCCTCCTGCGAAGAGCGCGGCTATCAAAAGCATAGCAAATACAGCTTTCCTGGCTTTAAGGGAGGAAGGTTCCTCTAAGGAATTGCTTCCGGAGAAAAATCTCGCAGTAAGAGGAATGACATTCCTCCTGAGTTTATCAGGGAAACCGTATGTCCTGAGCGTGACCGAATCCGTATGATCGGATATGAAGAATGCATTGAAAAGAACCTTTTCCCGTTCCGTGGCTTCATCAAGCTCCTTCAGTTTATCGAAGGAATAGGATGAGCCATCATCATTTATCCTTATATACCCTTTGTCAGCCCAGTAGATGAGCATAGCGGCAACGGCAGTGCTATCAAGGTTTCCTTCGATAAGGTACTGCGTATCCATCGGCGAAAACCCATCAGGAGGAGAGAACCTTACAGGGATTATAAGCTTTTCATCCCTGCCTCTGAGAAAATAGACGGCAAAGGCTATGGCCGCAGCTGCTGAAATGAGCCCCAATGCCGCATATATGAACCACGACCCATCCGGTATATCCTTGGCAAGATAGAAATACCCCTCATCCATCTCCACACGCAGCGTTATGCCATAACCTGCAGGGAGGGATGAATATCGTCCGGAAACAGTCAGGCCATCCTTTGAGAGATTGAAAGGCAGATCAGCGGATGATCCATAGGCTCCATAGGTAACCCATATCCTGTCAATATCTACAGGAGATGGGAATGTTACAGAGAAAGAGACCACATCCATATCGCTGTCCCAGTAGCCTGGCGATACGATATTGTAATAGAGCTCATCATATTCATCATATTCATCAGCAGGGTACTGCATGGTATAGCCAAGGCTGAAATCCGCCGGACCTGTAATATACCTGTCAGGATTACCCATGATCACGCTCAGGAAATCCCCGCTTCTATCCACCTCCGCAATCGATGTACCATGCACGTCGCCTATCTTTATGCGCGTGCGGCCGAAATCATACTGGATATCCCTGATAAGCCCATGGGATGGCGAGGTGAAATTAAGAGATATATCCTCATCCACTGAGAGCTTCTTAGCCGCATCAGCAGTTATCCTGACCGAGTATTCCTCAACATGGAAATTCTCCGCAGAAAGCGGCGAAATAAAAGGGAGAAGCAGGATGAGAATGAGGAAGACCTTCCTAGAACCTGACATCAACACGGGCTCTTTCCGCCTCCTCTGCCTCTATATAGTCTCTCTTATCGAAATGGAAAGCCGATGCAATTATGGATGAAGGGAATACCATCACCTTATCATTGAATGAACGGGCAACAGCATTGTAGTACTTCCTTGCATTAAGAATGCCTTCCTCTATGCCCGAAAGCTCATTCTGCAGACTTACGAAGTTCTGGTTAGCTTTGAGGTCCGGATAGCTCTCAGCCAGCGCGAAGAGCCTATCAAGCGCAGCAGTAAGCCCCGCCTCCGCCTTTGCCCTCTCCTGCAGGGACTTCACGGAGACTGTCCTGTTCCTAGCCTCAATGACAGCATCAAGGGTGCTTTTCTCATGAGATGCATAGCCTTTAACCGTCTCGACAAGATTCGGAACAAGATCATAGCGCTGCTTGAGGTGGGCATCGACGCCAGCTTCCGCTTCATCGGCCTTATTGCGAAGCCTGACAAGCCCGTTGTATGCAGTGATTGCCCAGATCGCAACGATTATTATCAGGGCTATAATGATATAAAGTGCTATCATTTTCATCCTCCATGCCTAAAGATATCATATTTTCAATGGTTGCATCACTCTCTTCTTCACGGTAAAATTGCATAAGAACTGCATAAGTATGCATTCTGGAGGATTAATGAAGGAACGCCATAACAGACTCTCTGTAGTAAAGGAACTTATCCGAAACAACAGGATAGATAATCAGGATACGCTTCTTGAGCTTCTCAAGAATGAAGGATACAACGTAACACAGGCTACGCTCTCAAGGGATCTCAAGATGCTGAAGGTAGGAAAGATATCCGATGGATGGTCTGGCTACTACTACACACTTCCTGAAAGCGATCTTGTGAGTGAATCAGAGAAAAGCTACATACAGGACGTAAGAAGAGGTATAATCTCCATTGAATTCTCTGGAAACTTCGGAGTAATCAAGACAAGACCCGGGCATGCGAATAGCGTAGGTTTTGCCCTTGATGTCCTAGCTCTTCCAGAGATTCTAGGAACTGTCGCGGGGGATGATACGATCTTCGTCATACTCAGGGAAGGAATGACGAAGGAGGACCTTCTAGAAAGCTTCAATTCTCGTATCCCGGAGGTAAAGGAATGATAACCTATAGCGATCTTGGAAAGCTCAGCAGTTTTTCCGCGCTCAAGAATGAGAAGACTGCTTCAGTAAAGGATGTGCTCACCGCAGAGCGTGTGAAGAGCTCCTCGATAACACTCGGAGGCGGTCTGAAATACAACTGGGCCGCAATGCCTGTGAATGACTGCATAATCGATAAGCTCCAGGCACTCTCTGATGAAGCCCAGCTTGTCGATAAATACAAGGAGATACTCTCCGGAGTCATGATGAACACCGGAGAGAAGAGGCTTGTTCTGCACCACCTGACAAGAGGAAATGTGCTTGGCGCATCAATAACAGCAGATGATGAGGACAAGGACCAGTTCTATAAGGATGTCCTTGCATCGATAAAGGATTTCTCAGACAAGGTAAGAAGCGGCGAGATAAAAGGATCGACAGGAAAGCCTTTTACAACGGTCTGCCAGATTGGAATCGGAGGCTCTGATCTTGGCCCAAGAGCACTCTATCTTGCACTGAAGGGGTGGGCTGAAGGATCCGGTGTGAAGATGCTTGAAGGACGTTTCATATCGAACGTGGATCCTGACGATGCCGCATCTGTCATCTCTGATCTCGACCCGGAAACAACACTGTTCATACTTGTCTCCAAGAGCGGAACAACCCAGGAGACACTCACGAACAGGGATCTTGTGCTCAAGACACTGAGCTCCATGGGTATCAAGGGCTATGAGCCTGCAAAGCACATGGTTGCCGTTACATCAAAGACATCACCGCTTGCAAAGGATGCATCGATGCTCGCATCGTTCTTCATCGATGATTACATCGGGGGAAGATACTCATCGACCTCTGCAGTCGGCGGCGTTGTCCTTTCGCTTGCATTCGGATTCAGTACTTTCCGGAGCCTCCTTGCAGGAGCTCATGAGGAGGATGTCCTTTCAACTCAGAAGGATATCAGGAAGAATGGTGCGCTGATGGATGCCCTCATCGGATTCTATCTCAGGAATGTCCTATGCTATCCTTCAACGGCTATTCTCCCATACTCGCAGGCACTGTCACGCTTCCCTGCCCATCTCCAGCAGCTGGACATGGAGTCAAACGGAAAGCATGTGAACAGATTCGGAGAGAAGGTGGACTACCCTACAGGCCCTGTGATCTTCGGAGAGCCTGGAACAAATGGCCAGCACTCATTCTACCAGCTGCTTCATCAGGGTTCGGATATAATCCCCCTCCAGTTCATCGGATTCAGGGAATGCCAGTACGGCAAGGATATCGAGACAGCCGGATCGATGAGCCAGACCAAGCTCAATGCGAATCTTGCAGCGCAGATTGCCGCATTCGCCCGCGGAAAGGAAGACAGCAACCCGAACAAGGAGTTCGATGGCAACAGGCCGTCTTCGCTGATCTATGGAGACAAGCTTACGCCAGAGGCTCTTGGAGCCCTCCTCGCCCACTATGAGAATAAAGTGATGTTCCAGGGCTTCATATGGAATCTCAACTCATTTGACCAGGAAGGTGTACAGCTCGGTAAAGTGCTGGCAAAGAAAGTACTTGCAGGCTGTGAAGGGGATGAGCTTCTCAAAGCATATGCGGATCTATTGATCTGAAACATGACAGCAAACATCACAGAGAGAGGCCGTTCGGTACGGCCTCTCTTGCTTTAATTCCAGAAACAGAGAATCAATATGTGAATCTCAGCACATTCCAGGATGCCTTCGGGAATGTGAACAAAGTCCCGGAAACCTTCTTTGATGAAGGAACGACAGCATCGGGATGCTCTGCGGTGTTCGCATCCTTGAGCCCGAATCCCGCCATGACAATATGCTCAGCCTCAGCTTTCAGTTCAAGATTCTCGAACCTTATATCTGCGGTGATATCATCATTGAGATTCCTATTAAGGACAAATACGGTGAACTCCCTTTTCTCTTCATTCAGGACACCGACGGAATCAAGATATGGGACATCCTTGTATTTCGTACTGTCATATGTTCCGCAGGAGATATCAACGCGCACAGCCTTGCCGCGTCCATAATTCGAGGCATGGTAGTATGGATAGTATATTGTCTGAGCCCAGGCTTTCTCATCATTGGTCATGATTGGTGCAATGACATTCACGAGCTGCGCAAGACATGCCATCCTTACCCTATCGGAATTCTTTATAAGCGTAATAAGAAGACCGCCTACGACAAGCGCATCCTCGAAGTTATAGACATCCTCAAGCCTGTGCGGAGCCTTGATCCAATGCTCTATCTTCTTGTCGCTCTCTTTTGTGTGATACCAGACATTCCATTCATCAAACGACAGATTGATTGTCTTATCTGAATGCTTGATAGCCTTCATCGAATCACAGAATGCGATTACAGCCTTTATGAATCTGTCCATACCTATATTCTCAGCAAGGAAGGACTCCGGATCATCGGCATAGTTGGCATAATACTCATGCAGCGAGACATAGTCGATGTAATCATAGGCTTTATCGAGTACTGTAAGCTCCCATTTCCCGAATGTCGGCATATTGGAATTCGAGCTGCCACAGGCTACAAGCTCAACAGACGGATCGGTCCACTTCATCAGCTTAGCTGTCTCCGTAGCAACCCTGCCATACTCCTCGGGGGTCTTCCCTCCCATCTGCCATGGTCCATCCATCTCATTGCCAAGACACCATGTATGGATTCCATAGGGCTCCTTTCTTCCATGGGATACCCTGAGATCAGACCAATAGGTGCCCTCTTTATGATTTGCATACTCAAGAAGATTTCTAGCCTCATCAGGGCCTCTTGTACCAAGATTGACAGCCATCATGAGCTCAGAGCCGACCTTATCAAGCCACTTCTGGAACTCCTGCATGCCAAATTCATTGGTTTCGGTAGTGAACCACGCAAGATCGAGCTTGACGGGCCTCTTCTCCTTAGGGCCCACTCCATCCTCCCAGTTATAGCCTGAGACGAAATTCCCGCCAGGATATCTGACGATAGGAACATTCAGCTTCTTAACCAGCTCGATAACATCCTTTCTGAATCCATCTTCATCAGAATTAGGATTGCCAGGCTGGTATATACCCTCATACACAGCCCTGCCTAGATGCTCTATAAATGATCCATACAGCCTTTTATCGATGTATGAGATAACATTCTCCGCATTAATCGAAATCTTTGCCCTTTCCATTATTAAAGTTGCTGCCTCCTTCCCAAATATCACATATGATTTACTGGCCGATGCCGATGAAAAGCGAGAGCATACGTTTCCTTGTATATTAATTTCATGGGCTGCTATACCCAGCAGCCCAGTATCCACAGCAGGCTCCAATATCCATGCATTTTCTGAATATATACAGCCTGAAAAATTTATTCAGCGAGGATCCTTCTTATTCTATCCTCAACAGCGCCGGCAGTCAGTCCATAAGCATCAAGAAGCTCATCATAGTTCTTGGCGCTCGTACCGAACCTGTCATCCACTGCAACCATACCAATAGGTATGCGATCTTCTGAAAGAGCCTCTGCGATTGCCGAACCAAGTCCGCAGTACTTATTATGCTCCTCAGCAGTCACAACAGCCTTCATCCCCTGGATATTCGCCTTAAGGGCCTCCGCATCAAGCGGCTTTATCGTGGAGACGTTGACAACACGGCAGCTGATTCCCTGCTTCTCAAGATTCTCAGCAGCTTCCAGACTCTTCGATACCATAACGCCTGTTGCGAATATGACAGCATCCTTTCCATCCCTGAGCCTGTCCATCTTTCCAATGTGGTACTCAGAATCGGGATCTGTAAGCACAGGAAGGTCATTGCGGTTGATCCTTATATAAACAGGACCATTGCACTTTATTGCAGCATCCATCATCTTCCTCGTCTCAACTGCATCCACAGGTGAGAGCACTGTCATGTTCGGAAGCACTCTCATGAGCGCTATGTCATCAATACTCTGATGGGTCTTTCCGTCTCCGAAATCAGAAAGTCCTGCGGAGGAGCCGCAGATAACGACGGGAAGATTTGGAATCGCAACGGATGACCTAATCTGGTCATAAGGGCGGCCCGTCGCAAATACTGCGAATGTACTCAAGAACGGACGCTTGCCAGTAAGAGCAAGACCAGCTGCGGTGGAGACCATATCCTGTTCTGCAATACCCATCTGGAAATATCTTTCAGGGAACTCATTGCCGAACATTATACTCATGGTGGATTTGCCGAGATCTGCCTCAAGCGCTACTACCCTATTATCCTCTTTTCCGAGCTTTACGAGGCTTTCCCCGTATGCTTTCCTAAGGCTTTCCTTATTCATTGCAATCCTCCTCGAGCATCTTATTCACAATACGCTTGCATTCCTCATACTGCTCCTCATTGAGAGCCGCATTATGGAAAGCAGCATTTCCTTCAGCGAACGGGAATCCTTTGCCTTTTATCGTGCTTGCTATTATCGCAGTCGGTACGCCTTTGACTGCCTCTGCTTTATCAAGGGCATTGATGATCGAGGCATAATCATGGCCATCGATCTCAATGACATTCCAGCCGAAAATCCTGAATCTGCCAGCGATATCGTTGATCGGGAACACATCCCCTGTAGGACCTGTAGCCTGGACCTTGTTGTAATCGACAATAACGCAGAGATTATCAAGCGAGTAATTGACTGAGGTCATCATTGCTTCCCAGATCTGTCCCTCAGCAAGCTCACCATCACCGCATACGCAATATACTCTTGCAGGTGAATTATCGAGCCTAAGAGCCATAGCCATACCATTGCAGATGCTCAACCCCTGGCCAAGCGATCCGGTTACAGCCTCGATTCCCGGCGTCTTATCGATATCAGGATGTCCCTGCAGAACACTCCCGAGAGTCTTAACTTTCGCAAGTTCTTCCCGCGGGAAGAAGCCAAGCTCGACAAGCGCTGCATACTGAGCAAGCACAGCATGCCCCTTGCTGAATACGAGCCTATCCCTATCAGGATTCTTCATGTTCGAAGAATCGATTCCCTTCATATGGTCAAAATAAAGGACGGAGAGCACATCAGCGATGGATGAGCTTCCTCCCAGATGTCCAACCTTCCCTGGGGGAATCATCTCAATGATATTAGCTCTGATCTTTGCTCCCATCTTCTTCAGATATGGGATTTTCTCATTGTTGCCCATTTCAACCTCCTACTCATTCTCAAGGAAGACCTTAAGCATCTTCCACTTCCTGCTGACTTTTCTCCCATGGAAACCACTGCTCCTCCTTATGTATGCACATCGACATCCTTCAGCTAGGATAGAACCTGACATTTCTACACATAGCAATGGTTCACCATAGTTATAATACATATTATCCCTATAGATTTCTAATTGTATTACATTTTAATCATATTCCACCTCGCTGAAGCTGTAAAGATAAATTCAAGAATTCTGTTGAGATAATTCCAAGCATAAGTTATAATACAACTTATGAAAGAAAAATCGGCCCTTGCAGAAAACGTACACGCCAGACTCAGAAAAGAGATTGAGAATGGAAGGTGGAAAGAAGGAGATAAAATCCCTTCTGAAAAACATCTATGTGATATGTTTTCAGTAAGCAGAACGACTATCAGAGCTGCTCTCCAGCGATTGGAAGCCCAGGGGTATATCAGGACAGAACAAGGATCAGGTACATATGTAGAGTCAGTAAAAACCGTACCAGGTATTACAAATACGATGAAAAAATGCGATCTCTACACTATTCTGGAATACAGACTCATAATCGAAAAAGGAATAATCGGCCTTACCGCAAAAAGGATAACAAAAGAAGGAATAAACCAGCTGCAGGCTAATTACAATGCAATGAAGGCAGCTGTGGGAAACAATGAGGAATTCAGCAAACTCGACTATAGATTCCATTCTCTTCTTGCGGAGTTCTCCGGCAATGAAATCCTGATCAAGACAAGCCAGACTATCGAGCAGATACTAGAGAAAGCCCTAGATATGATTGTTGCAATCCTTGGATGCGGACTCGGACTTAAATACCACAAAGAAATAATCGAAGCATTGGAAGAAGGCAATGCGGAGAAGTGTGAGAAAATCATGGAAGAGCATATCCAGGAGACGATTGATGGTATCAGGATGCTCAAAGGTGAAGACGTCATAGATATTTAAAGCAGAAAGCCCGGGGAAAATCCCCGGACAGGTACAAGATTAACGTACGATGGGAAGTTATGGTCTATTCTATGGCAGCCTCCTTAATGTGATTTGATATATATACGCAGTAAGTCCCCTGCTCTGCCAATCCGCGGATGAAAAATCATGGAAAATTTCTTTGAGGTGCGGGCGGAGGGGCCATGTTGTCCTCTTTTCCTCCTCTTAATATAATGACCGGGAAGGAGAATTGATTCAGCCATGAGAATGTCCAGAATGTTTTCAAGAACTCTCAGGGAGGCACCGAACGGAGCCGATACCAAAGGATATGAGTATCTGCTGAGAGCAGGATATATAAGGCAGATGGGAGCGGGAATATTCTCCCTGCTTCCACTGGGATTCAAAGCTACCCAGAAGATAGAGAACATCATCCGCGAGGAGATGAACGCAATCGGCGGCGAAGAGATGCAGATGCCAGTGGTCAATCCTGCCGATATCTGGAAAGAAACCGGAAGGTACTACTCTATCGACAAGGAGATGGGCAGATTCTCTGACAGGAACAACAGAGATATGGTCCTTGCGATGACACATGAGGAAGCCGTTACGGATATCGCAAGAGGCGAGATTGATTCCTACAAGCGCCTTCCGCTTCTGGTATATCAGCTGCAGACGAAGTGGAGGGATGATCCGAGACCCAGGGCAGGCCTCATCAGGGTAAGGGAATTCACTATGCTTGATTCCTACTCCTTCAACAGGGATGCTGAAGGGCTTGATAAGATCTACCGTGATCATTACAGAGCATATTTCAGAATCTTCTCACGCTGCGGGCTGCCTTCAATCGCTGTAGGTGCTGATTCCGGCATGATGGGAGGAAAAGTATCGCATGAATACATGTATCTCTCACCTATCGGCGAGGATACGATCATACTCTGTGACAAGTGCGGATACACAGCTAACAGGCAGATTGCCAAGTTCGGCAAGGAATATCTTGAAGAAGAAATGAAGCCTATCGAGAAGGTTGCAACCCCAGAGTCAAAGACCATCGAAGCGCTTGCTGAATATCTGGAGATCGATCCAAGGAAGACAGCCAAATGCGTATTCATGGTCGGAACATTCATCAATGACAAGAATGGCGAGGAAGAGGAGAAGCTCATCGTAGCACTTGTCCGCGGTGACTATGAGGTTGAGGAATCCAAGCTGTCAAATGCAGCTAGGGCAAATTCCATCAGGCCGGCACACGAGGAGGAGATCATGGCATGCGGAATGGTTCCTGGCTATGCCTCTCCGATTGGCGCAAAGGGAGATTTCATCTGCATCGTAGATGACAGCGTTGCAAAGTCAAATAACCTTGTCGCAGGCGCAAACGATGCTGGCTACCACTACCTCAACACGAATTTCGGCCGTGATTATACAGGTGTCATTGCTGATATCGCATCGGCACGTGACGGTATGAAATGCCCTGTATGCGGAGCTCCTTTGAGAGCATCAAAAGGTGTTGAGATCGGCAACATCTTCCAGCTCGGAACAAGATACTCGAGCGCTATGAACTGCACATACCAGGATGAGAGCGGAAAGCAGATTCCTGTTGTGATGGGGTCCTACGGAATCGGAGTTGGAAGACTTCTTGCATGTCTTGCAGAGGAATACAACGATGAAGGCGGGCTCAAGCTCCCTGTCTCGGTAGCACCATACCAGGTACACCTTGTATCTCTTGTAAAGGATACCGCTATTGCTGACAGTATCTACAATGATCTGATAGCAAAGGGCATCGAGGTCCTCTATGACGACAGAAAGGAATCGGCGGGTGTCAAATTCGCTGATGCAGATCTCATCGGAATTCCTCTCCGCATAACACTTGGCAACAGGAGCCTCAAGGAAGGAAAGGTTGAGGTAAGAATCCGTGCAACCGGAGAGACAACAACCTACCTCCTCTCTGATATCGCAGAGGAAATCAAGGCCGAGATTGCGAAAGAACAGGCAAAGATAGACGAAGGAATAGTCGAGAAGGAACTCGACTGAGTCTTATGCATGACTGCAAGGCTGCCCATAACCGGGCAGCCTTATTCATTCAGGCAAAAATGCTTTCTGCCTGTTTCATTCTCTCGCTGACATGTACTCCGAACGGACATCTTCTTTCACAGCCCCTGCATGCCGTACAGTCCGCACCGTTAGCCGAAAGACTCTTATAATGGGCACGTACTGTAGCGGGAATCTCGTCATGCATTAAGGCAAGATCAAGCAGCTTGTTAACCATCGCGATATCTATCCCCGCGGGGCATGGAGCACAATGTCCGCAGTATGTGCACTGGCCGGAATATGCATGCGCAGGAGCTCCTGCAAGTACCGTTGCATAGTCCTTCTCCTCCTCGGAGGCTGTCTCATAGGCGACTGCCGCATCAACATGCCCGATGGAATCAAATCCAGTTAGAACACTGGCGACAGCAGGCCGTGTAAGCGCATAATGGATGCACTGTACAGGAGTCAGGGCTACCCCGAAAGGTGAAGTCTTAGCATCAAGCAGCCTTCCTCCAGCATAGCCCTTCATCACGGTGATTCCTACCCCATTCTGCTCGCAGATGCGATACAGCTCTGCTCTCTCCGGGGTTATGCCGCCTGCATTGGCGTAATATTCATCCTTGAAGTAATCATTGAGATCCTCAGAGGCTGGAAGCATATCAAAAGCAGGATTCACAGAGAACAGTATCATCTCAATCTTGCCGCTCTCAGCAGCAAGTTTGGCAACTTCAGGATTATGGGTGCTCATGCCGATATGCCGTATGATTCCTTTTTCCTTAAGGGACAAAGCAAGGGCATAGAATTCTCCATCCATCAGCGCATGGAACTCTTTTGTCTCATCGACGAAATGGATCATGCCAAGATCAATGTAATCTGTATCGAATCTATCCAGAAGATCCTGGAATGCAGCCCGCACTATCCCGAGATCCCGTGATTTGACATACTGTCCATTCTGCCAGGTAGAACCAAGATGGCCTTGTATGATCCAGTGCTCCCTATTGCCTTTTATGGCTTTCCCTATATTCGATCTCACCTCTGGATTGGACATCCAGCAGTCAAGGATATTTATGCCTTTGTCTGCGCAGTAATGGATAATCTCGCAGACTTCCTCTGTATTATGCCTTTCAAGCCATTCGGCACCCAGTCCGATCTCGCTTACTTCCAACCCTGTCCTTCCAAGAGCTCTGTAATTCATCCAGCATCCTCCATAGATGATGATTATACAGCTGTAATCGTAATCCGTGGTATCATTAAGAAAATTCCAAGGAGTACAGATGATCTACGACAAACTTGAAAGAATCGGATTGTATTATTCTGCAATACCACATCTCGAAGAACTTGCAGAAGAACTGAAATCAATCGATCTCAGCACCATAGAGGCAGGAACATACTATACGAAGAAAAGTGGCATAAAATACATGGTTCAGGAGTATTCCACAGCCATGTCTAAGCAGCCGGAGGTCCATGCCGAATACATGGATGTCCAGATAGTGCTTGATGGCAATGAGAGATTCCAGGCTTTCCGTGCCATAGATAGTCTTCCTGATTCATTCAGCAAAGCTGATGACATTGGCTTTTTTGATATCGAAGATGGCGTAGACTTCCCTCTCAGGAAGAATACATTCATCATTGTTTTCCCATATGAACCCCATACACCAGGACTCAGCCTTGGGAATCAGGAGAATATAAGGAAGATAGTGGCGAAGATACCATTCAACTAATCAATCGGATTCTGCAGATATCCCTTCAGCGCATAATCCAGAGAGCAGAGTATCATAAGAGTGCTGCAGATTAAGCCAGTAACCAATACTGGTTCCAAGCGTATTTGACAGCTTTGCTGCTATATCAATTGACAGCTTCTGTTTTCCACCAATGATTCCATTAAGTTCATTTGGGGGAATATCAAGCATCAGTGCAAAATCGCAAGGACGCAGTTCTTTCTCCTCCAGAATCTCGTTGATGTAATATCCAGGATGAAATGCTATCTTATCACCAAATTCAATATAATTGCTCATGATATCCACCTCCACGGATTAGATCATAATATGATTATATTGTATGTTTCTATTATTTTCTATTATTTTCTGCAATCATATTGTATAATATAGCAGGAGAAGATAATGAGCGTGATAAAAGTATCCGATATCCAGATAAGTCTGGAAATGACGAATAATCTGATTGCTGTGGAACGCTATGCTGTACAATGGAAACAGCGTGCCGATGAGATACCAAGGGAACTGCTATCAAGGCTCAGGAATGCCAGCGCATTTGAGAGCATCGGCTCTTCAAACAGGATAGAAGGCAATACACTTACAGATGAAGAGGTCCAGAAGGTGCTTTCCGGTCTGAATATGAAAACATTCAGAACCAGGGATGAGCAGGAAGTAGCAGGATATGCGGAAGCCCTTGATATAATCTTCTCCGACTATGAAAGCATACCGCTTACCGAAAACCACATAAAGCAGCTGCATCAGATACTGATGAAGTATTCAGACAAGGATGAACGACACAGAGGCGAATACAAGAAACTCGACAACTCCGTCGCAGCATTTGATGAAAATGGAAATGAAATAGGGATTGTCTTCAGAACAGCATCGGCATTTGAAACACCGATGCTTATGGAACAGTTGGTAAAAGAGACCAATGACCTCTTCTGCAGCAACCTTCTCTCTCCGCTGATTACGATTGGGCTTTTCATAGTACATTATCTGGCGATACATCCTTTCCAGGATGGAAACGGAAGAACCGCCAGGCTCTTAACGATACTCCTTCTCATGAGAGCAGGCTATTCATATATGCCATATTACTCGATGGAAAAGCTGATCGAGGATACAAAGGATTCATATTACCGCTGTCTCAGGATGACACAGCTTACATTCCAGAATGAGAAGATAGACTATAGACCATGGCTGGAGTATTTCATCGCGCTCTTAGCACGCCAGACAAAATGCCTGGATGAGAAAGTCCTGGAATACAGGTCAAGCACCCTCCTTCCCGGGAATGAGCAGAAGGTCATAGATATCATAAAAGAGCTCAATGGCGCAGGCTATGGTGATATATCGAAGCAGATCCTTGACATGAAGCCGAATACTCTCCGCCGCATACTGCGGCATCTCCAGTCGCTCCATATAATCGAGAAGCATGGAGAGGGAAAAGGCTCCTGGTACTGCTTCAGGCGCTCATGAAGAATGCCGCTGCAGCCGAGTCGGCCATAGCGGCATCCATGGGAAGCGAAGATCACTTCCAGTACTTTGCCATCCGCTCCTTCAGCGAGGCCCTGTACGCATCCCAGTCCTCTATCGGGCAGGCAGCAACGCCGTCCTCAACGGCAGCCTTGGCAACAGCGACTGCCTCATACTCTATCACCCTAGGATCGAACGGCTTTGGCACGATGTACTTCCTGCCGAATGAGAAGTCCTCGCCTCCATAAGCCTTCCTCACCTCATCGGTTACAAGCTCATGCGCAAGCTTCGAGAGCGCCTTTGCGGCTGCCATCTTCATATTCTCCGTTATCCTCGAAGCCCTGACATCCAGTGCGCCGCGGAAGATGAACGGGAAACCGAGGACATTGTTTATCTGGTTCGGGTAGTCAGAGCGCCCTGTCGCCATTATCACATCATCCCTCGCATCCATCGCGTCCTCATATGTGATCTCTGGATCAGGGTTCGCCATCGCAAACACTATCGGATCATTGGCCATGCTCCTCAGCATATCCTTCGTCAAACATCCTGCCACGGACAGCCCCATGAACACATCGGCGCCATCGACAGCCTCAGCTAGCGTCCTCTTAGCAGTATCCGCAGCAAATTCGGATTTCTCAGCTGTCAGTCCTTCCCGGCCTTTGTATATGACTCCCTTGCTGTCAAGAAGAAGGAGATTCTCCTTCCTGACACCTGCCGCAATGAACATCCTTGCACACGAGATTCCTGCCGCACCCGCTCCATTGACGACGACCTTCATATCAGAGAGCTTACGGCCGGTTATCTCAGCAGCATTCATCAATCCCGCCGTTGCGATGATTGCGGTACCGTGCTGGTCATCATGGAACACTGGGATATCGCAGCGCTTGATAAGCTCCCTCTCAATATAGAAGCACTCAGGTCCCTTAATATCCTCAAGATTGATACCACCGAATGTCGGGGATATCGCAGCAATGATATCAACAAGCTTCTCAGGATCCTTCTCATTGATCTCGATATCGAACACGTCTATGTCAGAGAACCTCTTGAACAGCACTCCCTTGCCCTCCATGACGGGCTTCGATGCAAGAGCACCCCTGTTACCAAGACCAAGAATCGCAGTGCCATTCGAGATAACTGCCACAAGGTTTCCCTTCGATGTGTATTTATATGCATCCTCGGCATTCTCCGCAATCTTAAGCACAGGCTTGGCAACCCCTGGAGTATAGGCCAGCGCAAGGTCCTCCGCTGTCGCGCACGGCTTCGTCGGCACTACCGAGACCTTGCCTGGAACTCCATCCTTTGAATGGTACTCAAGAGCTTTCTTCTCAAGTTCGTCCATATTCTCCCTCCATTAATCAATGAATGCAGAGATATTCTTTCAGCTGTTTATGCTATAGTCAATCTCTGGCCCTAAGGATTATACATCGTACCCTCAGAAAAAGACCTCTTCTCTGACAGGGATGGACTCCATTGCCCCTTTCCTTGATACAGCAATGCCTGATGCCCTGGATGCAAAGAACAGAGCCTTCTGGATATCATAACCATCAATTCTGGATGCAAGGAAATAGCCAATGAAGGTATCGCCGGCAGCAGTAGTATCCAATACTGGATAATCAATTATATCCTGATGCCACACCCGGCCTCCGCTAATATAGCAGGCTCCTTCCCGCCCCAGAGTCAAGAGTATATCATTCGATGGGTACTTGGAGCCAAGCTCCTCGATAAGATGGTCCTTATCATCCGAAGAACATCCGGCAAGTCCTGCACCCTCTATCTCGTTGACAACAATCAGTCTGACCTTATCAAGGGGAAGATCATTTACGGATGCATCAAAAGGAGCAGCATTAAAGCAGATATCCATACCGGCATCGATGGCTTTCTCCATGATTAGATCAAGATTGTTTATCTCGTTCTGCAGCACAAGCCAGTCACCGGATCCGAATGATCTGAACACCTCCTCAATCTCAGCTTCGGCAATGCAATGGTTCCCTCCAGGATAAAGCAGTATTGCATTCTGTTTCGAGGAGTCAATCTGAATGATTGCATGACCAGAGGCAGAATCCGTCACAGTAACGAAGCGTGTATCCACGCCATAGCTTCCCAGAAGATTGAGAATAAACTCACCATCCTTTCCTATCTTCCCGGCATGGTATACCTCAAGACCAGACTTTGCCAGAGCAGCGGACTGGTTCGCTCCCTTTCCTCCTGCATTTCTTACCATCCCAGACGAAGATAGCGTCTCTCCCCCGAAAACGAAATGCGGTACGCTATACACATAATCTATATTGAGAGAACCATAATTCAGAACCTTCATTTACTACCCCAGAATCCTTTCCCTGAATGTGGCAAGAACACCCTCATTATCCACACTGCTTGCGCAGAAGATATTCCTATCAGGAATAGTATGTACTCCGATCTTGCTCTTCCGGAATGTCATGCCCCTTGTAAATTCCCCTTTCAGCTCAACAACGATATCCTCGGAAGAGAACTGGAAAAGCTCCGGTTTTATGAGTGAGATTATTGCAGATGGATCATGGAGGAATGTATGTCGTCCCCTTGCCTCCTTATATCTTCTCAGAAGTTCCCCGAGAAGATCGGTTATCGGGGAGCCATGTGCTCTTATCTCCTGATATAGCTCCTCCGTTACAGGGCATCTGAGCGTCGCATCCAATCCGACGGCATAGATCGGAACCCCGCTTGAGAATACCACGGAAGCCGCTTCAGGATCACAGAAGATGTTCCATTCATCATAATGAAAATAGAAGGCTCCTCCCATCATCACAATCCTCTTTATGTACTTCACGGAATCTGGATGGAGCATGAACAATGCTGCTATATTTGTCAGAGGGCCGATTGGGACAAGCGTAATCTCATTTCGGTTCTCCATAATCGTACGATATAGAAAATCTACGGCAGTGACATCGGAAGCAATCACTATAGATGCCATATCATCAAGGAATTGTATAGGCAGTACTTCCGTATCGGCCTCATTGATTATCGGATGGCCGATTCCTGCATACACGGGAATATCATCATGTCCAAGTATCCCGACAAGACGCCTAGTTATCCTGGCCCGTGCCATCGTATTACGGAAAACAGTTGTTATACCTTTGACCTCCAGTTCAGGGGACCGCAAAGCAAGTGAAATCGCAAGGGCATCATCAGCATCATCGCCAATATCCGTATCAATTATTATCTTCTCTCTGATATCCATAAATCACTCCTTCATTCCTGATGTGCTTATACCAAGCTTGTAATACTTTTGGAGAGGGAAGAAGAACGCCAAAGGTACTGCGATAGTAACGACGATAGAGGCGAATATCTCCCCCCACAGTGTTGCATATTCCTGCTGGAATACGGACTGTGCAATCTGTATGACCTGAACATTCGAGGCATTGGCTGCAAGAAGAGGCCACATATAAGACTGCCACTGATAGAAGAATATCAATAGGCCTGCGCTGACCATTATAGGTTTGGAGAGAGGCAGGTATATTCTTCTGAAGATCATGAACTTGCTTGCGCCCTCCAGCATCGCCGATTCATAGAGGCTATGCGGAGTATCCTCATACGAGTTCTTGAAGAGAAAGATATACGTTCCATTTGCAATCGCAGGCAGTATCAGAGCTGTTCTTGTATTCACAAGATTAAGATTGTAGACAAGCGAATAGAGAGGTATTGCTATAGCCTCAAATGGTATCATCATCGTGACAATCACAAGTGTAAACCAGAATGTCTTTGTCCTGAAGCGGATCTTTGCGAAAGCGAATCCTGCCATTGCATTGATCAGTATTCCGAATACTACCGTGACAAAGCATACCCAGGCTGTATTCCAGAGAGGCATTAGGAATCCATAGTCAACGAAAAGACTCCTGAACGATTCAAGGGTATACTTCTCCGGAACAAGCGTCCTCAGCGATAGCGGTGCAGCATATTTGAATATGTCCGATGCAGGTCTCAGGGATGAGACAAATGCATAGTACACGGGAAGCAGCAGGAATATTGCATAGGCAACCATGAAAGCATACTTGATAACTAAAAGAATCATATCTGATGGGGTTTTCTTTCTCATATGCGCACCTCAGTACTTCGGTTTGAGAAGCTTCATCTCAACCATAACAACGGCAAATGCAAAGATTATCAGGAGCGAGACCATCGCATAGGATTTACCGAAATCCGCATATACGAATCCCGTCTTATAAGCTTCATACATGATAAGATCTGTGGATCCTTCAGGACCCCCGAGCGTGATCATATGCACCGGGATGAACATAAGAAGATTCGATATTGTATCTGATACGACGACGAACATCATCGATCTCTTTATCATTGGGAGGATAATGCTCCATATTGTTCTGAGCCTTCCAGCGCCATCGATACGAGCAGACTCGAGTACGGACTGCGAGACATCCTGAATTCCTGTGAGGAGATAAAGCATCCAGTATCCGCATCCACGCCAGTTGCAGATCAATATCATACTCATCATAGCCTGTGTCTTACTTGTGAAGAACGGCTGGGCATCGATGCCGACAAGACCGAGGATGCTGTTAACAATTCCTTGATTAGGATTGAGCATGATATTCCAAAGCATACATGCCGATGTAAGTGCAATGGCAATCGGCATCATGAATATTACACGGAATGTAGAACTTGTCCTGCTCGGCTTTGATACAAGAAGAGCTAGAATCAACGCTATCACAATCTGCACAGGTGTTGTTATCAGATTGAACTTCAGAGTGACAATCAGCGAATTTATGAATATGCTATCGCGGAAAAGCGATACGTAATTCTCGAATCCAACGAACAGAGTCTTTCCCGTAAGGAATGATTCTGTGAAGAAGCTGCCAAAGAAAGACAGCAGTATAGGGTATATTTTGAAGATAATCAGAAGTAAGAGCGCCGGAACGACGAAGACTAGCGTCTCTATACCTGATCTGATCTTGAATTTTCTTATTTCAGGATTATATCCCGGAGAAATCCCATTATTCCTGCTCATAGACATCCTTTTCCAATGTGGGGCCAGATGAACTGACCCCACTTATCTCATAACACAAGGAGCTTATTATCTGCTGTAACGTGCCAGGAGGCCATCTATCCTTGAAGCTGCTTGATCAAGGCTTGTCTTCACATCCGATCCATTCCTTATATCCTCGATAGCCATATCGACAACATCAGACCATTCATTGTATCCAGGAGTCTTCGGGCGACCTACGGAATAGGCGTCAAGATCTTCAGAGAGAAGCTTATAGACCTCATGTCCCTCATAATCATCAGCCGTTATGACCTCGATTCTTGACTTATTGCATCCGAGGTTACTCTGGCTGTCGAGGAAGATATCAGAGCCTTCCTCACACGTGATGAACCTCACGAACAATGCAGCCGCTTCCTTGTTCTTTGAATAAGCGTTGACAGCAACGTGCCATGAATCAGAACCAACAGCAGGAACACCATCCTCAAATGCGGGAACTGGCATGATACCAACGTTGAGCCCCTTCCCTGCAGCTCTTGCATAGCAGACCGGATCGCCGAAAATAAATGCACATCTGCCAGTATCAAAGAGCTCTCTACCTTCATTCGTCGCAACACCCTTCGGTGAAATACCGAGATCATTAAACCAACTCTGATAGAACTTCATAGCCTCTATGCTCTCTTCGCTGTTGAGATAACCCGTTGCTGTTGTTCCATCTTCTGAAAGCCAGCGAGCCCCAAGGGAATTAGCAATCGGCATTACATTCCATGCCCTATTCACCTGATCAGGGATGAGGCCCCATGTAGTGACATTGCCATTCTCCTTCTCAACGCACTGAGCTGCGATATCAACAAGCTCTTCCCAGGTCATGCGCTCTGCGGGATCCGATGAAGGATATGGTATGCCATGCCTATCAAGTATATCCTTATTGTAAACCATGATCATTCCGGATTCCTTCTTTGGGCCTGTCATCACCTTGCCATTATAGGATGCGGCATTGAGACCTGTTGATGTGAATGTATTCTCGAGATCCTCTTTTGACATGTAATCCTCGAACGGAGAGATATATCCCTTTACGCTGTAGGAAGCCACAAGCGGAGCATCAACATTAAATACATCGAAATCAGAGGCCTTTGACTGCATTCTCACCTCGACAAGCTCCATATACTGATCAAATGGATAGGATTCCGAACGAACCTTAATACCATATTTCTCATAGAACTTATCAAAGATCTCCTGCCCTACAGGACCATCCCATGGATCGGCATGAGAGTTAAGGTATACAAGTTCAGTCTCTCCACTGCTGCTTTTAACTGCCGGCTGTGAAGATTCGGAATTCCCGCCTGCAAACAGCAGAGCTGACAAAACAAGTAGAATGCTGATCAATCCGATTGCTTTCTTCATTTCCACCTCCAGATGATTGTTGGAACTACAAATTGATTTCCCCTCTCCTTTTCAGTTCCAACCCTTTTGCTATAGATAATGGTATCCCCCAGAAAAAAAACAGGAAAGAAAAAGTTTTCAGTTATTTTTGCAAATATTTGAAATATAATAGAAAATAAATATTTTTAAATATTTATTTATAAAATATAATAATATCGATTATATAAAAATATATTTTTTGAAAAATTCGTAGCAATATAAAGTAGCAAAATGAAAACTATGAATAGCAATTGAAATATTCCGTTTTTATGGCAGAATCAGAATATGAATGCAAAGCCGACCCTTAAAGAGCTAAGTGCGATCACCGGGATATCAATGTCAACGATATCGAGAGCGCTGAACATGCCGCAGAAAGTAAAGTACTCAACGAGGCTCCGAATCGAATCCGCAATCCAGGAATTCCAGCGGCAGGGCCTGCATTCTAGGCGCGGTATAATTGGGATGATAGTCCCTGATATCGCGAACCAGTTCTTCCCTCTTATGCTTGAAGGCATAAACAGCGCGGCCGATGATTTTGATAATACCATCATGCTCTGCAACTCCGATGGCAGCAGAGAGAAAGAGGAAATAGCCCTAAAGAAACTGATGGACATAGATGTCGATGGAATAATATACACAGCAACAGAACAGCCCCCTGCTCTGCTGACTGAGGTGATAAAGCACAACATCCTCCCGATTGTATTCCTTGATAGGGATCCGGGGCTACCGAACACCAATGTCGTTACGACCGACAACAAGAATGGAATGTATCAGGCGACAAGGTATCTTATAACGCTCGGTCATCGTAAGCTGCTTTATCTGGGAGGACGCAAGGGAACCTCGACGGATGAGGAAAGAATGGAAGGATTCCATGAGGCTATCACAGACACAGGTACAGATGAAGCCTGCACAGGAATCATGCATGGCAACTTCACAATGGGACAGGCATACAAGGAGATATCAAACATGCTGGACCGTGATGAATTCCGGTATACGGCCATAGCAGCAGCCAATGATGTCATGGCAATCGGGGCAATCAAAGCTCTGAATGATTATGGCATCATTGTCCCGAAGGATGTATCCGTAATCGGTTATGATGATATCCCGACAGCGGCATTCACCGATCTGACAACAGTGAAACAGCCATTCAGAGAGATGGGCCGCACGGCTATTCTCCAGCTGATAGCCGCAATAGCTGATTCGAACTCACCTCGTAAAAAGACAATGCTGCCAAGTAGCATCACATTCCGAGGCTCATGCTCTGTCGTAAAAGGATAGAGCCCCAATCAATTCTACAAATAATCTGGGAATGACTCGCTGAATGGCTTCCCAATTGCATTCTTTACCTTCATCATTAATGCCTTTGAATTGATGAGAACAGCACCTCTGACTATGCCATTCTCAGTGAATATAGTGCATCTTGATGCGTCGCTATCGATGATGACATCGCTCTCATCTGTGATTCTCCCGAATGATGCAACATCGATTCCCGCGACCTTGAGCATGGCGGAAGGTTCAGACGGAACATAAGGGGATGTATCTCCTCCGATTATCGATGCGGCTTTGCTACCCATCTCCCTGGCATGCATTGCAAGCCCGAATGTACGGCCATCAAGCTCTGCAGCATCGCCTATAGCGAAGATATCGGGATCAGAAGTCCGTAGATGAGCATCGACAATGATTCCCTTATCCGTACTGAGTCCTGCCAGGGAAGCAAGGGAGCATTCTGCCCTGACTCCGGCTGAGAAGCACAGTACATCGGAAGGCACATCGGTGCCATCGGAGAGTCTCAGAGTGTGGTCATCTGCACTGACAGCTTTGGCTCCGGCATAGATATGCACACCATCCTCTTCAAGCTTCTTCTGCAGAAGGAGCGCAGAATCCTTATCAAGCTGTCTTGGAAGGATATGCTCTGCGCTCTCAATAACATTCACTATGATGCTGAATCCCTCAGCTATGGAATGGGCCAGCTCAAGTCCAAGAAGCCCACCTCCGATTACGGTGAAGCTTCCTGCGCCATCAAGAGCCTTTCTGATAGCGATGGCATCGGCTGCACTTCTGAGGGAGAATACGGTTCTGCGATTTCCTTCCAATGGGAAGACGAATGCATTGCTTCCAGTTGCAAGTATGAGCTTATCATAGGGAAGGACGGATCCATCCTCCAGCTTCACAGAGTGCTTATCGCGATCTATCGAAGAAGCCTTCGAATGACAAAGACGTATTCCCTTTTCCTCATACCATCCTGCAGGATGGATATAGAGCGATTCAGGGGCCATCCCTGCTATGATCTCCTCAATACGCATTCTGTAATACGGAAGAAAATCTTCCCCGAGAACCAGAGATACCTCCCAGCTGCCTGCAAGAGAGGATGCCGCCTGTACACCGGCTATTCCTCCGCCAACGATAACAATCCTTCCATTCATTCTTCAATGATAGCAGGAAACAGACCTGCTATACACAAGAAACTGCCGGATTTCCCCGGCAGTTCCAATGATAGATATAATCTCACTTCTGTCCGTAGTAAGCATTGGCTCCATGCTTGCGGAAATAGTGCTTGTCTAGGATTACCTGAGGCGCTGGCTTGGTATCAGGATTAATAGCCAGAGCTCTTGCTGCCATCTTTGCAACCTCCTCGACGACAACGGCATTGTGGACCGCTTCGAAAGCATCCTTGCCCCAGGCGAATGGACCATGGTTGCTGCAGAGTACCGCGGGAACTGCAAGAGGATCCTTCCCCTCGAATGTCTCTGCAATGACGAGCCCTGTGTTCTTCTCATACGCCGTGTTTATCTCATCATCGGTAAGAGGCCTTGCGCAAGGTATCGGGCCATAGAAATAATCAGCATGCGTTGTGCCATAGCATGGAATGGACTTGCATGCCTGAGCCCAGCTTGCTGCCCATGGGGAATGGGTATGCACGATGCCGCCGACTGTCGGGAATGCTTTATAAAGCACGACATGGGTAGGTGCATCGCTGGAAGGCCTGAGCCTGCCCTCAACAACGTTACCTTCAAGATCCAGTATCACGATATCATCAGCAGTCATGGTCTTATAGGAAACACCGCTCGGCTTTATCGCGATAAGGCCTGCTTCCCTGTCAATCTCCGATACATTGCCCCATGTGAACGTCACAAGCCCATACTCAGGAAGCATGAGATTCGCTTCCAGCACTTTCTTCTTAAGACCCTCAAGCATAAATCACTCCTTTCCCAGATGCTCTACAGCAGCTCTCTCGATGGCAAGTCCCTCATGGTAGCGCCTGAAGAACTTATCAAAACCTTCAATATCCTTCTCATCCGGTGCGACTATGCTGCTCTCCGCCGAAGCGAAGACAATCGTATCAAGATAGGAGGAGAGATCCATATCCTTATGCGAGAGATAGTCGGCAAGAAGAGCGATTCCCCATGCACCGCCTTCGCCTGCAGTCTTTAGTACCCTGCATGGCGTCTTCGCCGCAGCTGCCATCACGCGCTGTCCGACTGCAGCGGTCTTGAAGAATCCGCCATGCCCGGAGAGCATATCAAGGCTGGCACCTTCCTTCTCGAAGAGGATATCAAGGCCGGTACGCATAGCGCATAGAGATGTGAAGAGCTCGGCACGTACGAAATTCGCAAGCGTGAAATGAGCATCAGGATGCCTTACAGAAAGAGGTCTTCCCTCAGAGAACCCTGTGATGTGCTCTCCAGAGATATACCCATAGCAGAGGAGTCCTCCGCAATCGGGATCGCCCTCAAGAGCCTTTGCCAGAAGCGTATCATAGAGAACAGGCTTGCGGACACTGAAGCCAAGAGCCTCGACAACCTCCCCAAAGAGGGAGAACCATGCATCATAGCCACCTGTGCAGTTATTGCTATGCGACATAGCGACAAGCCTACCATCCGGTGTCGTTACGATATCAAGGGAGGAGTAAGCCTTTGAAAGCGGCTTCTCAAGCACGACCATCGCGAATACGCTTGTCCCCGCCGATACGTTTCCCGTTCTCGGAGCTACGGAGTTCGTCGCCATCATCCCGGTCTCCGCATCACCCTCTGGAGGACATAGCGGACAGCCAGCCTGAAGATTCCCCTCGGAATCAAGAAGCTCTGCTCCTTCCTTAGTAAGATACCCCGCAGTCTCTCCTGCAAGCAGCACCTTCGGGAAAACCTCGCGGAGCTTCCAGGGATACCCTGAAGCATAATGGCTATCGAAAAGACCGATGCAGTCCTCAGCATAATCCTTTGTTGCAGTATCAATCGGGAACATGCCGGAAGCATCGCCTATACCTATGGTCTTCTCACCTGTCAGCAGCTTGTTCACGTAGCTTGCAAGCGTAGAGACATGGGCAAGCTTATCAAGATAGGGCTTCTTCTCCTTTATATCCTTCAGAAGATGGCTTATCGTCCAGCGCTGTGCAATCGGATGGCCGAATAACTCTGTAAGCTCATTCGCCTCGGCTTCCGTGATGTTGTTTCTCCATGTCCTGAAGGGAGTAAGGAGATTGCCATCCTTATCGAATGCCATATAGCCATGCATCATCGCCGAGACACCCATTGCCCTGATCTTCTCAAGCGTTATCCCGTATTCTTTCCTGACATCTTCCTTAAGAGCCATATAGGAGGCGCGGAGACCTTCCTTTATGTCCTCGATGCTATAGGTCCAGACTCCATCAAGGTTCCTGTTCTCCCAGTCAAATGCTCCAGAGGCAACGGGATTGCATGCTGAATCAATGAGCACTGCCTTGATGCGTGTGGATCCGAACTCTATGCCGATGACGCAGCGGCCATCGGCTATCTCCTTTCTCACATTCCCTTCCATTTTCTTTTCCTTATCTTCTGTAGTATATCTCATTCCAGCGCATTCTATCCTTGAAATCATCGATATCCAGGGAGCTGTCTATGACAAGGGCCTCGATACCCATAGCCTCTGCCCATCCCTTCATCTGATGCGCTGTGATGTTATATGAGAATGAGGTATGGTGCCCTCCGCCAGCAAGAATCCATGCCTCGGCCCCGCGGATAAGGTCAGGCATCGGCTTCCAATATGCGGTAGCGACAGGAAGCTTCGGCATCGGCTCCGGAACTGGAAGGCATTCCACATCGTTTATTATGAGCCTGAGCCTTCCTCCCATATCGACCATCGAGACTGCGATGGCTTTCCCTGTCCTGCAAGTGTAGACCAGACGTGCGGGATCCTCACGGTTTCCCATCGATAGCGGGCATACCTTTATCGCAATATCCCCATCTGCAACGGAAGGGCATACCTCAAGCATATGGGCTTCAAGCACAGCCTCATTGCCAGGTACAAGATGGTATGTATAATCCTCGAAGAAGCTAGTGCCTTTATTGCCAGCCATCTCCTTCATGACCCTGACAAGAGCTGCCGTCTTCCAATCTCCCTCCGCACCGAAGCCATAGCCTTTCTCCATAAGACGCTGGATGGCAAGGCCCGGAAGCTGCTTAAGCCCTCCGAGATCCCCAAAATGCGTTACGACAGCATTGTATCCGTGCTCTGCCAGGAAGCGCTCGAATCCTATCTCGATTCCAGCCTGGACCTCCACATGCCTCCTGAACTCATTCTCATCACGGCCCTCTGAAAGAATCCTGTATCTGGAATAGTACTCATCGGTAAGATTCCGTATCTCGGACGGAGTCACAGCATCGACATACTTCACAGCCTCATTGACAGGCCAGGCATCGACAGTCCATCCGAACTTTATGGCTGTCTCCACTTTATCGCCTTCGGTATCAGCGACATCACGCATATTATCCGCAAGGCGGCATACCTTCACCTTTGCTGATGCTAATATGCCTATTGCGGTCTGCATCCATCCTGCAATCCTCTTCTGCACATCCTCATGCGACCAATGTCCGACGACAACCTCGCGCGGAATGCCAAGCCTTGTCATCATGAATCCAAACTCCCTGTCGCCATGGGCAGACTGATTCTCATTCATGAAATCCATATCGATCGAAGAAAATGGCAGCGCTTCATTGTACTGCGTATGAAGATGGAGTATAGGCTTCCTCGCAGCCATAAGGCCCTTTATCCAGGCCTTTGCAGGGCTGAACGTATGCATCCATACAATGGTTCCTGCGCATTCCTCATCATCGTTTGCTTCAGAAAAGAACCTGAATATACCATCAGCTGTAAGCAGCGTCGGCTTATATACAAGCTCAAAAGGAAGATTGCCGCTTCCATTCAGAGCCTTCACCATAGCCTCTGCATGTGCTTTCACATGGTCAAGGCACTCATTCCCATAGAGATCCTGCGAACCTGCCGCAAAATAGAACTTATAGCTCATGGTTTCTCCTTTACGATATTTGCCTATGCGTTATCGTTAACGCACTTTTAATTGTCTCATAGCCAACAGTAAAGTCAAGGAAAAGAATCAGAACCATGATCTATCTTCGGGGATATTCTCCTTTATGTAGATATCAACGGGAATATGAACGCTGCGCCGCTCCTGCCCCAGCACTATTGCCCGGTACAGGAACATAGCTGCCTCATATCCCTGGAGCCTTGGTCTCTGTCCTATCACAGCAGCAATCATTCCAGAATCAAGAAGCTCCCGGTTCTGAGGAGAGAGATCGAAACCTATTATCGTGAAACGGGAGATATCATCGGAGGACATAACCGCATCAACAATCCTGTGGACTCCATCATTGACAACAAAAAGCCCTACCCGTCCGCTTCGGCCGACCATATCAGGGATGATGGCGAAATCATCCTCCGTCGCGATATTTATGCTCGCCGTCGGAACATTATCATGCATAGCCCTGTAAGCATTGAGAAAAGCCTCGGCACGCTTCCTGCCGTTGTATGCGCTGCTATATGTCTGTATAGTGAATACCGAATCAAGCGAAGAGTCAAAAAGGTCCATCACCCTGGCTGCCGTGCACCCAGCCTGCTCTGGGTCCTGTGAAAGATCATATAGCGGAGATATGCCAGGAAGCGATGAATCGATGAATACTGCCGGTACCGAGCCGTACTTATCCATCACTCGCCTAGTTGCATCCCCCATCAGAGGTGCCATTATATATGCGGAGATATCATTGGCAAAGAGATGCTCACAGGCTGCAAGGAAATCATCGGGACTGCGCCTGTCATAGAAGGAGTATATTATTTCGACCTCAAGGGAATTGAGCTCCGTTCTTGCGGTCTCTATACCCTCCTTTATCTGCTGCCAGTAGCCAAACTCCGACTCAAGCGCAGGAAGCAGGACGCCGAATGAATACTGCCTGTTGTCCTGCAGTCTCCTTGCAAGCTGATTAGGCACATAACCGTTCTCCCTTGCGATACGGAGTATCAGGTCGATGTTCTCCTTCGATACCCTGCCTCTGTTATGGAGCACCCTGTCAACCGTTCCTATGGATACTCCTGCT
>CALXLE010000007.1 GCA_944389115.1 uncultured Spirochaetaceae bacterium
TCCGTAGCTAGACGGGCATTACCGGTTTCTCTGAATACGAAGGTCGCTTCTGATTCATGACCAGCGGCATCGATTGCATCCCGTAATACATCTTTCCCGGCAAAAGTATCGATGAGGACATTATTAACGAATTCCTTAATGGGCTGGATAAGATATCCTGCATTGATCACCCTCGCGGCAGTGCCTGCGAATCCGGCAAGCTTCCGGAGGAGATCCCTCGCTTCCTTCGGCGTGAGCGTCGTTCTCTCTTCTGGCTGCAGGAGCTTTACCGAATCTTTATCGATTATAAGATAGCAGCATTCGCTTTCTCTCATCTTTCCTCCAATGCGGTAAGGGGATATTCCTTCTCCCCGATGCGTATCATGATCTGTCCGTTGGCTCCGATTCTGGGCTCCAGCACAGCTTCTCCTTTCCCGTCGAAGGCGAGAACCGCTCCGTTCCCGTGTGGCCGCCAAGAACCGTATTCGCAGAAGATGTCCGTTCTGAATCTTGTCGTGAGACCATGATTCCTTATTGTCCTGAATTCCTCTGTGAGGAATGAAAATCTTCCGTTGTCGTACAGCCTGATCGTATTGCATACATCCCAACGGTCGGAAACGAGGACACCGTAATTCGTTGCGAAGAGGCTGGAAGCCATAAAGAGAACCATAAAGAATACTGCTATCTTACGCATATTGCCTCCTAGCAGAAATTCCTCAGAAGCCAGCCGACAAGGCCGATCTGGGTATCGTCGAGCGATCTGTCGCAGGCTATCTTCCTGCAGTCGCCGTATTCGTCGATAAGGGCTTGATGATTTTTGTTGTACATATCGATGGGAAGCTCGTATTCCTGAACCATCCGGATGGCGTATTCCAGCGCGGCCCCATGACGGCACGTATTGAGGATGATATGCCAGCCTTGCCTTTTCTTTCGCCTGACATAGCGATGTACTATCCTGTTCCCGATCCGCACCGAGGAATCTTCCGGAAATGAATTGAGATGGAAGAGGGTGTTGTCGAAGTCGACAGAAAGGATCTTTGCCTTCGTCATATCTCAACTCCTGTGCCGACGATGAGGGAACCGCTGATCAGCATGCATTCTGAGAGCGGCGCTGTTCCTTCTGAGACGATTGCATGTGTTTCCGGATCGAAGACCTTCATGGAGACAAGCGCTTTCTCCTTCACGAGGATTTCCGCATCGCATTCTTTGAGCATATATATTGAGAGTTTCAGTACATCATAGTCAGTCCGTTCCCATTCATGATCTTTAAGGATCTGGTCGAATTCTTCGAAGCTCTCGAAGAAACCGATATCATCGGGGCGGAGCTCTGAGAGCTTCTTTGGATTGATTCCGCGCTTTCTGGCAAGATTGTAGTCCATATATTCTCCTTCGTGCAGGAGAGACAGCCTCGAAGAGGCCTGATTCTTATTATTTGTACACCAATGATTAAGGGCGCCAGAGGCGCCCTCTGTTAAGCAAGTTCCTCGTCGATTTCTACTTCCACTACGCTGAGATATGTCACATTGATATCAACCTCTCCACTTACCGGAACAAGATTCTGGGACATCCAGAACTCAGAAGGGATATCGTAGAGGGCATCGCCCCATGTGTACCCGTAGTTCTTCTCTGCAATTCTCTTTCCCTCGTCTGTCTGAAGGAATCTCTGCACGGCTTCTCTAAGCTTCTTCTCAGCGTTTCCGAAGTCCGGCTTAATCCAGAGAAAATAATCGACACTCACTCCATACTCGATATCATCGGCATGCCGGCCGATTACTGTAACCAGTTCTCCCTTTAGCACATCACCCATGCTGATACACCTCCATTATCGTCTTCATCGCATCTGAGCGGAACACGAGCTTATAGCCGTCACCGCATTCCAGGAGCTCTATGGCAGGGTAAGATTCTGCATATTCGCTGTCGGATCTGACAGCTATTGAGGCAGTCTCGATACCGGCAGAACAGCGGAGCCTGATGGAATAATCGTTCTCATCAAAGTAGATGTAGACCTCTCTGAGTCTTGATACTCTTCTGAACCCTCCGGAAGCTGTTTCCGTGAAGCCGAATTCTATGAGCACATTTCTTATTTCTGGAATGTATAGATCTTTGTTAATAAGCTCTGAAAGCATCATTCTGCCTCCTCTGCATATTGCCCAGTTGTCATGATCACGCATAGCTGAGAATTGCAGACAGCTAGGTCCTTATAGTTGAACCAGAAATATCCGGATAAGACCTGGATGCTCTCTGCGGCATCGCAGCTTTCAAGATCCTCTTCATCCACCTCGCAGGGGAAAGCCACGCATTCCGCGTTGCGGTCAATGATCGCATCGCCGTTCTCGTCGCTGGTGAGTATTGAGCCGTTTCCGTACTGCCTCAGCGTCCTGTATCCTCGATAGGCTCTGAGCCAGATGGCAAGGTCGTCAATGCTGTCGAATCTTCCGATTATCTCTTCCTTCATGTTTTCTCCTTCGTGCATAAAGGAAGGCCCTGAAAGGGCAGGTTTTCGAAGCTTCTTCCTGTCGCCGAGTACAATGCGTTCAAGCCTTTCGACTCGATCTTCGAGGTTCTCGATTCTTTGGCATAGCGCATCGTAGCTTCTCATCTTGTATTCTTCTGATGGCCTGAAATCGGCACAGGCGGACCCGCGACATCCTTCTTGGCAGCCGAGAAAATCCACGCAGTCCGTGCAGCTAGGTGATGGCCTGCAGTAGACCCTGAGCTTCGGCGGCTTCTCGAAAGGCCTGTATAGCGCGCAGTTTATGGCATAGCCGTCTGAACGATGGCATGTGCCGAAGAGGCAGCAGGAGTCACAGAGAATCTCATCCTGCATTGCTTTCCTCCGGAAGATACTGCCATGACAGCGGAGCATGCTTCAGACCGTATTCCGTAATCGGGATAGGCGAGGGGAACCTCACGGGATTCCTGAGCACGAACGCCTTGCCTCTGTCATGAGGTTGGAAATATCCATGAAACTCATCAAGAGTTACGAAGGCCGATTTCCTCACGCGTTTCCAGAGCTCTGTAAGCGGAAGGTCTATCATATCGGCGATTTCTGCAGTGCCGATTACAGCGGAGATCGGAGCGGTTGCATATATGACCATGCGGTCCGGTTTTTTCATTGGCAGTCTTCTTCTCAGCTCATAGGTCTTCTCGCCCGTGAGTATCTTCTTCGCATATTTCGGATGGATTGAGATCAGGATCGTCTTCGGCATAGGTTTTTCCTTTCCCGATTTTCTTGATGTTTGTCGGGAATTTCAGAGTATAGTCTGTTGTCTTCTCGTACCAGCGGTCGATCTTATATGCGACCTTGTTATATGGAGCAATACGAGCATCGAACTGGATGATATCTCCTTCTTTAAGCTCTCCTAGATTTCCGATTCGCTTGCCATCCTTTATCCAGAGATGGTCCGTCAGAATCTTCCCGTTTTTGTCTTTGATGTCCTTGAGAAGATATGTCTTTTCTGGAAATCCGTTCCAGTTGGTGCGTGATCCGTATCTGGAAAACGTGGCGGTAAAGGTATCACGTTCTCCGTTTCTTTTTTTGAGTTCCTGTCTCATTTGTTCTTCTCTTTTATGCAGGCTGTATTGCTTAGATCAAGAATCTTTCTTACCAGCTTTTTTATATCATCAGCGGATACGTTATCGTTCTTTATGGAAAGCATCGATCTTATAAGCCATGAAAGGAATATGGAATCGTATGAGTAGACAATATCTATCAGGGCGTCTAAGGCGTTAAGCCCATATCCTTTTCTGATAAAGCCAGTCACTTCCCGGATGAAATCATCCAGAGCTTCAAGGTCATCGAAACCCTTAACAGGCCATAATTCCTCAGCTGATAATGTCTTTTGCATCGGCTTCTCCTGCTTTTAGTTTTTCAATAAGTTTTCCTACCACATCCCAGAAAAGATCAGCTGCCATATATGGATTCTCTGGTATTTTCCAGCCGTTTTTCTTCAGCTCGCCCTCAAGCCAGTTGTAAACAACCTCTACATGATTGCGGACTCGGGAGGTCTCATTCGTGATGGCATCAACAGGATTCGGCATCATCTTCTCATCCCCGAGGATTTCCCATGGTTCGAGATTATTTGGATCTGTTTCACCGCAGTCAGTGGAACTATCGACGAAATCATCATATGTGAGTGGGTTGTCCATGAAATGGTCTTCGGCCTTCTGTCTGGCTTCCTCAGTATTGTCTGCCATCATATATATAGTGCGTCCAAGCACCTCGTGATAGCAGATCTCATAGCATTTCTTCTCAGCCATTACGCTCTCCCGTTGAGCCTCTCAAGCTCAGCCTTTGTCTCATCGTCGATTACAATATCCACAAGGCCTTCGTCGGCCTTGTCGCCCCACTGAGAGGTGATATCCTCATACTGGCTCTCGTAGTAGGGGTTTCTTGCACTATCGAGGCCGTACTCGCCATGGTAATCCTGGGCGAGAGCCTTTGCTTCCTCGTTATCTTTAGCGTCTACCATGACGACTGTAACTGTTGTTTCCGTGATGCGTACAAGATGCTTTGACATATTTTTCTCCTTGGTTTCAGAGGGTAGGGGCGGAGCCCCATTAGAGCTTCTTAGCCTTTTCGACGAAATCGAAATCAGCTTCGTATGTTTCGATGAAATTCATTCCCGAGACTGATATCCTTTCCCGATATCCAAACGGGATTACCGTGAATCCTTTTTCCTCCCAGAAGGAATCCGGGATTTCCGTAAGCGCATCCCACCATGTGAAACGTCCTGTGGAGATATTCTCATCCCTGACATATTCCAGCACCGCCTCGAAGAGCGCATGCTGGATAGCCTCGATGCTCTTCCACGGGTTTTCGCATTTCATCGCGAAGAGCGCATCACCTGAGAACGAGTCAGAGGAGTGGCAGAGGATGATCAGCATCGAGCCGAGAAGCGTCTCTTTCTGGAGATATTCCTTCGCATACATCGAGAATATCTCTGCCGCGCCATGGCACTCCGGGCCATTGGGCTCGTTCTTCTGATAATCCGCCAGCATCTGCAGCAGCACGTCAGACGGATTCTTCCCGATGATATGGTCTGCGATATCCCCCATGAGATCATTGTCGAATATGGCGGCGATTTCCTCGTCTCCAAGCGCTGTCGGGAGCGCATATCTGCCCTTTATGAGATCCTCGATGTATTCCGATAGTGAATCCCTGATTGCGGTCCTTATATCCATCACGCTCCCTCCTTTTCCATCATCTTCCTGATCCTTGTCCTGAAGAGGCTGTCGATCACCTGGTAGTAGTTGTCCCAGTCCCTATCGTCGAACTCCAGATAGAGGCAGCTCATGAACTCATCAGGGAGCATTGCAATGAGATTCTCGACGTTTTTCCTGTCTGAGAGGAACCTGTCTATCTCCCCGTATTCCTCGTCATCGGAATTCAGGAGCCCTGTCATCCAGTCATCAAGCTCGCCCCTGAGGTAGTTATCTGTATCGCGCCTTCTGACAGCTCTGAGCTCCTCATCCGTGAGGTAGATTCTCTTTCCGTCCCTGATGATGGCGAAGCCGTTCTCAGGCTCAGCTTCCTCAGGCTCTGATGCAACCCTGTCGATAGCTGTCTGCGCTGTCTGATGTTCGAGGTTGATGACATCATCATTTCCCCAGAACTCCTCATCGAAGGCTTCTGCAGCCTTCCTCATGAGAAAAGGACTATCCAGGAGCTTCCTGTACTTCGGCATGTTCTCCTCGTATGCAGGGGTTCCTTTTTCCGTATTATCAATATAGATGCTGATGATATCCTCCAGATGTGCCTTCATTGCCTCAATCTGCTTCTCTCTGATTTCCTTATATTCTACGTTTGTCATACTTCCTCCTTTTCCTCTCTGCAGATAATATCTGCCTGCTCTTCAGTTTCCTTTATGATGGCTCTGATGACCTTGTCCGCGATGACCACGGAAAGCCTGTGCCTCGTGTCATCCGTATCCGGATACTCGTTGTCCTCGATTGTCTCGTCGAGAATGTCAGTCAGTTCATTCTCAGCTGTTTTGATGAATGCCTTGATATCGGCATCATTGATGACGGGAATATCAGGGATTACCCCAAGCCCTGTATACCAGACGGCTTCCTCCAGTGCGAGGTCTTCGACAGCTGTCAGGACTGAGCTCTCAATGATCTTCTTTGTCTTCTCATCCAGCTTGACCTGATGCTTCTTTTCCGCTGTGGCAATGATCTTGTCGATGATTCCGATTGCTATATCCGTTGCGTCTTGCATCCTTGCTCTCCTTGACTCCAGGAGAGAGGGGCGAAGCCCTGGATGGAATAAATTTTAAGTTTTCCGGGAAATTGGCGATAACTTCAGCAAGTAACGGATTCCGGTAAAACAATTTTTTTTTGTAAAATCATATTATCCTTATGTTGATTCATAAAATTGAGGTGAAGATGAAAGATGGCTGTGTAGGAGCAAGCTCCGAGATTATCATAAGCAATAAGGCATTGGCCGATGCATTCAGGCCTTATCTCTGGCATATGCAGATGAGGGCTACCGGATGCGTTCTCATTCCTGTAAGGTTCGTCCATCCAGCGATTGGGGGGTGATGGTTCGTTGAGTCTGTATTACGACCGCGACGGGGATCATGTTCCGCTGAGAAGCCTTGAGCAGATTGACCCAGTAAAACCGGTTGAGAAGGGTTCCTACAGGTACTATTTCGCCACGCTTGAGAAGGCCATTGAGGCTGTGAAATCAGCTGATGGATTCGATGGCTTTGACAAGCGGGCTATCGAAAGATATGCCAGAGATTTTCTCAGCTTCATGCCAGCGAAGCCTGAAAAAGAACTGCCATCGCAGACAGCGGTTGAGTATATCCCCGCGGATGGATTCCGCATGAAGAAGGAAGCTGAAGAGCTTCTCAAGATGCTTGTAAGGATATGATAGGCAATTAACCTATCATTTTCTTTCTTCCAGCTTTCCCAGCAGCATTGCAAAGCGTTTTGCACGATCCTCTATGTCCTCATGATTGCCTTCGAGTTCTGATTCAAGCTTCTGCAAGAGAAGAGAGGAGAAGAGTGATGACAGGAACTGGTCTTGGTAGCCTAATGAAGATATAAGCACATCGATCTGGCTTTCAATCATCAGTTTTATTGCTCTTGCTTCTTCCTCTGCTCTGGGATCAGAAAACTTCAGCGAGTAAATTGCTCTGAGATAGGGCAGGACTGCATCGTCTGTGAATATGGACTGCCACTCCGATGCTGCTCTTGTCAGTACTTCCTCAGGGCTTCCGTCAAGTGTGAGCCTGAATCCCTTAGACATGAGTGTCTTGTGACCTTCGGTGAAGATCATTTCGATGATATCATCCTTCGACCGGAACCAGTGGTAGAGGCTTGATTTGTTCATCCCCAGTTTCCTGGCAAGGGATTCCATGGAGAGCCTATCCAGCCCCTCGAAAGCCAGGATATCGAGAGCCGCATCCAGTATGTCTTTCCTTCCTTTTACCTTCATATGGCTATAATATCAAACGAATGTTTGTTTTAAAAGCCTGTTTTCTGCATGTTCTGAGACCTTTTCGTCCAGATGGGGATTCTTCTTTCCTCCCATTGCGGATATAACCATCGAGGTTAATGAAACCGATACTGAGAAAACAAGGAAGAAACATGTACGCACTAGTTGAGATCCTCGGAAGGCAGTATAAGGCTGAAGAGGGAAAAGAGCTTACGGTTGACAGGCTGAACATGGAAGAGGGTTCAACCTACGAGATCGAGAAGGTTCTGGCTGTTGTGGATGGTGAGAACGCAAAGT
>CALXLE010000008.1 GCA_944389115.1 uncultured Spirochaetaceae bacterium
AGCTCGGGCATCCTTCGTCTCTCTTCCCTGACAGGAACTTCGAGAAGATAGGACCGGGACTCCATCTGAACACATTCAGGATCACCACGGTCGGATATCTCAGAAGCAATGATACGGATATGAAGAATATCCTGACATTCGACATGGGAAGAGTGAGGAGATTCGGAGAGGATCCGTATGCTGATGAGCCGGATGATGTAAAGGATGTCGATTTCAATAAGATATCAAGCATAGACACGATCAACATAGGCGAGGTGTATGAGGGTACGCATGCAGCGTTCAATGAATCGCCATCGCTGAGGAATGTTGTCGCTGAGGATATGAGGGGAACGCTTGAGCTTTCATACAATACGGCATTGAATGAGACGCATATCAACCAGTACGTCTCGCAGCCGCCATCAAGCACGCTCATCCTTGACTGCTCAGAGCTGTCGGACCTTTCAGGTATAAACGCGAATGTGAATACCCTTCAGCTGAATGATATGCCGAACCTTACAGAGGTCGCTATCGGAGGCAGAGAATCCAATCTCGGGAAGGTGAAGAGGCTTCTTGCCAATTCAACGGTGGATCCGCTGGATTTCGGCTCAGCAGGGAGGCCCGAGGGCAGCAGGATCAGGAAGCTTGACATAGCCAGCGACTCAGATCTCCAGTGGCTTGAATGCTGGGGTGGCGGAAGCCTTGAGGATGTGAACATCCAGGGAGAGGATATCTACCATATCGACATGCATGAGGCAGGGCTCTACGGAAAACAGTGGGATATCGGCAGCTTTCATTTCGCGCCGATGAAGCCAACGGATAATATCGATAGCCTCGGATCGCCGGATCTTCCATGGGGAAACATGGCACAGCCTGAAGCTGAATATATCCTTGGCATGGCGCTTTCAAGCGACACCTATGAGACATTCAGGATATATGATATCCGCTATGAGCAGGTCGGCTACGAAAGCGTATCCGATAGTGATACAAGGCCTATATACAACTGGGTATTCGAGGTGGAAGGGGACCTTGCCAATCTCGTGTCCTCTGATTCGGATTCCTCAACGAACCGGGTGGTTGACTGGAAGAAATGGCTTCCGGGCCTTCAGCGCTCGGATGCTGAGATGATCCTTTATGGAAACAACATTAACTTCAGGTATTTCCTCGGTGCACAGAGCATCCTGATGAGTGCCGCATATGAGAACGGTATTATTCCGGAACCAGAGTTCGAGGGAAGGCTTTACAAGTTCAGGATGCCTGCCGCTGGATGGCTCCCGAATGAGGAATACAACAGGCTTGCATCGTCGGATCAGGCAGCGGATCAGGAAGAGTACGCGAGGATCAACCGCATCGTGGGGAACGGTTATCTGATCGGCAATGAGAATGTATGGAATTCTGGAATAGGCTTTGGCTGGAACTTAATCACTTCCTATAACGCGGACGATTATAGCGCCCGCAATGAATACGACTATTCTCAGAAGAGAGCCATACAGACGATATATTATTCAGCCTGGCCGATGGAAAGAATAGAAGAAGAGCTGGAAGACCAGTCGGGCAACTACTGGCACGCTGAGTTCATAAAGCAGGATTTCATTGACGTTCTCAATGAGTATTTCATCTATGTCGATGAGGGATATGAGTTTGAGATGCGTGAGGATATAGAGGAATTCGCGGATATGGAGAACGGCGCCTGGCGTGATTTCGACTTCCAGTCGGAGGACAGGAACGACTTCACCGAGGCAGATTTCTCCATACGTTTCGGTATGATACCCCAGGAAGCGTATGAATCAGAATATGGCAAGAATGTAACAGCATTGGGGAAAAATTATGCATTGCCTTTCGCTGTCCATAATAAATGGAAAGGCAAAGCAGGCATATGGGGACTCCTGTCACAGGAAAGCACCGGAATGCTTACGGTGAAGAGTGCTGAGAACGCTATAGTCGAGAGCAGCAACAAGGATAAAACCCGAGGGGATGTTCTTTCTTCCTATACAACGAAGGAAGGAGTAAGAACAAGGGAAATATGGATAGGACCTGACGGTAGCCTCGTTGAGTTTATTGGATTCGATGATCAGAGGATTCCGAAGTTCGGTAATCAGGTATTTCTCAAGCAGAACGGAAACACCGTAAAACCTGGTGGGATTCTCGTTGATTACCATCTTTATGATCAGTGGACAAAGAATGCAAGCCATAATGGTGTAGCTCTTATATTCCCATTCGCCCCTTGATATTTCAGCCAGAAAGAAACAGAGCAGGACGGAGTTGTCCGTTTCCTGCTCGATTATGTTTTCTAAGTTTGTATTATTCGTTTATTGGTTTTAACAGATATGTGGTGTATGGCGTAACCATTTCCATAATGTCGGAAAGCCAGAATTCATAGGATTGTCTGCTTTCTCCATATGTCCACAGATGTGCAATTAAACCTCCTCTATCGGTCAGAAGCTCTACATATCCTGAACCAGTCTCATTCGCGTTCTTCTCGAACGCCTGGAAGAACTCCTTGAAGCCTTCGTATGGCGCGAAGAGGCTTGTCTTTGTCGCGTCCTCTGTCAGCTGCTGGTAGGCGTAGATGTTGTCCTCTGTGAATTCGATGTAACCGAGCTTCGCCCCTGTATCGCCATCATATGCAGGTTCTGTCCAGAGCTCATACTTCTGTCCTGCAAGCGACGGGTCCATTACCCAGATCGATTCCTTCTTCTCCGTTACCGGATCAGGGGAGCATGAGAAAAGCGATATCGATACGATTGCCATAAGCGCGATTATCATGATGTTCTTCAATGTCTTCATTGTCTTTATTCTCCTTTGCCTTCAATGGCATATAGAACAGAGAGAGGCGAAGCCTCCGTTCTGTCATCATGATATTCATGCATTGCTCCTTATCCAATATGCTACAAAGCCATATAATTGAAATAAACAGATAACAATAGCTATAATAAATACTGAATAATCAGCATCTAAAGGGGTAGCAGTAAATGCAGAGGAAACACAGAGGATTCATTGTCTTATCGCTTCTTTTCGTTCTTTCGATGATGGGGCTTATGGCCGCAGAACCGGCTCTTGCGGTCTCTTCGGATTCCCTTCCGGCTGCAGCAAGGAGCTCTTCGAAGAAGGTTCCCGCATGGTCGTCGGATGTGCTTTCACAGCCACTTGCGGAGAACGGTCTCATCCTCCGCGATAACAATAAGTTCTCATTCCAGCTGAACCCCGCGGGCATCCCAGATGAGCCGCTGTATTTCCAAGCCGGGATATCCTCGGATATCGACCCTGTTACGGGGAAGGCCCCTAATGGAAGCGATATCTATGATCCTGAATCACTCCAGTTCATCGATGCGAATGAGCTTGTATTCCTCGGCGGAACCATCGATTCAATCAACCCTGGGACAACGACATATACCAACAACAGCTACCAGACAGAGTCAGAAGGCTCCAATATCGATATGATCAGAGGTGCGACGGCTGTTGCCTCCGTGACCTATAATCCGAGCTTTACCCATCAGGAAGGTGTCCTCTGGTATACCCCTAATGCAAACAGCAGCCTCTCATATTCCGCGCTCGGCGGTTCTTCCTACTGCTCCATATTCGGGACAGGCCCGACATTCGACACATCCGCATCTGCTTCTGACAGCGTGGTCAGATCCGAGATCCTCCGCGCCCTGTCCATCTATGACCCATGGTTTGATGAGATGGAATATCTCTATGACAGCCGATATGGGACAGACGATGAGACATACCGCGTAGACAACTGGCGTCTCCAGTATCTCGGCATGGATCACTTCCAGCATACGCATAATGGCATATCGCTTGATGAGATCAATCAGATTCTTGATGATCTGGAGAAAGCTGGAACCCCATCCACGGAGAATGCCGTATACCAGGAACTGGTAGCGGATCTTTCCCCGCAGGAAAGGACGATGTGGAACTATCCTGGCTCTAATGCCGGCGAGATCTATACCGACTTCCAGGTGACGATCAGGGAGCCTATAGAGGATGTCGTATTCACATCCCATTCCCAGGCCCAGACGAACAAGAACAATACCAGCGAGCGTCCTTATTATGAGAATATCGAGAACCAGATGCTCCATCCGGATATCACCGCCACCAATGAGATATGGTGCTATGACACGTCCGATGCAGGAGCCGGGATGTATGATGTCGATGCCTTCCTTATCACGACGGAGATCCTTCCGGATTACGGCTATGAGCTTGAGTTCCGCGTTGTCGAGGGAAACAGCATCGGGAAGATAGAGACCGCTTCTTCCGGTACCGATATCGACGCGACCGATAATTCCTTCCGGTTCATCCCGAATGGGAAAAGGCAGGTCCTTGAGACCGGCGCCATGGTTAGGAACTACGGCTCCGTCGTCATAGAGGTCACGGCGAAGGACGTGAATTATGTTGAATACTTCACCCTCCATTTCGTGCCTTCCAACCTCAGGATCGTAAAGTATATCGGGGAGAAGGAGGCATCGGGCGAGACCGGCACTACCGTACCGGATTCCTGGCTTAAGGGACCAGTCATCAGGACAGATGGGATAGGGCAGTATATCGATACGGAGAATTCCGGTGAGTGGGATGTGTATAATCCAACCAATGACGGCTCCGGAGGGACCGCTAGCGATGCGGTTGAGCTCTTCGGGCTCCAGACGATAGTCCTCTATCCCGGAGAGACGTTCGAGCTTTCTGCCGTCTCATATATAAACACCGACACCAGCGGCGGGACCAGCACAGCAAGAAGGCCGTATTATATGACGGAAGGTGTCCCCGCCATTGATTTCACCCAGCCAGAAGGCGACCGCGTCTCATGGACGAGATACGCCGTAAGCCTCGGAACATACAGGGATACGGATGCGGACGAGGACGAGATCGTGACAGATGTCATCGGATTCGATCGCTATGCGAATATCGTAGAGACAGCAGGAGGGCTTGAGGCCCTCCGCGAATCCAGCGGCAGCACCCCGACGGGGCGCTCCTGGTGGTATATAAACGAAGGGCAGCCGGATGGCAACGCGATAACGATAAAGGCCCTGAAGCAGGGAGCTGTCTATCTCAGCTATACGCTTGCCGCTGTGAATGAGAATACAGATGAGCCGGAATACTCATCAGCGACGCTGACAGGCGGCCTCTGGGTCTTCGTCGTCGATCCTGTGAATCAGCCTCTTTCGACGATAGTCAAGCTTGATGCGGGAAGCACTGCCAATATGGCGCTTGAGATCCCGTTCGATATATCCATATGCCAGGCGGGGCCTGTATCTATCGATGGGAAGACATATCCATCGCATTGGTTCAGAGGGAAATACGGGCTCTTCAGGGATTCCGTCGCGATAGGTGGGAACGTGGACGACAGCAAGACCATGTATAAGGGTAGGGCCATCGCATCCTTCTCTGACCGTTATGGCGATTTCTCTGACGAGCTTATGCTCAGCGGATTCAGCATGCCATACGATGAGGCTGCTGATATCATATCGCTCAACGTGAATGAGACGCAGGCGGCCCCGTGGACAAGGCCTTTCACGGTCAGCTGGGAAAGATACCAGCAGGGCGTGCAGAATGCCCTCTCAGATTCAGGGATGATGATCAATCCGCTCCATATATCGGATATCGGCATCACGGGGGAATTCGGACTGAACTCTTTCCAGAACATACGCACGCTGAAGATCGAGGACACCCAGGGAAGCCTTACGCTTGCCAATATCGACGATAACGGCATCTTCGACATAAGCGGCCTCAATGTCATATATTACGAGCATACGGGAATCGGCATTGATGCGGCCAAGGAGGTCACATCAATAAGGCTTCCATATAGGGTGCAGGTCGTCGATCTTGCCGATATGCAGGAGCCGAATGCGCTTGACTGCAATCTCGATTTCCCGATCAGCGCAAGGAATACGCTCCAGGAGCTGTATATCGGCTACAACGATTTCAGCTTCCTTACCATTGAGGGTTTCTCCGTTCTCAGTCTCCTTGAGATAGACGGAAGGATAGATGGACTCAACGATGCTGATGGCAACCATTACCTCAACTGCATTGATAACGCGAGCCTCAATGTCATAACCGCCGATGATACTCAGTTCAACTACATCATCGCGGAGTTCCCGGAGCGCCCATACTCCGAATTCACCGACCTTTCAGCAGTCGCATATACCGGCCTCAGGGCAAACAACTGCGATATCCTCCGTGCTGTGAACGTCTCCGGAAGCGTGGGTTATATGGAGCTCATAAATAATCCTGTGCTCATATCTGTCATCGGTTCCGCTTCAGTCCAGTCAGGTTCGTATTCAACTTATACTACCGACAGCCTCGGAAGCCCCAACTGGATAAAGGTTATCAACCTCGGAGGCGACAACTATATCTCGAATTTCCCGTCTGCCGAGATGACTGGATGGCTTGGATTCAACCCGCGTCCCGAAGGCTCGGCGGCGGGCGACGAGAAGCCGTTCTCAAGAAGCTCCGCAGGGGAAGGCTCCAACAGCATCGAGACGATCAAGCTGAACAATATCAGGCGTCTTGCCGCGGATCCTGACAATGCAAAATCATGCAAGACCTTCGAGGTGAACAATATCCTCGGCGGCATAAACGATTTCACCGCGACGACATCCCTCGGAAACGGCGAAAGGGCTGACATTCTCTTCCCTCGTGCGACAACGCTGTCACAGATCCGCATTGGATCCGCGGATTCGTCCTCACGGCTGAATTTCAGGTATACAGGTACCAGCCTCAGCGGCTCGGTTACGCTCCAAGTCGACAGCCTCACCGGATATGTCGATATGCAGCATTCAGGCAGGGTGAACAATGTATTCGTCAATTCCGACGGCAGTCCGTCCGGATGGCAGTCATCGACCCTTGATCTACAGTACAGCGGCATCACGGATCTTTACGGAACAGCGGTGCTGAACGATATCTCGGTTCCTGATTCGGTTACGCTGTATGAAGGCTCTTCCGTGGATATCACCATCAGTGCATTCCCGGGCATCTTCAGCAGCTCTCTTTCGACGACCCTTGCTGTTGATTCCGGTTATGATGCGGCTGCTCTTGATATCCGTACGACGGCGACTAAGAACATATGGCGCATAAGCGCGAATGACGGCTATGGCGGCACGACAGTCCGTGTGAAGGTCACGGGAAGCGCCAGCGGAAGCGGCACATTGACGAAATATATCAGCGTGAACATACTTGCAGGCTCCGATGAGTCTGCTTCAAGGCTTGGCATCGAGATAACGCCTGAAACAGCATTCCTTGATGGAAAGGGTGATTACGCTGATTTCTCGGCAAAGCTCGTCGCTGAGACATATGATCCGGTCACAGGACAGGTCACGGATACCGAGGATATCACGGACACGGCTTTCGCTGATGCCGATGCATCGAACGTTCAGGATGCATATAAGCTCAAATGGACCTTCTCCGATAATGATCTCTTCACAGTCGAACCGCTTGATCCTTTCTATAGGAAGGTCCGCATCCGCGCAAGGATGAGCGATGATATAGCGACATTCAATGCATCCTTCGAGATTGCCGAGCAGACAGCCGCATCTGATGATGGCACGATCACGGTCGGAGGCTCTGACAGATACAGCATAGAGCTCTCTGAAAGCGGGGTATCATTCCATGGTATAGACAGCAGCCCAGTCAATGTCTCAGCTCTTCTCAGGGATCTGGAACGCAATGCGATTGAGAACGATCTCTATAAGCCTTTTGAATGGACTATTGCTGACAGTTCCATCGCTTCTATCTCCGCCTCCGGAACGGATAATAACACGGTGACAATTACTCCCAGGAAGAAGGGCAATACGACCATCACGGTATCCTATCAGAACAGGTCGGATGGGCATGTGTATACCGCATCCATACCGGTAAGCTTCCATGAGATACAGTCCGTGAAGCTCGATAAGCCTACAGGCGAGGTTCCTTCATCAGGAGCGTACGCGACGGTTACCGCGACAATAACCTGCGAGTGCGGTCTCACGGTGTCCCCTTCATCCGACATGGAGATAAGAAGCGGTGACTGGGAATATACGAGGAAGTGCTCGAATACAAGCCATATATTCACGCTGACCACATTCAACAGGAACCAGTTCAGGATCAAGGCTCCTTCAGGATGCAGCGGCGGCACCTACAGCATAAAGGCCCTTGTCTATGATGGCGTCATATATGATGCAGTCTCCGGAAGGGCAATCGGAACAGCGAAGGCACTGTCACCCCATGCCGATGCAGGAACGGCTGTTCCATTCACAATTGCCGGTGAGCCTTATGAGGGCAGGAGAGGGGATGTCCCTCTTCCGCATAAGATCGAGAGCTCCTCGCTTGAATCGGCTCCTGCAGCTGCTCCCGCTGCTTCATCCGGCAATGCCGCCCCATCCGCAAGCAGGATAAGGAAGGTCGCGGCGGTAGCCTATTCCACGCCGGACGACAGCGTTAACGCTAAGGTCGGAACGCTTCTTCTCAACAACTGCTCAAGGCTTACGGATATCTATCTCGACAGCGGCAATATCACAAGGGAGTCCACCTATATCGAGGCATGCAGCTGCAGTTCTCTTACCTCAATCAATATCATCGGAGGCGGTACCTACAGCATAAAGGCATATTCGTCAGCGCTGACATCCGTCCGCATCGAAGGCAACTCGCCTCTTACGTATCTCGACGTACATGATAACAATCTCGGAACTGGAGAGCTCCATGTCGGAAGTTTCGATTACAGCAACGGCATGTTCGGATCATCCAGCCCGATGAGGTGGAAGAAGTATGGAAACAGTCTCGAGACCCTGATAGCCTACGGTAACGGTATCTACCATAATGGATGGGAAGAGAGCAATGTCGGCAGCTATCAGATGGGATGCGATATCCCAAGCGATGTTAATGTTGCCGATGTGAATCTCAGCGTCACTTCCAACTGGTGGCGCGGATGCTCGATAGACTTCAATTTCGGAACGCTGAAGAAGCATGTCAAAGGCACGGGTTCTGTACCTGTCTTCTGGCCGAATGATACAGCAACACTCAAGGAGCAGTATAAACCTGCCGATGTAGGTTCATCCGATGGCGTCTCGCTGGAGCTTGAATGCATCGTAAGGAACGGTTCATCTGGCTGGTGGATATGGCACGGCTCCCAGTATGGCCAGTATACGATATACCCATTCGGTGAATAGTGATGCATTTCCGGCATATTCCACGTCGTCTGGGCTATAATATAACGTGAGGAAGATACTTACTGTTTCAGCGTTATTCCTTCTCTGCCTGACAGCCATTGATGCCGCTCCGGCAGGAAAGGATCCCATAAAGCCGATGTCATCATTCGGCATTAGCGGCGATGCAGCATTCAATACCGTCGATGATATCACATCGCTCCGCTATGGCCTCAGTTTTGAGGCTCTCGCCGGAGCGGATATCCTTCCGTCATGGCATGTCTATGGCTATGCCCATGGCACGTTCTCCGCCGATTTCCTCAGCCTCAACCGGTTCTCAGGCATTCCGTTCATATTCAGTGCGGAGCTTGGCGCCGGAGCTGGATGGAGGAGCGGAAGATTCTTCCTCAGGGGTGAGGCTGGAATCAGCTTCGAGGATTATGGCGGTTATCCCATGTTCGGGCTCTCTGGAAGGATCACGCCGGGCTTCGTGCTCTTCGGCCTCGATGAGGATCTTCCGATCGGGTACGCTCTTTCGTTTCCGGTATCAGCCGCATACAACGGCAGCGGCTTCAGCATGGGGGTGAGCGTATGCATATCAATGGAGATAGGAGAGGATCTCGGCTTATGGAAAAGACATTGAGAAACCTGCTGTTGCTGCTTTCCTCCGCGTTCCTGCTGTTCTCATGCAGCCTTGATATCAGGGGAGAGAGAAGCGGCAGCGTATATATGGTCATAGCGGCCCTTGATTACCGCAATACCATTGTCTCGGATCTCAACGGTACCGTGCAGGATGCCCTGGAGATAGAGGAGTGCCTTTCCGATATTTACGAAAGCCGGGGCATCCGTGTCCATAAGACAATCATGATACAGAACGGCCCTGAGTCTGACAGGACATCCCCGCTATACCCAAGCTCTGACAATATCCTCAGTGCGATAAGGACCCTTCCTGCGGGGAAGAACGATCTCGTTGTCTTCTATTACTCAGGACACGGCGATGTGGATGAGGACGGGCGACCATTCTTTGCTGGGGGAAACAGGACAGAGGAAGAGCTCTATTCGCCGCTTGTCATGGATGATGTGTTCAATGCGCTTGATAGCCTTCCATCGCAATGCGTGGCTCTTATTGACGCCTGCTATTCAGGTGGCATGGCTGATAGCCCCGAGGATGGCAGGACATTCAGCGAGGCATTCAGGTCAATGCTCCAGAAGGCAGATCTCCATAGCGTTGCTGTCCTTGCCGCATCACAGCCAGACGAGCTCTCATACGTCTCATCCATAACGAACGCACAGGGACACGTCGAAAGGCATAGCGCGTTCACGATCGGGCTTCTGCAGCGTCTTGGATGGCTGCATACTGAGGCTACGATAAGGGCAGTGTATGCGGATGGCGAGCTTATCCCGATATACGGAAGAAGCAGCGGGGTATACGGAAGCCTGACAGCGGAGAAGCTCTTCGACGATGTGATGGCCTCATGGGGCCGCAATCAGAACCAGACGCCGTTCTACAGGGGAACGCCGGCTGACATCTACGTCGTTCCTGCCAGATAGCATACGGTTCTGCCTTTCAGGATCACAGATTAGTCATTCGCAATCGGATTTCCTTCCGATCGCCATGATGCTCTGACACAGCTGTTCGGTAGTGGTGCAGGGCATTCTTTATTCATGCAGAGAAACCCCTTGGAGAGCCATTATCCGGGTCGTGGCCGTACGGCCTGAGACCACTCGATTGGCTTTCCTGTTAACGCATGGATTACGCATGGAAAACGCACGAAAAACGCATGAATAAGGTGTAACTCCTTGTTTCATAACTGATAAGCGATGCATGTAAAAACGTGTGGACAGGAAGGATGCTTGCGTTGTTTTCGTGTTCCGGCAGCCGCCAGGGGGTTGGATTATTCTTCCCGAGGAAGGATAATAAGCAGCATGAAGAACATGCTCGGACAGGAAATTACATATAAAGATATCAGGGCCTATGGCAAAGCCCATGGCTATTCAATCAGCTCCTGCTGCATTGCGAACGTCCTTAGAAAATGGGGCGTGCCCCTCAAAAGAGGGTCGGCCACGCCGAACAAGCGTAAGTGCTCCGCGAACCAGGTGCAGCGCATCGAGGCCGCGCTCAGGCATTTCAAGGTCATACCATAATCGTTATCAGAAACCGAGACGGAGGGGGTATCATTATCCTGCACTTCATGCAAGAATGTATTCCATGAAGGAATCCGTTATGCAGAAATCTGTTCTGAAAGGTGTATCGGCTGATGCTTTCATCATGACCGCGGTGGGATATAAGCGTGTCTCTGATATCACGCCAGGCGATATCGCTATCGCTTCAGATGGCACATCACATGAGATCATCTCAGTAATCGACGAGGGGGAAAGGCCTGCGCTGAGGATATCAGGAAGCAGCTCTGTCCCGTTCGCTGTTTCCATGGATACCGAGATGCTTCTCCGTGTGAGATGCAAGGCCAGGGAGCGTGAGATCTCCCGGGATATCGCATTCCGGCCCGTTTCTGATATCTCCGGGCCCGGGGATGATGGCAGCAGAAGATCTTCCGGATTCCTTCTCGGCCTTCCTGTGAATCAGGAGAGGAAGAAGCCCGTATGGGAAGGCATTGATATCTTCAGAGGCGATACATACGTCAGGAGGAAGGATCTTGACCCGAAGGATCCGGGACTGTGGTACCTCATGGGACTGTATCTCAAGCACGGACATACGCCATTCAATCCCCGGAAGGGGCCATACAGGCTCAGGTACAGCAAGGTGATCATTACTGCAGATCCATCCTCTGAAGCTGCCATAAGGAAGAATATAGGAACCCAGGTTCACTTCAGCATACAGAGGATAGCCTCCAGTGAGTCCACATGCGTATTCTCTCTCAGCGAGCTTGCGGAATTCCTTGTGAGGCTTGGCCGTACGGCAAGCGAGAAACGGATCCCGTATGATTTCTTCAAGGTTTCCTCGGAATATATGAGGGCTGTCATTGCTGGATACACATTCAAGGACAGGGAAAGGATAGAGGAGCTTGATGATGAATATGGGAAAGCCCGGATTGTCTCCGTAAACAGCGCTCTTATACTCTCCCTTGCGCATGCGATAGACAAGGGGTTCCATACGGTTCCCCTGATACAGACGACTGTGGGTAATGCGCCGCGGAAGATCGGTGACCGTGTCATTGAGATGAGCGATTACCATAACCTTGATTTTCATGTGAAGGAACTGCCGAGGGTTCGCTCATTCTATGATGAAGGACATGTATGGTATACCATCCGCGATACGGAGAACATATCCTGCAGGCTCTATAGGATAGAGGCAGAGGGAAACGCTGATTTCATCGTCTCAAGAACGGTTCTGAAAGGAGTTCCCTCCGCATAAAGGAAAAGGCGGGCTCTTGCCGCCACTAATGCATATCTTATTGTGAAGAAAGGAACAGCACTGAATTCCGCTTGCTGAATGAGATTCTTGCGAATCTCCGTGTGACCTCTATTATCGGGTACATTCCCGAGATGAGAGCTCTGAAGGACGACCTGCTTCTTCCTCCCATGATGATGAAACCGGTCTCATTCTCATATCCAGGGGCTCCGTGCTTGATGAAGGACATGTAGATTTCCTTCATGCTTATTGCGAAGGCGAGAGGCTCGCCCTTTGCATTCTGCAGCTTTTCGCTGATTATCCCGATCCATCCTGATCTCCGAGTATCGCAGTCGTCCGGTATCTCCTTGGCGTTCTCCCTGATCTTCTCTATGGCTTCTTTCGGGGTATCTGCCTCAGGAAGCGATGGAAGCCAGAATATATCTGCTGCAAGCCTGTCCTTCTGGAATCCTCTCACAAGGTCGACGAAGGTAGGTGAGGGCTGTGTTTCCGTATATTGCTCCAATGTTTTCTCTCCTATTGTTCTTCCTCTATGCGGACAAGCTCCTCGATATCAGTAAGGCCATACAGACCGCGGATGTGGTAGAAGACCTCAGCCGCCTGAAGCATCAGCACGAGCCTTGTATTCAGAGGAATACGGGGATTGCTGATTCTCTTCAGAAGGATTACGAGATCCCGCGCGTTCTGGTCTTTCTTCGATATCCTCCGGAGCTTCCTTATGTTCTCCTGGCTGACGATGAACCGGATGTTGCTTTCTGTGATATGCATTGTGTCAGCCATTGTCCTGCTCCTTGACCTGTACAAGATGGCAGGAATAAGTGTATTGAAGGTCTATTCCCGGCGATATGCCGGGAATACGGTTCTGGCTTACGAAGGGAGTTGTATCCTTGATGAGCTTTCTCAGTCCGGTCTTCGCCTCATCCTTTGAATCCGCAGCTATGACCGCTGTGACAACCGCATTTCCGGATGCAGAGATAGCGAATATCTGCTCTGGGAGTATCATTCCTGATACGAACGGGCACGACGGAATTATCGTGTTGTCTGATGCCTGGAAGCTTTTCTTCTGGATCTGGAGATCTGCTTCAAGCGGCAGGATGATGTTCCAGCCCTTGTTGAAGAGATCCTGAGCCCTCTGTTCTGCCTCCCTGCGGTTCTCGGCCTTGGCTTTACCGTTGAGATTGATTCTATATGTTATTTCTGCTCTATACCTCATATTTACCTCTGCTGATTTCAGAAGGGCTCGAAGAGCCTAGCGGTCTTGTTTATCCGTTCCTTCTCTGTATTCCTCATCCAGCTCGAGTCCTGCGCGCTTGGCCCAGACGATTGCGTTCTGTACGGTTGAGAAGACATAGCTTCTGAGGGAATCTGTGTCGTAGCTCTCAGCGCTTTCCAGAGGCGGATCCAGGAGATGCTTGTTTTCGAGATTGATATAATAGGGGTAGGGGTCATATAAAAGACAGACCTCTTTGTCGCTCATCTCAATCCGTACAAGCTTTATGGGAAGGACTGAATATACCTTCTTCGTCTTCCATTGGCATGAACATATTTCCTTCCGTGTTTCGCCATTCGGAGCGGTGAATGTCAGATATCCGTTCTCATCGCAGTAGCTGCATTTCGGACCGGATTTCACGCTCTGCCAGTCAAGGTGATAATATGTTTCCTGATGTGCCTTCAGGTATTCCTTGATCTCATCCAGAGTAAGCCTATTCCTTCCAATCATCCTTTCCCCTCCTGGTTTTTCTCACGCATTCTTGATGCCAGACATCCTTGAGAGGGCCTTTGGTATATCCGGTGCTTCTGGGTATGCCGATATGATCTCATGATTGAGACAGGAGACAATCTCGAACTGGAAATAAGAGCCATCTTCCGTTTCCGGGAGCATGGTTTCTCTCCATCCAGCCTTATCAGCAAGATCCAAAGCTCTGAGATAATGGCCGATGAATGCAGCGGCATCGTCTTTAGCAAGAGGTGGGATCTCTTCCGATCTTTCGAAGCGGCGGCGGAGCGCGTTATCTACCGCATCAGGTCTGTTTGTTGCCGCGATGACTATAGAGCCTGTCGCGAGATTGTCGAGCTCGCTCATAATGGCAACCGTGACCCTTGCCATCTCCTTCACATCATTCTTTGTATTTCCTCTCGGTCCGCCGTATGTATCCAGCTCATCCATGAAGAACACGCAGTCCGTGCTGTTCACGAAGCGGAAGATATCCGCAATACGCTTGGAGGTCTCTCCAAGGAGAGATGAGATTATGGTCGAGATATTGATGGATACAAGCGGAAGGCCGAGACGCTTGGCGAGTATCCCCGCGAAGATTGTCTTTCCGGTGCCAGGAGGCCCATAGAGGAGGCAGCTGTTGACGTACCGGATTCCGGTTGCCTTCATGGCATCGACGTTGTCTTTGATGCGGAGAATGTCCTCCACCAGCTTCTTCTCGCTTTCCCTAAGATAATAAAGCCTGTCGTCGATATTATCCGGCATAGTGACCTTCAGATGCCCGCTGAGATTCGGCGGGACTTCTATGGACATGAACTTCCTAAGCTCATTCCGGAAATATTCCGCCTGCGGATTATCGCTGTATCTGCCGCCTTCTGTTACCTGGCTGTAGAGCCTTCTTTGCGCAAGCTTCAGGTCACCTGTCGCAAGCGCGTTATAGATGTAATAATCATCATTTGTTATACGGGCTTTTCCCATCTTTTTTTTCTCCTCATTGCAATCGAGTAGAGGATATCTCTCTCTCCTTTGAGATCTGTTCTGTTCAGAAGCTCTGGCTGCATCTCCGCGATTATTTCAGGCCTTGCAGCAGGATGATGCCCATAGAGCTTTGCTTTTCCTTCTGAATATTCCAGAAGCATCCAGCCCGAAGGAATCTCAGATTCGTCAATTATTCCTTCTGGAGCGAGATAGAATCTGAAGTTGCCGAGAGCTCCAGGCTGCTGTCTTGAGATCTTTTCCTTATCCCGGAGGAAATC
>CALXLE010000009.1 GCA_944389115.1 uncultured Spirochaetaceae bacterium
ACATATCGACATCGCCATTGAACCATTTGGTTGGCCGGCCGTACTGGCTTTCAATGCCGACCTCGAACCGGATGGCATCCTCGTTGAGAGAAGGTGCCTTTGACTGATTCTCGAGGACAAGGATGAATTCTCCCTTTGATGAGAGGGTATCAGATGATGAGCTTACGAAGGCGTAGTATTCATGGCCGTCATCAAGGGACCTGTCTCTCGTCGTGGAATATGAGTAATTCCCGATTGCGATGCCGTCTGTGCCATACAGATAAGCATCAGGCACATCCAGGTTGATAGAGGAAGAGGACGCAAGAGGAACAACGTTTAGAATGAACTGGACTTCCTCGTCAGCAGGATTCTCGTACCATCCTGTGAATTCGCAATGGTATGTAGAAGAAGTGCCTCCTGATACGGTTATGTCAAAAGAGGCATAATAGTCATCAGCGCTTCCGACCGTATAGGTTGGGTCATTCCTGTCTATCGGAGGGAGTACAAGAACGATATCAAGCCAGGCACCGATGCGGTAGAAACTTAATCCCCACCATTGGCCTCCGAGACCAAGATCTCTTCCTGGCACCCTGTCTCGTCCGTTTGTTCTGTTTTCAATTGTGAATTTGTTCTGCGAAGTGGTGGAATTGTCTTGAATACCGAGATGAGTGACCCCGACAACAACATCTTCTTCTCTTTCAGAGCCCCATGTTGTGCATTCCCATCTTTCCTTCTGAACGATATCTATACCAAAAGGTCTTCTGAGGTTTGGCTGATTGGCACTCTGATACATCCATTCGCTGGTATTTGAATTGAAGGTGATATCTATATATACCGGCATAGATGTGTCCTGAACACCGATGATCGCGATATGCGTTGCATCTGAGTATCCCGGTGTTGACCCATAGGAAGGATCTGATGTGCTTATGCCGCAGAAGGTCCTGTCATCCGAGAGGTCCACGTTATACGCGGCTCCGTAGGTCGTGAACCATGAGCCGGCACTGAGCACGGCTGCCATGCATAGCATTATCATTAAAGCGGTTATCTTACGCATTCTTATTCTCCAAGGATTGTTATGGTTACCGTTGCCGTATATCGGCCATACGGGTATGAAGGCGAAGAGATATCGATATCCCCAAGCATGAAGCGGACGGGGCGCTCCGTGAAATTGATTGCGCCTGTCGCATCGTTGAAGCCGCTGGTCATGTCGTTCTCCGAGCAATATTCAGTACCTGATTCAACGATGATCGAGCCGTCCCTCATTGTCCCGTTATCGCTGTACTGGAAGTAGAACGAAAGGTAGTAGGGGACGGATGTGCCGGATGAATGGATAAGGGGCGAAGCGCTTATCCTTATCCGCGGGTCAGGGGTATTCGCATAGAAGGACCAGTCAGCGATTCTCCTCTTTCCCTGTGCGGCTTCAGGAGTGCCTCCGTATTCTACCGATTCATCTGTCAGGTAGAACGGCATCCCGGTCGGCTCTGTCGGACTTGAGGCCCGCAGCTCCTTAACCTCGACATTCTGAACAGTTCCTTTCTGAGCGACTATCGGGAAGCCCCTGTAATCCTCTATATGGAAGGAAGGCTCCGCGGCAATAGATGCAAGCATTGCCGATATGATGATGAATGCTGCTGTCTTTCTCATTGTCCCTCCACGGTAAGCGTTACCGAGATCGGCATCGCCCATTTCTTCCCGGCGAGCGATTCACCGGCATGTGGTGACCTGAACCCGGCCATGACGATGACCGTTCCTGTATAGATTCCCCAGTCACCGCTTCCAATGATCGGCGTAAGCGGGCTTCTCATCATCTCCCATGTGATTGTCTCCCCGTACATCGAAAGCGGTTCTGCCGTCTCCGTACGCCCGGGATCCCCGCTTCCGCTGAATCCTGCGGGCTTATCAGTGACGCCTGTCATCTCGGCAGTGAATATGACAGGGATGATCTCCGTCTCATCAATCGTATTGATGAAAGGCGAGAGGGAGATGCTGACCGTGGCATTGACGAGATGGTTCGTCGTGAAGCCGAAGCGGAACATCTCCTCATCCCCATTCATGCCGAAGGCTGGAAGATTGACTATTATCGATTCCCCTTGTGCGATGGGGTTTCCATATGCATTATCATTCCCGTAAAGCGACGTGACATCCGCGGTCCATTCCCAGTCCTCTTCGGTATACGGCTTGTCTGCAACGATATCGAAGGAAGCTTCGTCCGCTGCTTCCAGAGAGGGGAATATGCCCAGAAGAAGAGCAATGGCAATGAGCATGGCCTTATGCATAGCGGACCTCCACTGTTAAGGTTGTCTGGTATACGCCGCTTGCCGAGGCCTCAAGGGCTTCTGCATCGGGCGTCCAGGTGAGCCTGTAATCATGCTGCCGTCTTATAAGCGGATGCGTTGTCCATCCATCTATCTCGGCAGTGATATCCATCTGTGTTACTTCTGCAGCCCCGTCTGTCCCTTCACCGTCATAGGAGAAGGAATAGGGGATATATGCAGAGCCGTCTGCAAGAGGTGTGAGCGTCAGGACGGCGCTTACGCCTCCCTGCTCCTCGATATGGAGATAGAGCGAGAGGGCGCTTCCGTCCGGCTCGAAATATGCCTCATCAAGCCCTTCAGCAGGGAAGCCATCCTCTTCCTCAGTGAACCAGATCATCGCTGGTTCCGGTTCGATGCCCTCTGAGATGAATGAAAAATCCCAACCAAGTTCTTCTGCGTGTATGGGATTGAGCAATGATAATATGAGCATTGAGATAAGGCAGAAGGACTGGAACCGTATTCTGGTAAGCATGTTCTTCTCCATATGCGGGGCCCGGGCGGGCCCCATAGATTAGATCAGTTGCTGGAGGATATCTCCATCGTGAGAGTCGCCTGATAGCCATCGTCAGCTACAGCAGCTGCATAGTCATCAGCATCCATCGTTACCTCGAGCTTATGTGAGATGACACGGTTTGCGGTTCCTGCTGCTGACTCGGTCCATTTGATCTTATCCGCAGCGGATGTCTCATCCCATGTGACGGCTGTACCGCCATCCGAGTTCTCTCCGGATGCGCTCAGCCCGATCTTCGTGCTGACGCTGCCTGATGCAAGCGGATTGCCTGACACTGTTACCACAATCTTATCTGTGGAATTTGTCTTGAGCGATGGATAGAGCGTAAGCGTCTTCTCCTCTTCCGAGAAGTAATCATCCTCCTGATCCTCCTGCGAGTCGAAATCGTCAAGCGTCGCTTCCTCAAGAAGCCATTTTGGAACAGTGCTTTCGCCATGCTCAAGCTTGAGCACTATCTGGTCATTGTCGACCGCGAAGAGCGCGCCTGCACCGACGATGAGCGTAAGTGCGATAATGAGAATCTTCCTCATGATATTTTCCCGCTATAAAGCGGACTCCTTATTTTTCTCCTGCATTGCAGGGCAATTGCATTATGCCGATAATTCGCTGTTTATTAAAGCGATGAATAACTGATTGTAATGGTATTATAGCCTCGAATGAGAATACACGATTATCAAGACTGCAATATATGGAAAGATGTTGCCTGCGAAGCAGGGAGGTGATATAAAATCCTGACGTCTGCTAGCCGCTGGGCTTGCCTGGCGGTAAAAGGCGTCATCTTTCAGTTTTGTTATCATCTTTTCAGGATTATTATTCAGTTTTCTGCTATAATGATAATTGACAAAAGGATTGCAATGAGAGGTACTCCGTCATTCATCAGCAAGCATGAGATCAATGTGGCACCATGGCAGGCTCCAGTGCTCAGGGCACGCGAACGGGCCGGCCATTCCATCTATGTCTATACCCTCGGCATCCTTGAGTCCCGTGTGAATATCCTCAGGAATGACAAGGAATACATGGTCATTTCCCGCAAGAGCAAGAAGACGGCAGAAGACTGGGAGAGGCTCAAGGAGATCCAGAAAGATAAGGGCTTCACTAGGAATGATGCCAATAAGCTGGCGAATTCCTGCCGCCATCATTTCCGTAACAGGAAGAGATTCAGGCATGGAATGCGCAACAGATGCTCCATCGAGACTCCGATCGCCTATAATCTCGGAAACCGTGCATTCAGGGCGGCGGAGAAACTCCTCTACGGCAAGGCGAGGAAGCTTAACTATCATAAGATGAATGATTCAATCATGCTGGAGGGAAAGGATAACAGCCATGCCATTATGCTCAAGGGGAATACCGTATGCTGGGGCGGACTCGAGATGCCGCTCATGCCTGTAAATCCTGATGATGAGTACATGATGACCACGTTCTTCGCCCCTATCAAATACTGCGGGATCAAGCGTGAGAGGATACGCGGCCGCGACAGATGGTTCCTCTACGTAGTGCACGAGGGCATACCGCCAGTGGATAAGAAGAAGCATCCGGATATCCTCGGCGAAGGCCGCATCGGACTCGATATAGGTACCTCCACTCTTGCTGAATGCTCAAAAGCCTCCGTGCGCCTTCATGAGCTCAATCCATCATATCATGATGACAGCGCTGAGAAGCGCCGCCTGCTGAGGAAGATGGACCGCTCAAGGAGAGCGAACAATCCCCAGAACTATAACGAGGACGGCACGATCAGGCGGCTCAGGAAGGGCGAGAAGCGGGATTGGAAGAACTCAGGCACCTACGTGCGTACTCGTGACAGGCTCCAGGACAGCGAAAGGAAGGCGCGCGTCAAGCGCCGGCAGGAGCAGGACATCCTCGCGAAGGAGATAATCTCACATGGGAATGGGATCATCGCTGAGAAGATGGAATTCCAGGGCCTCCAGAAACGCGCGAAGGAAACGACGATCAATAAGAGAACCGGGAGATACAACCGGAAATCACGGTTCGGCAAGGCTATCGCCAACCGTGCCCCGTCAGGGCAGATCGAAGCCATAAACAGGAAGCTCGGCTATTTCAGCCTTGCTGTCATGATGGCGGATACCGCAGGGGTGAAGGCATCGCAGTTCTGCCACCTGACCGGGAAGTGCGTGAAGAAGCAGCTCTACGAGCGGTGGAATGACTTCGATGGGAGGAAGGTGCAGAGGGATCTGTACTCGGCATTCCTCCTGATGAACCTGGGAGCATCGCTCGATGCTGTCGATACGGAACGCTGCGGCAGGACATATGGGGATTTCCTCCTGCTGCACGATGAGGAGGTGGCGCGCATAAGGGCGCTGCCCCGCGGGAATATCCTCCATTGGTATGTGAAGTGAACATACGCCTCTGATATCAGGATGAAGATATCCTCCGCATCCCGGAATGACTGCTGCCGATGGATGCGGGGAGAGCTGGCGAAAGCGCGGGAATGGTAGCATGCCGGATGCGGGCTCAGCCCTCCGGACGGCAGGCTGTACTGCTCCAGGATGCGCATCCATTGCTGGATAGCCGCTGGAAAATCCTTTCCAGGAAGCCTCTAGAACCCTCCAGGCGGTGAGCCGGAGCGGAAGAACAGGCCGGGAAAACCGAAGCGGAAAGGAATCTCACTAGGTTTGCCTGTGGGAGGCAGTCAAAAAAGAAAAATCCCAGGATAGCTCTTCTGTCTATATGGGATTGAGCGATGATAATATAAGCATTAAAACGATAAATAACTGAATACAAAGGTATTATAGCCTTGAATGAGAATATATGATTATCAAGACTGCAATACATGGGGAGATGCTGCCTGCGAAGCAGGGGAAATTGTTATCTGTACCATATTTGAAACCGTTGTTAAGATGATGTCATGAAACGTCTTAGCACCATTGCTGCCATATCAGCAGCTCTAGTTCTTCTTTTCTCATCATGCTCCGGAGGCATCCAGAGAGTGCCAGGCTCCAGCACCTCATCAAGCGATATCGAAGGACAGCTCGGGCTGTCCTCCAGGAACATATCATTGGCCGGTTCTTATTCTTTCCGTGCAGGCTCTGCTTCAGCGGCAGCTTCGGCCCGGTCGGATTCGGGCTATGTGCTTCTTGCATATCCTGAGGAGGAATCCTCCAGCTGGGCACCGATAGAGTTCACAGACAGCAAAGGACGGAACGTCCTCATCGCTGATCCTGCGGTGTTCCCGATAGATGGTTCTGCGTTCTTCTGCAGGACAGGTCAGCTGATCATCACGGAAGAGAAGACCGTGGTGACGGAGGAAACGGTGATCCTCGAAGATGGGACTGAAGCGGTGGTGGAGAAGATCTCCATCGAGCCTGTCGAAACCGTGTATGACAATATCGTCTTCTACATAGATGTAATGAGCAATTCCGCATGGATTGTGAACAGGGATATAGGTTTCGATCCCGAGTACGATAAGTATTATGCAACAGAAGGAAGCATATACCTGAAGCTCTCAACCGGAAGAGGAAGCGCCATGTATCTTCTCAACAGGGCGAACCCTGCCGCAGGGCTCAAGCCTCTGACTTCCTCTTCACTGGACGTGAGGAATGTCGTTGCCTACAGCGAGGACTATATCATCGCAACAGGACTCGGAGATGATTCGTATGGCTATATCATCGACGTGAAAGGGCGCTATCCATATGCAACCGCTCCGAAGGAAGTCCACGAGGAGACCGCGACTTATGTTCCTGCTGGCGGTTCCGTGGAGAACTATACGTTCGAATTCATGTCCGGAAAGCTCGTGAATGCGATGATCTCGCCAGGCGGTGTCATTTATGACATCTACGGCATGGATTCAGATGAGATAAAGCCGTATTACAATGAGAGCGCTGTCGTGACCGCTTATACGGAAGGCAGTGAGTTCACGTTCAAGGCTGGCCAGCCGGAGTATATACCGCTCTGCACTGAGATCTATAACAACTACGGCCAGATGTTCCTGCATCCGCATGCGATATCCGTATTCACGGAAGGGAATGAGGTATGCTGCCTCTTCTACTGCGTGGATAACGACGGGTTCCATCCAGCACTCGGAGAGCTCGTTGGGGATGATAACGGCAATGTTGAGCTTCGGTCCGTAATGCTTCCTGAAGGATCCCTCCATGGCATCGGCTCGGGAAATTTCAACCCGCAGATCGCAGGCCATAAGGTTACATTCATATCCACTGAGCATAACGCAATCTTCGTGGTGGATCTCGAGAAGGAATCCTATGAGATGATCAAGACAAGCGGACGCGTTGCCGATAACGAGATCGTGTTCTCAGAAGATGGAACGGTCATCTTCCACCAGTATTTCAATGCTGTTGATGTCGGTACATTCCGCATGAACATAAACAATCCGACAGGAACCCCAGAGCTTCTTTCCATCGACAGGATGGATCTCTATCAGGTGGTATCCCTTGAGGAAATGTGATCGGGAATAATCCTGATTGATGCGAATAAGGAAAGGGTCTCACCATAGCTGGCGGGACCCTTATGCATTTCCGTAGTTTCTGGATCAGCCCTGTCTGACAAGCTCTGAAAGAGAGCCGATTCCTCCGAGGGCTTTCTCCGTTCCATACGGCATGAAGATCGTCTTCACGTCCTTTCCGCTGAATATCTCCTTCTGGGCATCGATGTATCTGATTGCCTTGAGGTAGTCTGCATAGGCAGCCTCATTTTTGAACTGGCTCCTGACGTATTCGATTGCCTTCGCTTCAGCCTCAGCCCTTGCCTTGGTCGCCGCGGCTTCTCCCTCAGCGCGGAGGATCGCTGCCTGCTTCTCTCCGTCTGCCTTCTTGACCTCTGATTCCTGGAATCCCTCAGCCTCGAGGATCTTTGACTGCTTCATGCCTTCCGCAGTGAGGATCGCAGCTCTCTTCTCGCGCTCCGCTGTCATCTGCTTCTCCATCTGTATCCTTATGGATTCAGGGACCTCTATATCCTTGATTTCCACGCGGTTGACCTTGACGCCCCAGCGATCTGTCGCCTCGTCGAGGATCGTGCAGAGCTGCGTGTTGATCTCATCGCGGGATGTGAGGCATTCGTCAAGGGTGAGCTTTCCGACGACATTCCTCAGCGTTGTCTGCGTAAGCATCTCTATAGCCTTCGTGAGGTTCGCTACCTCGTAGCAGGCATCAGCGGCGTTGTTTATCTGGAAGTAGAGCAGGGCATCGATGGAGACGGTGACGTTGTCCTTCGTGATGACTGACTGCTTCGGATAGTCATAGACCTGCTCCCTGAGATCGATCCAGCAGGTAGTCCTTCTCCTCTTCGTCTCCTCCGTAAGCGAAGGCATGTCCCATGAGACAGTCCTTGGCCTGTCGAAGAACGGGATGATGATGTTTATCCCCGACTCAAGCGTCCTGCGGTATTTCCCGAGGCGCTCTATGACCATCGTCATGCCCTGAGGGACGATCCTGATTCCTGCCGCGATTACTGCAGCAGCTACGAATGCGAATATAACGACTGCGAAAAACATGTTTTATCTCCTATCTTTCTTTAATGGGTTCACTTTTACGAGGTACAGCGTCGCTCCGCCGACTGATTCGATATACGCCGTCTCACCGGCATTGATCGGCTCCTTGCTCTCAGCATCCCATTCGATGCCAGAAAGCGTTGCCCTTCCTTTCGCTGGCGGGACTATATCCTTCGTCACTGTCACGGCTTTGCCAATAAGCCTCGATCTTCCCCATATCCCTGGATCTTTCTTTGTGGCATAAAGGAGGGGTCGGATGAAGGCCATGAAAAGCACCATCGCTGATAGTCCGATGGCGACCTGCCATGTACCGTTGAGCGAGAAAAGCGATGCTATCATGACGCCGAGGCAGCCTATCGAGACCGAGAGCATGAAGAATCCCGGTATCATCAGCTCGAGAAGAGCCGCGATACATGCTGCAATTAACCATACGAGCCATATATCTATCTGCATGTATTGCCTCCTGTTTCCTGAAGTGTTATCTGCTTATCGTCATGGAAGAATGCTTCCTGACGGTTTCCCTTTCCCGTAAGCGCGCACGTCCGGAATCGAGATGCTCCTTTGCCGCATACCTATGGCAGAAGGTTTTGTCCTCGCGGTTCCCGAATCTTCTCTCGTCCGAGAATGCGAGATCCTTCTCGCTTCTTGGCTTCTCGAAGCATAGAAGCGTGACCTCAGCATTTCCTGACCTGAGCTCTTCCTCTGTTATCCCCGTGATCCTTATCAGGTCTCTCTTCGCTTCTTCGGGATCTACCTTTGACAGGACTTCCTTCTCGTAGAGAGCGATGTATTCCTTCTCGGATATCCTTCCGTCCTTATACAGCTGGAGGATCTCCTTTGTGGGAGCAAGCTTCCTGTACGAGGGAACATCTATGCCATCCGGTGTCCATAGAGCAATGGAGACCGAGTGCTTGTAATTCCCGTTCTTCAGCCCGCCGAAGTATCCGGTGCTTATTTTCAGGTCTATTCTTTCAGGCATATATTTCGGTGCAGCATCTCTATTTTTGATTGCCCTGTTGGCCGGCATGTGGCCCGAACGGAATTCTCTGAATACATCGCGGAGCCTTTCCATGTCAGAGGGATCCGTTACATTGAACACAGGAACTCTCTGGTTCTTCGCGACAAGAAGGGCAGTCTTCATGGTGGTTCCTATAGGCCATGCCGCGATGACGAAGTCGGAGAGCCTTCTGTCCTTCCCGGGAGAGCCTATGATCTGCCAGGCATCCCTGTATAGGAGCTTCCTGCTGTATTCAGGGAGCCTTGAGACCGCGCCCGGATTCGGATGAAGTCGCATTACAAGCTCCTCGGCAGCCGGATCCTCTGAGTATGCGATGGTGTCTATTCCCTTCGCAGGATGGCTGCTATCCGCCCTGTAGCTGATTATCCTTCCAGAGAAAGAGCTTTCGAAGGCAGTATCAGCGCCTCTCGCACCGCCAGAGCGGAGGATGAACGAGAAATCCTTCCCGTTGATAGAAGAGAATGCCTTCATGATGCCGCGGATGGCTTTATCCATGCGCTCATCGAGGTTTCTTGTACCGATTCCCGTGATGTATACACATCTCTTCCCTTCGGGTGTGATATCAGGGTTGCTGATGAGATCAGGGATAATGATTGAGCCATCAGCAGTTTCGATGAGACCGGATGAACCGTTATACGGAACGTTTATTTCTGACGGTTCTCCGATATTGCTGAATCCTTCAAGCATGAAGCCCATTTTCTATTACCTCCGATCATCTTTCCATTTCCGGCATCTCATATACTGCTTCCAGTGAATGTGTGCCGTTGGTTTCCTTTATTCCGTCCGGAGACCCCTTGGAGAGCCTCCAAGCGGAACAGGGCCCTGTGGCCTGAGCTCATCTCTCGAGCACTCCCGGATATGATTCCTCCCCGGGACGGGGCGGAGTCGAAGAATCAAGAAGAGATCCGAGCGACTCTCCTTCGCTGTGTCCAAGGACTTCCGGATATGATGCCTCTTCCGGCTTCGGTGTGCTTGTATCGAGAAGGTCTGAAAGGCGGAGCTTCCTTGCCTCGCTTCTTTCCTCATCTTTGTTCTTTTCAGATTCCATAGCGGATGATACAGGCTGCGAAGCAGCTTCCTTTTCCTCTCCGTTCTCTATGGAAGAAGGCTCTGCGTCTCCCATGACGGCAGGATACGATTCCTCGCCGGGGCGCGGCGGTGTCTTCGTGTCGAGGAGGCCGCGGAGACCCTCAGCAGGCGAGGCTGGTGTGCCGTTCTTGCTTCCGGATGCGGCGCCGGCAGAAGCCTCTGCATTTCCTTTGCTGTCATCTGCAGCGCTTTCTTCCTCGTCATCCTCATGCTTCGGGCGGCTGTAAGGCTCGCTGCTTTCTCCTATGCCTATGTTGCCCATCACGAACGCCTTTGGCCTTGGCGGGGCAGGGGTGACATCGCCGTCATCAACGACTTCGGCCGCATCGTCAACCTGTGATGTATTGTTCTGCTCATCCTTTCTGCTTCTGGCTTTCTCCCTTGTCTTCATCTGCTTGCTCCTGGCGATATCGATGATCGTCGTTCCCTTGCCGTTCCATATGAATGTGACGAGATATCCGACCATGAGGGCTGTTCCGATGAGGACCGCCGCTATTATGAATTTCCCGCCGTAGGCTGACAGGAATGACAGGAGAGGGTTCCTGCGCTCTGCCTGCGTCTGGAGCTTCTCATCCCTTATCTGGAAGATGACGTTCGGATCCATGTATTCAGCGGGCTCTTCTTCCTCTATGGGCTCATGGATGATAGATACGG
>CALXLE010000010.1 GCA_944389115.1 uncultured Spirochaetaceae bacterium
GATATCGACCCAATACCTCCGATAACGACTATAAGCAGTATCTCATATGTAAGCACCGTCCTGAATTGCTGGGCCTGGACCGTATACTGGAACATAGCCAGAAGCGCTCCTGACACTCCTGCAAAGAACGATGATATAACGAATGAGAGCTCCTTATGCCTGAAGAGATTTATACCCATAGCCTCAGCCGCGGTCTCATCGTCCCTGATAGCCTTGAATGCTCTCCCATATGAGGAATTTATGAGAAGGACTATCAGAAGGACGCATATGCCTACGACGATGAACACGAACAATGTAGGCGGGAAAGGTATATCGGTAAATGGAATCGTTATCCTCGAAAGATCCTTGAATTCACGGAGAAGATTAGCGCCATTCGTGAGAGGACCAAGCACATCCCACTGGAATATAGCCCTGATGATCTCCGCAAAGCCGAGCGTCGCGATTGCAAGGTAGTCCGACTTGAGGCGAAGAACAGGAAGCCCTATGAGGAATGCGAAGAATGCAGCGACAAGCCCTGCTGCAATAAGCCCGATGAACACACCGGTATCGAACGGGACGATGCACTCATAGTACCTGTATACCCTCTCAGACTGCTTTACAGAAACAGGCATCGTGAAGATCGCATATGTATAAGCGCCGAGAAGCATGAATCCTGCCTGGCCAAGTGAGAACAGACCTGTAAAGCCATTGAGAAGATTCATCGATACAGCAACAAGCGAATAGATTGCTCCCTTTCTCAGAACGGTGAAGACAATGCTTGTAGGGCGGAGCGTGAACTCCAGTATCGTTATGATGATATATACAGCCGCGATAGCCGAGAACAGCCTTATATAATGGTTTCTCTTTTCTCTGTCCATATCACCCTCCTCAGACCTTATCGACAGACTTCTCACCGAAAAGCCCAGTAGGACGCACTATGAGAACAATGATGAGGAACGCGAATGTGAATGCATCGGAGAAGGTGGTCCATCCCGATCCGGGAATACCGAATATAGAGGCACCGCCTTTGATGATGTTCTCGCATATGCCGATGATGAATGCTCCGATTACCGCACCGGGGATTGAACCTATGCCTCCGAATACAGCGGCAACAAACGCTTTCAGTCCAGGCATTGCACCGCTCGTGGGCGTTACCGATGCATAGTTGGTGAAATACAGCAGCGATGCGACAGCTGCGAGTATGGATCCGAGCATGAATGTCATTGATATGACCCTATTTATCTTTATGCCCATGAGCTGGCTTGTCTCGAAATCCCTTGAGACCGCTCTCATAGCCATACCGATCTTCGTATGCTTTATCAGAAGCGTCAGAAGCACGACCAGGACAACTGTCAGAACAGGTGTCACAAGCGTTACGACCCTCGTTGTCGCTCCCCAGATCTGCACTGAACGGGAAAGGAATGGGATCTCCGGATAGACCTTTGCAAGGCCTCCGGTGAAGTAGAGCGCCGCATTCTGAAGGAGATATGACACTCCGATGGCGCTTATCATGACAGACATCCTCGGAGCGCTTCTGAGCGGTTTATATGCAACACGCTCGATTACAAAGCCCAGAAGGAGCGTCAGAAGAAGCACGGCCGGTATCGATATAGCAAATGGAAGCGATGATGAGAAATAGACCATCATCAGACCGGCGCACATGAATACATCCCCATGGGCGAAATTGATGAGCCTGAGTATTCCGTAGACCATCGTATAGCCTATCGCTATAAGAGCATACTGCCCTCCTACAGATATACCTGACAGGAAATATGAAAGATTCTGATGGAAGAAATCCGCCACGCGGCTTACCTCCTAGTGTATTGGATAATGCGGCAGGATGGCCTGCCGCATATAAGGTCAGTCAACGACTACCGCGGGAAGGGCATCCCAGCCACCTGTTGTGGTATTGGCATGCTTTACATATACGGTATTGCGGATTGCATCGCCATTGACATCATCGAGAGCGATATGTCCTGTGACTCCATCGATCTCAGTAGTCCAGAGCGCATCCATGATATCAGCAGGATCGGTGCTTCCGGCATTCTGGATAGCCTGGAGCGCGAAGTAGTATGCATCGTATCCCATTGCTGTCACAGCACTGATCGTATCATCGCCTCCATTGTTCGCAAGGCGGGTTGAATCGGCATTCACCCACTCCTTGAATGCAGCATCGAACTCAGGATCCGCACCCTCAGGATAGAATGTCGTAACAGTTATGTCAGCGTTCTTGCCAAGAGCTGCCTGGAGGATGACGTTCGAATCCCATGTGTCACCAGCAAGGATAGGCATGCCAAGTCCCTGGCTGTCCGACTGGTTGATGATGAGCTGAGCAGCTTCTGTGGATACAGGAGAGAAGAAGACCTCGCAGCCGCTGTTCTTTGCATTCGCGATATACGATGTGAAATCGCTGTTTCCGTCAGGAAATGTCTCGGAGACAACCTCTCCGCCAAGCGAAGTGAACTGCTCCACGAAGTAATTCACAAGACCGCCTGAATAGTCATCGCCGAGCTTTGCAAGGCAGTATACCTTTCTTGCTCCGAGCTCATTATATGCATAGTTCGCAAGGACCGTTCCCTGGAAAGGATCAAGGTAACAGATACGGAAATAGTGGCTGTTGCCTTCCGTTACCTGAGGATTGGTGCATGTAATGCCGATAGCAGGAACACCAGCTACACGGAATGTATCGCTTCCTGCGATTGAGACACCGGATCCATATGAGCCGAGAACGACAGATGCACCGGCATTCACGAGCGTTGCAGCGGCAGATGCAGCTCTGTCATTGGAGCTCTCATTATCTGCAAGGACAAGCTCAACGGTATACTCAGTATCACCGATCATTACCGTAGGTGTAAGCGAATTGGCATACTGGATACCAAGCGTCTCCTGCTTTCCGCCAGCGCCATTATCGCCGGATGCGGGCTCGAAGACACCGATCTTTACAACTGTGGAATCAGACTCGCTGGATCCACCTGCGAATACCATAGCGCAAGCAACAATCGCTATGACCAATGAGAGCACAGTTTTCCTCATTTTTCCTCCTTGCATAGATAATTCATTATCTACAGTAGCGATAACTGAATTAAATCTCTTTAGTTGACGATATGATACTTAATCGAACAGATATATGTTAATACCAAATTGCATCTCGAATGCAAATTTTCTGTATTTTTATTACTTTTTTTGCATACTGTATGAAAGAAAATAATCAAAGAGACCGTAAGACATGCAATCTGAGACGCAGAAAAGCCACAAGGCTGGAAAACAGCATTTGAGGGGTCATGAAATAGCGGCATCGCCATCCGCAATGCCGCTACCGGAAAATATATGTACTCAGAGCGTAGCAGGATCGAGATGCGCCTGCTCTATATCCTTGAAGAAGCGGTAGGTGCCTACCTTGAGCTCATCGCAGGCATCCTCATCGCACACGATTATAGCTCTCTTATGCATCTGGAGCGCAGAGCATGTCCAGCTCTGGGATACGCCGCCCTCTACAGTATGCCTCAGGGCTCTGGCCTTATTGTGGCCATTAACGAGTATCATGACCTCCTTGGCATCCATTACAGTACCGACGCCGACGGTAAGGGCCTTGGAAGGCACTGCCGATATATTCCCTCCGAAGAATCTTGAATTCATCAGCTTCGTATCGAATGTCAGGGTCTTCTCACGCGTTCTGGATGTCAGTGAGCTGAATGGCTCGTTGAATGCGATATGCCCATCAGCACCTATCCCGCCAAGGAACAGGTCTATACCGCCGTATGATTCGATCTTCTCCTCGAATCTCTGGCATTCGGCGGCAGTATCCTCTGCCATGCCATCAAGTATATTAATATTCTCCGTAGGAATATCTATCAGATCGAAGAGATGCCTATGCATGAATGTCCAGTAGCTCTGCTCATGCTCTCTGGGAAGACCTGCATACTCATCCATATTGAATGTAACGACATTTCTGAATGAGATATACCCTGACTTGCAGAGCTTCACAAGCTCCCTGTATGTACCTATAGGAGAGGATCCCGTAGGAAGTCCCAGGACAAATGGCCTCGTCTCACCCTTCCTCTCATGCTCCCTCATGCGCTTGGCAATATAATTTGCCGCCCACTGCGAAAGACGCTCATAATCAGGTTCGATAATGACTCTCATACATGCCTCCTCTCAGACAATGATACCATCAGATATGCTGTTTTGCTATCGACCTCCGAGATGAGATGAAACCCGATGCGATTACCCGCTCCCCATCATAGACTACAGCGCTCTGCCCCGGTGCAGCGCCCTTCACATATGAAATGAAATCAACGGAGAATCCTTCAGGAGTGCTATGGACATAGGCATCGGCTCCAGAAGCAGTGCTCCGGATCTTGACCTGATATACCTTCCCGTCATCGAAATGATCCTCGCTGGAAAACACAGGATCCACAGCATCGATTCCAGAGATGTGTGTCATATCCTCTGTTCCTACGATGACGGTATTTCTTTCCGGATTGATATCAATCACATAAAGCGGTTCCCGGTATGCGACCCCCAGCCCCTTTCTCTGCCCTATCGTATAGTGCCAATAGCCATTATGATTGCCAACAACCTCCCCATCGGGAAGGATTATGCTGCCTGGACGATCAGGAACAGCAAGAAGGTCGGAGTAATCACCACCATAGAAATCCTGGCTTTCGGTCATTCCATCCTCATGGAATCCCATCGACACATCGATATCCCTTATCTCATCCTTGGTATAGTCGCCAAGCGGGAATACGACACTGGAAAGCTGTCTCTGCGATAACCTCGAGAGGAAGTAGGACTGATCTTTCCTCATATCCCTCGCCTTCAGAAGCTCATACCTGCCATTCTTCTCCCTGATGCGCGCATAGTGCCCTGTCGCGAAGAGGTCGAAATCCGTCACGGATCTGGCGTAATCGACCATGGCACCAAACTTGACGATGCTGTTGCACTGTATGCACGGATTTGGCGTGATCCCCTCAAGATACCCTGTGCGGAAAGCCTCAAGAACGGAACGCTGGAATACATCGGAGCAGTCCACGACATGGTGCTTTATGCCGAGAATCGAAGCAACGCGATCAATCGACTCCAAGTCCTTGGATTTATCAGGACAATAGCAGCTGTTTGCAGAGACCGGGGCAGGATACGGGGAATCCTTCTTCCATATGAGCATGGTGATTCCCTCGACTTCGTACCCCGCTTTCTTCAATAGATATGCGGCAACGGAGGAGTCAATGCCTCCGGACATTCCAACAAGAACCTTCATGCCCGGATGATAGCACTCAGCCGAAGATAGCCTCAACCTCTTTCTTATAGAGCTTCATGACCTCGGCCCTCTTCACTTCCTGCTTTGCTGAAAGCTCACGCCCTACTGTGAATGGCTTATCGAGAAGCGCGAAGCGTGAAACCTGCTCATATGCCTTGAAGCCCGCACTGGAGGATACAAGCCTTGAGACCTCGGAATTGACAAGCCTCCTGACCTCATCCATCTCCTTAAGCGACTCTCTGTTGACATATGGGATATGGTTCTCCTTGAGATACCTCTCCACGTTCTTCTCATTGATGACAATAAGCGCACCAAGGTATTTCTCATCCTGCCCGACAACGACCGCCGTATCGATGTACTCGCTCTCCTTCATCGCATTCTCTATGGGTACCGGTTCGATATTCTCACCTCCGGAAAGGACTATCGTATCCTTTACCCTTCCCACGATTGAGAAATCTCCATCGATATCAAGGATGGCAAGATCACCTGTGTGTATGTATCCATCGCGGTCGATAATCTGCCTTGTCCGCTCCTCGTCGCCGAAATAACCCTTCATCACCTGCGGTCCTCTGATAAGCAGCTCTCCCATCTCACCTACGGGAAGGACCTTGCCTGTATCGTGCTCTATTACCTTCAGCTCCGTACCTGCGAATGTATGGATGAATCCCTTCTTCGGGTGAGGATATGCCGCAACACCGACAACAGGGGCTGTCTCTGTCATGCCATAACCATTGAGCAGTTTTATACCGATAGCGGAGAAGAATTCATCGACGTCCTTGCTCATTGCACCGCCTCCGGATATACCAGCGATGAACGATGTACCGAACTTGCTCTTTATCTGTGAGAATGCGGCTTTATCTCCGATGGAATAGATCATTTTCAGAACAAGATAAGGTATAATCCCACGGATCTTGTCGAATACATGAGAGCATTTAGAGAATCTCGGATCCAGGCCTAGCACAAGATTCTCATAGTGGCGATAGCGCTTTGCAGCAACAAGAAAGAAATCGAAGATCTTCCTCTCCGCAGGCTTCTTTGACCTGAGCGACTGGTATACACCGGCCTTGACGGTTTCCCAGATGCGCGGTACAGAACAGAGAAGCTCAGGATTAACACGCTGGATATCCGTAAGCATTATCTTCCCGATCGGCTTTGAATAGGCAAGCACGCTCAGCTCATAGAGGGAGACATACTGGATTATACGCTCGAACGCATGCCATACAGGAAGGACGGAGAGCCACTTCCAGCCAGGCTTGAACTCTATTATCTTATCGATCTCCCCCAGCTGATAGAGCATATTCCTGTGGGACAGCATAACTCCTTTCGGGAGCCCTGTTGTACCGGATGTGAAGATAATCGTAGCTGTATCATCCTCTGAGCCAAGGCTTATCTCCCGCTGGATCCTTTCACGGCCCTCAGGCAGAGACAGAAGCTCCATTCCCCTATTCAGGAGATCTCCATAGTGTATGTTTTCAGCATCAGCAACTATTTTTTCGCTGTCGAACAGTATCACAGTCCTGAGCGCTGGGAGATTCTCTCTGACCTGATTCAGCTTTTCGGCAAGCTCGTCATTCTCTACGAATACAACCGATGCAGATGTGACCTTGAGTATATGCTCAATCTCATAGGGCATCGCATCACGGCCTCTCGGCACATCCGCAGCGCCAAGCGAAAGAACAGCTAGATCGGAGGCAAGCCATTCGGGCCGGTTATCGCAGAGAAGGCCGACCGCATCACCTCGCTTAACTCCGACCTCCATCAATGCCAGAGCAAGTGCTCTCGATCTTTCCTGGAGTTCTGAGAACGAAACAGGAATGAATGCCCCCTTCTCATCCTTTCCCATCTGGCATGTGGCAAGAGGCGCCCTTGCTACTCTGTTATCAAACATCTGAACGAGTGTGCTGAACATACAATCCCCTCATTTTCCTGACAAATATTTCAAAACCGTCAAGAATAATATCGACAAAATCAATCAAGGTCAAGGCAAAAAGTAGTTAGCAAAAGCTAACTGATATGCTATACTGCCCTTGTGAATCATCTGGCCGGGCAACTTCGGTCCTTCTCTCCGCCCGGCCTTTTTGAGACATAAATGAGTTAGCAATAGCTAACAGGAGGATATATGACGCTTTCGGATCTGCTTATCGAGCACTCTGCTCCGACGCTAGCTGGGATAAAATGTGCATCTCTGATCAGCCTTGCAAGGCTCGACAGCAAAGAAAGCCTTCCAGGAAAAGAGCTTAGAGAGAAAGGACTGTCATTCATGGCTATAAGGACGATGAAGGGGAAGCCCCTGCTTCTTGTCTACAGGGAAAAGGAACTGATGAAGGCATTGGAAGATGCAAAAGCTAAGGAAATCCTGAAGCAGCTTGGCTACGATACATCATCGCTCAAAGCAAGTCTGAACCATCTCCTGGAAAGATTCCTGGAGGAATCATGCCCTCATGAGGTTGGCCTGTTCCTTGGCTACCCTGCCGAGGATGTCGAAGGCTTCATCAGAGATGGAGGAAAAAATCCAATGCTATCGGGATTATGGAAGGTCTATAGCTCTGCCGACAGAGCAATCAAGCTCTTCTCAATGTATGGCAGATGCAGGGATATATACAGGACCATGTACAGAAACGGCACATCAATTGCAAGGCTGTGCGTATCAGCCTGAGGAGGAAAACAATGAAAATCGCACTCGTATACTATTCAGGAACGGGCAATACGGAGGCAATGGCGGAGATCGTCAGGTCAGAGCTTCAGGGCAAGGCAGAGGTGACTGTAATCGATCCACCTGCTTTCGGGCCCGGGGATATCGAAAAATACGATGCTTTCGCATTCGGATGCCCTGCGATGGGACAAGAGGTACTGGAGGAAGAGATCTTCGAACCGATGTTCGCATCGATAGAGGGAAGCCTCAATGGCAGGAAGATCATAATATTCGGCTCCTACGGATGGGGAGATGGCGAATGGATGAGAAACTGGGAAGAAAGGTGCATAGCAGATGGAGCTGTCCTTACCCATGCCCCTGTCATCGCGAATGAGGCTCCGGACGAAACAGCAGAGGCAGAGCTCCGGGAAGCTGCAGGCAGTCTTCTCTGATACAGGACATAGGCTGGCACTGCTGGATATGCATTCATTCAAATAGCTCTGAAGTGCCAGCCAAATACCTTAGGACCTGCTGCAACCCTTGCTCTTCTCCATATACCAGTTTGGTATTCTCACCCCGTTCCGTTCCACAATATTCTGGCGGACTGGATGGTAACCATGGCTGAGGAAGAATCCTTCAGCAGTCAATGAAGCGTACACATGTATCGTATCTCCATACCTGAAAGCATGATTCTCAAGACTCTCAAGCAGTATCGAACCTATTCCTTCCCGTTGATGTTCCGCAGAAACATACAGGCAGTCAATCTCTGTTCCAACCGCATTACCGAACCCGGCAAGGACCTCATCAATGAGAGCAATTATGCTGTATGTGGATCCAAGTTTATCGATAATGGACTTCTCCCTCCCTGTGGGAGACCATTCCCGTATTTCGTCAGCGCTGTAATCTGCAGAGCATATTCTGTGTATAGTGTCATCCATCAGTCTGATGACAGCATCAGCGTATGATGGATTATAAGGAACAAGTATTGCTTTCCGATTCATCTTTTTGTATCTTACCTCAGGAGTAGAAGATGATACATAAAACATACAGAACACAAGGAACATGCTCAAGGGCAATCGACTTCGATATCGATGAGGAAGGATGCATCCGCAATCTTGTATTCACAGGCGGATGCAATGGCAACCTCAAGGGTATCGGAAAGCTTTGCGAAGGGATGAAAGCAGAGGAAGTAGCAGATCGTCTTGCAGGGAATACCTGCGGCATAAGAAGCACATCCTGTCCTGACCAGCTTTCAAAAGCAATAAGAGAAGCTCTTTCTACACATTGATTCCCTTAACTGTAAGATAAGCAACAAAGTCATTGTAGATATCTATATCCGCAATGACATCGCCACCGTTAAGCGCAAGTCCCTGACAGGAAGTGAGAGCTATGAAGTCAGGGACTGTTATTATCTCATCACGATCAGCTTTGCCGAAAAGATATTCCACCGATGATTCACGGAAGCTCTCATTGCCATTTCTCCTTTCCCAGGCAGTTATGGCAGCAACGGTGGATCTCTGTGATAGCCAGTACTCAATCTGACGCATAGGTTCTTTCACAAATCGTCCTGCATATGCGGTAAGTGAATAATAATCATCGTAATCAGGCAGCATGGAGAGATTATAGCACAGAAAAAAGAAAGACTGCTCCGGATCTCTCCATTGCAGTCCTTTTCTCTGAATACAGAAGATTTACCAGCGGAAGTGGCTGAACGCCTTGTTCGCATCTGCCATTCTGTGTGTGTCTTCCTTCTTCTTGAATGCAGCACCTGTTGAGTTGTATGCATCAAGGAGCTCGTCAGCAAGCTTATCGCTCATGCACTTGCCGTTTCTGGCACGTGCTGCGTTGATGATCCAGCGCATTGCGAGAGCTTCCCTTCTCTCCTCCCTGATCTCCACAGGAACCTGATATGTAGCACCGCCGACACGTCTGGACTTAACCTCGACCATAGGCTTTACATTGTCGACAGCCTTTGTAAATACATCGATAGCGCTCTCTCCGCTCTTCTCTGCAATCGTATTCATTGCTGTATAGAGAATGCGTGTAGAGATGCTCTTCTTTCCATCAACCATCATGCGGCAGATGAACTTCTCAACAACCGTGCTGTGGTAGATGGCATCTGGTGATACCGCCCTCTTGGGGGCCTTTCTATCTCTTGACATAACCTTGCCTCCCTATCAGGCCTTTGGCTTCTTAGCGCCGTACTTCGAGCGGGACCTCTTCCTATCGGCAACGCCGAGGGTATCCTTGGTTCCGCGGATGATGTGGTATCTTACGCCAGGAAGGTCCTTGACTCTTCCGCCTCTGATGAGAACAACAGAGTGCTCCTGAAGATTGTGCCCGATACCAGGAATGTATGCGGTTACTTCGATTCCATTCGAAAGGCGCACACGAGCAACCTTTCTAAGAGCGGAGTTAGGCTTCTTAGGAGTAACTGTCATTACCCTTGTGCAAACTCCTCTCTTCTGAGGGCATCCCTGAAGAGCTGGCGACTTTGTCTTAGCCTTCGAGCTCTTTCTGCCCTTTCTGATCAGCTGATTAATAGTAGGCATCTTACGATACGCTCCTTAAAATTTGATCCGCCCGTCTCACACCGGGGAATCTATGCTGCACAAGCAGCACGTCTATATCAAAGACAGGGTCAGCATGAGCGCTGGGAAAGACCCCAATGAGGGGTGCCAACAGGCACCTACTCATCAAGCTGGGTATCTTCTTCCTCCACAGCAGCTCCCACTGTCTTCATATCACCGAGATCCTCGACATCCAGATCTTCCTGCGGTTCAGCAAGTTTCCTCTCACGTCTTGCCTTATCCACTTCCTTCTGGAGCTCGAGAAGCTTCTCATCCTCCTCAAGACGCACGCTGCGGTATCTCTTCATGCCGGTTCCAGCAGGAATGAGATGTCCGATGATGACGTTCTCCTTGAGACCTCTGAGCTTATCCTTTTTACCAGCTATAGCTGCCTCTGTCAACACCTTGGTCGTAGAGAGGAACGAAGCTGCGGAGATGAAGGAATCAACGGAGAGTGCCGCCTCTGATACACCCTGAAGAACAGGACGTGCGATAGCAGGTGTCTTGCCTTCCTTCTTCGCTTCCTCATTGACTCTGTCGAACAGGTGCTTATCGACCTTCTGCGACTTGATGAAGTCCGTATCTCCAGCGCGGAGTATCTCGACCTTCCTGAGCATCTGGCGGATGATGATTCCCAGATGCTTCTCGTTGATCTCAACACCCTGCATTCTGTAGACCTTCTGGATCTCCTCTACGAGGAAGGAGAGAACAGCATTCTCACCAAGCACATCCAGGACCTCTCTTGATGTCACAGGCTCATCGCAGAGCGGCTCGCCAGCCTTGACCTCATCGCCTTCGCGGACGAGAAGAAGAGCATCCTTCGTATATACCTTATGAGGATGAGCCTTCCCGAACGCATCTGTAATCGTGACAATCATCGAACCACTGTTGGATGAAGAGGAAGCCTGTACGCTTGTGACCCTTCCCGTAACACGTGCAAGGATAATCGGGTTGACCTTATTGGACGAGGAGATCTTTCCATGGCGTGCCTCGAAGAGCGAGTCGACCTGCGGAAGACCACCAGCGATATCCTTTGTTGTCGTGCTGTCCTTGGAGACCTTTGCGAGGATATCACCTGTTTCGATCCTCTCTCCTCTCTCCTTGACGACCATATATGCTCCGCCAGGAATCTGGTAGCTATTGAACTCACCTGAATCTGTACGGACAAGGATAGCAGGGCGGAATCCGCCAAGCTGAGCTGATGGAACGACAATCATATCAGTATCGCCTGCTTCATTGTAGATCTTCCTGTAGGACTTATCCTCAACGAAGTCATTCATCTCCTCGACAACACCTGATGCTTCCGCGATGATTGGCTCAGAGAACGGATCGAATGTGATCAGCGACTCATCTGCAGGTACCACCTGTCCTTCAGAGACATAGAGCTCAGATCCTGCAGGAACAGGATACTCTACAGGAGATGCGACGATGAATGTCCTCTCTCCATCGATATAGAGTCTTCCGTTCTCCTCTGCAACGACCTCCTCTCCATTCTTCCTGTATACAGGGTATCCCTTTGCAACAGCATCACCAGACTGGACAAGAAGCTCATCATAAAGTCCTGTGATCTCCTTGAAGACCTTAGATACCGTAATATGTCCCTTCCTCGGGAAGAGGCGGTTGCCGCGGCTATCCGAAATGACCATTCCCTTCAGGCCACGCACAATGACAGGATATGAGAATGAGAGTCTGTTCTCCTTGGTTGATGTTGAAGCAGTACCACCGACATGGAATGTACGCATCGTAAGCTGTGTACCAGGCTGGCCGATTGACTGAGCAGCGATGATACCGACAGCCTCGCCGATCTCGACAGAGCGGTTGGTTGCGAGGTTGCGTCCATAGCACTTGCGGCATACTCCATGCTCAGCCTCGCATGTGAGGACTGTGCGAAGCAGAACGCGCTCGACACCAGCATTCTCAATCTCCTGAGCTGTCTCATCGGAAATCTCCTCATTGGCGACAGCAAGGACGACCGGCTTGCCATTCTCATCCTTAAGGAATGGATGGAGAACATCCTCGACCGGGCAGGAACCAGCGATTCTCGAAGCCAGGGATTCGATGACAGTGTCACCATCCTTGACCGCTGTTGTCCAGATACCATTGATGGTATGGCAGTCCTCCTCGGATACAACAACATCCTGAGCGACATCAACAAGCTTACGTGTGAGGTATCCTGCCTTTGCCGTCTTGAGAGCTGTATCGGTAAGACCTTTTCTAGCACCGTTGGACGAGATGAAGAACTCCATGATTGAGAGGCCTTCCTTGAAGTTCGACTTGATTGGGAGCTCGATGATCTTGCCATTCGGCTTTGCCATGAGTCCGCGCATACCGCCAAGCTGTCTGATCTGGTTCTTCGATCCTCTAGCACCGGAATCGACCATAAGATAGAGAGGATTGAATCCATGCTGGCTCTTCTTAAGCTCATCCATAAGAAGGTCAGTAAGCTCCTCATTGGTCTCAGTCCAGACTTCGATGACACGGTTGTATCTCTCTTCCTGGGTAATCTGGCCATCATGGAACTGCCTGAAGACAACAGACTGTCTCTCATTTGCTTCCTCGATGAGCTCCTTCTTCTTCTCTGGAACAACCATATCGGAAAGGCCGATTGTTGCGCCAAAGATCGTAGCATACTTGAATCCAAGATCCTTGACTGAATCGAGAAGCTCTACAGCCACAGATGGCTTATTGCTGTGGATAGTCTCTCCAATAAGCTTCCTGAGCTGCTTATCACCAAGGCAGTAGTTCTGGTAAGGCAGACCGACAGGGATAGCACTGTTGAAGATGATGCGTCCCGGGGTTGTCCATACCCAGCCCTTGCCATCTGCCACATGCCTTGTTCCATCGGCCTCAACAATCTCAAGATCCTTCTTGAGGCGATAGTATACGCCTTCGTTATAGCTTACAGCGCCGGAATCGATTGCGACTTCGATCTCAGCAATGCTCTCGAATCTCTTCACATGGCGGTTTGGATCAAGGTCGGTTCTCTCCTTTGTAAGGTAGAAGATACCGAGGACCATATCCTGTGACGGGAATGCGATAGGCTTTCCGTTCGCCGGATCAAGAAGGTTCGTTGTTGAGAGCATGAGCGTCCAGCACTCAAGCTGCGCAGCCTGTGTAAGAGGCACATGTATAGCCATCTGGTCTCCATCGAAGTCAGCATTGAATGCATGACATACAAGCGGATGGAGCTTAAGAGCCTTGCCTTCGACAAGAACGGGCTCAAATGCCTGAATACCGAGGCGGTGGAGCGTAGGAGCTCTGTTGAGCATGACGGGATGCTCCTTGACAACCTCGTCAAGAACTCCCCACACCTCCGGAGCCTCCTGCTCAACAAGCATCTTTGCCTTCTTTATATTCTGCGCAATCTCCTTCTGTACAAGGCGGCGCATGATGAATGGCTTGAACAGCTCAAGCGCCATCTTCGAAGGAACACCGCACTGGTGCATCCTGAGTTCCGGTCCTACGACGATAACGGAACGGCCAGAGTAGTCTACGCGCTTTCCGAGAAGGTTCTGCCTGAATCTTCCCTGCTTACCCTTGAGGACATCGGAGAGCGACTTGAGATCTCTCTTGCTGCTTCCCTTCGTAGGATTCGCTGTCTTGGAGTTGTCGAATAGTGAATCAACAGCTTCCTGAAGCATCCTCTTCTCATTGCGGATGATGATATCAGGGGCCTGGATCTTGATAAGACGGTCAAGACGGTTGTTGCGGTTGATGACCCTTCTGTAAAGCTCATTGAGATCAGTCGTAGCAAATCTTCCACCATCAAGCTGGACCATAGGCCTCAGATCTGGCGGAATAACAGGAATGACCTTCAGAATCATCCACTCCGGCCTGTTTCCAGATGTGCGGAAGTACTCACAGAACTTAATTCTGTTAAGAAGCTTGTTATCAATCTTGTTCTTGGCGCCTTCCTTCTGAGAAAGCTGATCTCTCAGCTCCTCAGAGAGTGCATCAAGGTCAATTGTCCTGAGAAGATCATAGATAGCCTCAGCACCCATTCCGGCCTTGAATGTATCGCCATACTTATCGAGAGCACTCTGGTACTCATCCTCATCAAGAACCTGATACTTCCTGAGCTCAGTATCCTGACCAGGATCTGTCACGACATACTTCTCATATGAGAGAATCTCCATCAGCTCGGATCTCTTGATATCGAGAAGATAGCTCATGATTGAGGGCGTTGAGCGATAGAACCAGATATGCGCGACAGGAGCGGCCAGTGTGATATGTCCAATACGCTCACGTCTTACCTTGGTATCTGTAACCTCTACACCGCAGCGATCACAGACAACTCCCTTATAACGGTTCGACTTGAACTTTCCGCACCAGCACTCCCATGCCTTAGTCGTACCGAAGATGCGCTCGCAGAAGAGACCATCCCTCTCAGGGCGGAGCGAGCGGTAATTGATTGTCTCAGGCTTCTTTACCTCGCCATATGACCAGGCAAGTATCTGCTCAGGCGAAGCCAGCTTGATTCTGATTGAGCTGAAATCCTGTATTTCCTTCATTACGCAATCCTCCTAGAGAGTTCCCTTCTCTTTCTTCTGGATCAGTTCCTCATCGCGTTCTGTGAGAGGAACCTGCCTGCCATCCTCATCGAATACGGAGATATCAAGAGCAAGGCCTCTGATCTCCTGCACAAGAACGTTGAATGCCTCTGGCATCGAAACAGTCTGGGCAGGTTCTCCCTTGACAATTGACTCGTAGATCTGCACACGGCCCTTCATATCATCAGACTTGATGGTAAGAAGCTCCTGCAGCGTATTCGCAGCACCATATGCCTCGAAAGCCCAGACCTCCATCTCTCCAAGTCTCTGTCCGCCGAACATAGCCTTTCCACCGAGTGGCTGCTGTGTTACGAGCGAGTAAGGACCTGTTGACCTTGCATGCATCTTGTCATCGACAAGGTGGTGCAGCTTAAGGTAGTAGATATATCCGCAGAAGACATCATTGACGAACGGAACTCCTGTCCTTCCATCATAAAGACGTGTCTTACTGTTCCTTGGCAGGCCAGCAATCTCCATCTCATGCTCAATCTGCTCCATTGATGCAGACTGGAAGACTGGTGTCTTGTACCATTTATCATTCTTCACAGCAGCCCATCCGAGCTCAGTCTCCATCAGCTGTCCTATATTCATACGGGACGGAACGCCGAGCGGGTTAAGACAGACATCGAGCGGAGTACCATCCTCCATGTACGGCATATCCTCCTCTGGGAGAACACGGGATACGACACCCTTGTTACCATGGCGTCCTGCCATCTTATCGCCCTGCTTGAGCTTACGCTTCGTAGCAATAAGGACCTTGATGGTCTGTTCTACTCCAGGCTGGAGCTCATCGCCATCGCTCTTCCTCAGGCGCTGGATATCGATAACTGTGCCTTCTGTTCCATGAGGAACCTTGAGAGAGGAATCCCTGACTTCCTTTGCCTTCTCACCGAAGATTGAATTGAGGAGCTTGACCTCTGGAGTCGTATCTGCCTCACTCTTCGGGGTGACCTTTCCTACCAGAATAGAACCCGGACGTACATATGTTCCGACACAGACGATACCCTCTGCATCAAGGTGCTCAAGAAGCTTATCCGATGTATTCGGGATATCCCTGGTAAGCTTCTCAGGCCCAAGCTTCGTCTCTCTGATATCAATGGAGAACTCCTTGATATGGATCGAGGTATAGATATCCTCACGGACAACACGCTCGGAGATGAGGACAGCATCCTCATAGTTGTATCCATTCCATGGAACGAATCCAACGAGTATGTTGCGGCCAAGAGCAAGCTCACCATTCTGTGTAGCAGGTCCGTCAGCAAGGACATCGCCGTCATCCACATGATCACCGACATTGACAATCGGCTTCTGATTCAGACAGGAATCCTGATTGGTTCTCTCGAACTTATGGACCTCATATGTATCAATCTCACCCTTAATCTCTGGCTTATCAGGCTTAACACGGATCTCCGTCGAGGATACATACTCAACAGTTCCTGCCCTCCTAGCCTTGATGAGCACACCGGAATCATAAGCGGTTCTCTGCTCCATACCTGTACCGACCCTCGGTGCCTCTGGGAATACGAGAGGAACAGCCTGACGCTGCATGTTCGAGCCCATGAGAGCACGGTTAGCATCGTCATGCTCAAGGAACGGAATGAGGGAAGTCGCAACAGATACAACCTGACGAGGAGAGACATCCATCCACTGGACCTGGTCCGGAGATACGACACCGTAATCGCCATAGTGTCTTACAGAGACCTCCTTCTCGAGGAATCTGCCATTCTCGTCGACCTTTGCATTGCCCTGCGCAATGAAGAATTTCTCCTCATCATTAGCATCGAGGTATTTGACTTCGTTCGTTACAACACCATCCACAACACGGCGGTACGGAGTCTCGATGAAGCCATACTCATTGATACGCGCATAGTTGGCAAGCGAAAGTATAAGTCCGATATTCGATCCTTCAGGAGTCTCGATAGGACAGATTCTTCCATAGTGGGTATAGTGTACATCTCTGACCTCGTAGATAGCACGGGCAGAAGATCTTGAAAGACCGCCCTTCGGACCAAGTGCGGATACCCTTCTCTTATGCGTAAGCTCTGCAAGCGGGTTGACCTGATCCATGAACTGGGAAAGCTGTGAGGAACCGAAGAACTCTTTGATGGCGCCGACGATAGGCTTTATGGAGATAACCTCCTGCGGCTTTATCGACTCATCGGAGATATTCATCTTCTCCCTTGCAGCCTTTGCCATGCGGGCAAAAGCATCGCTGATATTGTTCTCGAGCAGCTCTCCAACTGTACGGACACGCCTGTTTCCAAGAGCATCGATATCATCTTCCTTGATGACACCATTACAGAAATCAATCAGGAGTCTAACAGTGTTGATGACATCGTCCGGAGTAAGGGCTGTCGACTGGATGTACTTATCCTCATCCATACCATAGAACTTCTTATTGAGCTTATGGCGGCCAATATCCGAAAGCTCAAAGCCACGCCCATGGAGGAAGAACTCCTGGAAATAGCTGATAACACGCTTCGGATCCGGGAATGTCTTGAGGTTCTGAGGAAGAGTATTCTTACATGCCTCTACAATGCATCCGATGTATTCATTCTGGAAATCCTCGGACTGCTCGTTGCGGTATACGCTCTCCTTATCCTCTCTCTCGATGTAGACAGCTTCCCTGCTAAGGGTCTTAAGTACAGCAAGGGCGGGAGCATCGAGATCCTTTGCCGGGGTATCTACAACCTCGATCTCTGAGATGCCCATATCCTTCATTTCCTGAAGCTCTACTGTACCGACCTCGCTGCCAGCAACAAATCTGACAACTCTGTCCTCATCCGCAATGTCCTTGAAAAGGAAGTAATGACCATTCTCGGAGATGACATCATCGATCTTTATCGTCTTCGGGCTGTAGAAGGCGCTGACTATCTTCTCTCTTGTATCAATGCCAAGAACACGGAGGAAGAATGTCACAAGGAATGGCTTCTTTCCGAAGTTGACCTGGATTATGTTGTTGACCTTCTTCTTCTCGTTATCCTTTTTGCTAGCATCGGTCTTCTCGTTCTTCCTCGTCAGGACGAACTCAAGCTTTGTTCCGGAATAAGGATAAAGCGTTCCTGTATAAGACAGTGATGATACATCGCTCTTCTTGCCTTCCTTGAAGACAACGCCCGGCGATCTGACAATCTGGGATACAATGACACGCTCCGCGCCATTGATAATGAAGGTACCGCGATCCGTCATCAAAGGGAAATCACCGAAGAAGATCTCCTTCTCCTTGATCTCTCCATTCTTCGCAGTCTCGAGAGCGACCCTCGCCTTCACTGGAACGCCAAATGTCCTTCCCTTCTTCTTGCACTCTGACTCCGAGTATTTTATTCCATCCATATCAACGGTATAGCCGTTGTAATCAACCCTCATATCCTCATTAGGGGAGATGATCGGGAATGTTGTACGGAATACATGCTCAAGTCCGCATGAAGGATCGGGAGTCTGGCCCTTCTCCAGCTTATCAAGCTGCAGGAAATTTCTGAATGACTCGGTCTGGATTCCGATAAGATTGGGAAGTTCGCAGACTTCCGGGAGCTCAGAACCGATGTCTACTCTCTTTATGGCTTTGCCTTTGCTGGCCATCGCTGTACCTCCAAAAAGCACCGAAGTACTTGGTTTTTTCCTGAATCTCTTAAGACACCTATGCCATCGGGGGTTCCGATGGCACAGCCTGGGCTATACAACCCAGGATAAAAAGCGGCTGAAAGCCTTATTACTTTACCTCGATCTCGCAGCCTGCAGCAGTGAGCTTCTCCTTCATAGAAGCAGCCTCTTCCTTGCTGACGCCTTCCTTGAGTGTACCGCCGTTCTCGCAGAGATCCTTTGCTTCCTTGAGTCCGAGACCTGTTACAGCTCTGACTTCCTTGATGCAAGCGATCTTCTTTGCAGCATCAACGCTCTTGAGAACAACTGTGAACTCTGTCTGCTCCTCTTCAGCAGCGGCAGCCTCACCAGCACCAGCAGCAGGACCTGCAGCAACAGCAGCAGCTGCGACAACGCCGAACTTCTCCTCCATCATCTTGATGAGATCAGCAACGTCCATGACGCTCATCGATGCGATTGACTCAATGATTTCCTCTTTTGTAGCCATATTACCTTCTCCTTATCAGATTTTTTAACGGTCTAGCAGGTTACGCGAAGACTATGACCGTATTAGTTAGCTTCAGCAGAAGCACCGCCCTTCGACTCGACATATGCAAGAAGAGTAGCAGCAAGCTTCTGTACAGGTGCCTTCATCGTACCCATGAGGGAAGCGATGAGCTCGAGCTTGGTTGGGAGCTTCGAGAGAGCCTCAATCTGGTCTGCATTCATCAGCTCTCCGCCGATGAGCGCGCCCTTGACTGTGATGGCAACACCATCCTTGTTTGCATTGAAGAGAATCTTTGCGACAGAGTTCGCTGTATCGCCCTTGACGAGAGCAACAGCTGTCGGTCCCTTCATCTCATCATCAGCACCGTCCTTGCCAAGATCCTTGAGAGCAATCTTCGCATAGCGGTTCTTAACGACACGGTAAGCAGCCTCTTCCTTCCTCAGGTTCTTCCTGATATCGGTAATCTGCTCAACGGTCATGCCTCTGTAATCCGTGAAGATGAATGCATCGTATCCAGAGAACTCATCTCTGAGAGCCTTTACTGCATCTTCCTTAGCCGGAGTAATGCGTGTCTTGTAATTATCCATGCTCTCCCTCCTTATACGGCTGTGGATGCAGCTGCATCCTTAGCATTGACATGCACGCCAGGACCCATTGTCGATGAGAGAGCAATCGAGACAACGAAGTCACCCTTTGCATCAGATGGCTTCTTTCTGACGATCTCATCGATTGCAGCCTGTGCGTTCTCTGCGATAGCCGCAGCTTCCATATTGACCTTGCCTACTGCGAGGTGGACAACACCTGTCTTATCAGAGCGGAACTCTACACGGCCCTTGTTGAGCTCTGCGAGTGCCTCCTTGATGTCATTTGTTACAGTATGTGTCTTCGGGTTCGGCATGAGACCTCTTCTGCCGAGGATAGGACCAAGCCTACCTACGTCCTTCATCATATCAGGAGTAGCGACAGCCACGTCGAAATCCATCCAACCGCCTCTGATCTTCTCGATAAGGTCATTATCGCCGACAAAAGCAGCTCCTGCAGCCTTAGCCTCCTCTGCCTTATCGCCCTTAGCGAAGACAAGGATTCTCTTCTGTGCCATGAACTGGTTCGGAAGAACAACAGTGTCTCTGACAGACTGGCTCTTCTTGAGAGTAAGCGTTACTGAAAGCTCGACCGTCTCCGTGAACTTTGCAAAAGCACAGCTCTTCACGAGCTCAGCTGCTTCCTGAAGCGTATAGAGCTTCGTTCTGTCAATCTTCTTAACAGCTTCCTGGTATTTCTTTCCTCTTTTCATCTTACTTCTCCACCTCTACACCCATGGAGCGGGCTGTGCCAGCGATGATCCTCTTTGCAGCGTCCATGTCGTTTGCATTGAGATCCTCGAACTTGGTCTTGGCGATTTCCGTAAGCTGTGCATCAGTAAGCGTACCGACCTTTGTCTTGTTAGGCGTGCCGGATGCTGTCTGAAGGCCGAGAGCCTTCTTGATAAGCACTGCTGCCGGAGGGGTCTTGAGGATGAAAGAGAAGCTCTTATCCTGATAGACCGTGATGATAACAGGAAGGATGAGTCCAGGTTCATATCCCTTTGTCTTATCATTGAACTGCTGGACGAACTGTGGGGCGCTGACACCATGAGGGCCGAGTGCTGGTCCAATTGGTGGTGCCGGCGTAGCCTTCTGGGCAGGACACTGCAGCTTAATTACCGCAGTAACCTTCTTCTTTGCCATTTTAGTCTCCTTACGCTCTGGAGCCTGGTCTGAGCTGACCGATAACGCAGGGCTCCGCGCTGGTATTAACGCTCTTCAACGAAGAGCTCCCACCCTGCAATGCAGGGGAGATATCAAATTGATAATGTAAAAAACCAATGGCCCTGGTCTTATACCAGGACCTTCTCAACCTGCGAGAAATCAACCTCAACAGGTGTTGAGCGACCGAATATCTGCACAGAGAGGCGAAGCCTGCCCTTTGCATTATCGATCTCATCAATGGTTCCGTTGAAGGATGCGAACGGTCCGGAAATAACCTTGACCTCCTCGCCCTTCTCGAAATCCTGCTTCGGACGGAATACCTTCTCCTCCGGCATCTCACCAGTACGGCGGAGTATATCACTATGCTCACGAGCCGTAAGCGGCTTGGGAGGATTCTTTCCCGTCTTATCTGCTGTCAGGAAGCCAGTCACCCCCTGGATTCTTGCAATCTTAGCAGTGACAGTACGCCATGTGTTCTCAGGCAGATCAAGCTCAACAAGGATATAGCCGGGGATGACCTTCTTCATCTCCATCTTCTTCTCACCCTTGTCATTGATGACAGCAACCTGCTCCATCGGAACACTTACACCGGTGCAGTATGCAGCGAACTCACCATCAGAAGCACGGAGCTTATTGATGATTCTCTCTATCTTCTGCTCATATCCTGTGTATGTATGTACTACGTACCAGCCCCTTGCCATCTTACCACCTAGAAAATAAGGTCAAGCCCAAGTCCGAGAAGCGTATCAACAAGACCAAGAACCACAGCAAAAGCAATAGTCGAAAGAATCACAATCCATGTTGAATGGATTACAACCTGTCTTGTAGGCCACGAGACCTTCTTCATCTCAAGCCAGCATTCTCTGAAATATCTTCCGATTTTCTTCATTGACTGTTCCTTACAGGATTCCAGGGTGCCAGCAGGCCAGGTAGGATTCGAACCTACAACACCCGGTTTTGGAGACCAGTGCTCTAGCCGTTGGAGCTACTGACCTGCTCGCACCCTGGAAAAACCCTTGATTATTTTATCTTTGTCTCGCGATGCAGCGTGTGCTTGTGCTCGAACGGGCAATACTTCATAAGCTCAAGCTTACCCGGAGTATTGCGGCGGTTCTTCTCCGTCGTATAGTTCTTCTGCTTGCACTCAGTGCACTGAAGAGCAATCTTCTCTACTGGTCCTTTCTTCTTTGAGCTAGCCATCTATGTATACTCCTCAAAAATATCAAGCCTCCGAGCGGATTTGAACCGCTGACCCCAACCTTACCATGGTTGTGCTCTACCGACTGAGCTACAGAGGCAAATCACGCCCTCTATGTGACATGCGTTTGGTATATTACCAGAATCGATGGCACTTGGCAATAGAGATTGAAGCAAAGATGGGAGAAAAATTCAAGCCCTGTATCTATTATATTGCAATGTAATGAGATGCATTAAACATCATAGATCCGGCGTCGAAGAAAAACCTTCTCGAAGGAGTTCTGAGAATCTGGTATAAGATGAGAGACTGTCTACTCCGGGAAGGAATGCATTTTTATGTCTTCAATATATTTCGTTATCTCCTTTTATGCAAGAGAAATATCATCAGAGCACGCATTTATTGGACTCGGGATGGGCAGATTGTTCTGAGACCGCATTCAGCACAGCGGGGCTTCTTTCTGCAAACTGCCTTGCAGTGTTCGAGCACAAGCCAATGATAGCTTCCATACAATCCTGCATCGGCTTCCAGCCCTTCATCCAAAAAGCTTCTGATCTCAGGATCTGAGCGGAATTGGAATCCAAATCTGGAAAACATGCGGCGAGTATAGGCATCGATTATGAAAGATGGCCTATGGAGCGCATATACGAGTATCACATCAGCCGTCTCCTCTCCTACTCCTTTTATGGAAAGAAGCTGCTTCCTAAGCTCTTCTGTGCTCAGGGATGATTCATCTCCCCTGATACCATCCCACCATGCAGCAAGGGATCTTATCGTCCTAGCTTTTGCCCTGAAGAATCCACAGGGGCGGATAAGCGACTGAAGTTCCTCCTCTGCCATTGCAAGTATAGCCCCAGGACTGGGAATGCCTCCCATTGCCTCAGTTGTCATGACCACATTTTCCCATGCCGTATTCTGTACAAGGACAGCCTGGAATATAACGGTAAAGGGATCATCAGACCACCACTCCGGCGGTCCATATGCGGACAGGAGCTTTGTATATATTTTATAGGCTGTTAGCATATCTTATCCAGTATACGAGAATGCGTTGGAAAAGAGCCCGGCGGACCGGGCTCAGCAGATTCATCATTCCTCTTCTTTGATTCCCCTGAGGATCTTATCCTTCTTCCTCCTCTTGGGATCGATTGCATGCTCAACAAGCGTCACGATCTTCGTAAGGACGGCGGAGAGGACGAAATACATTATTGCAGTGACGATAAGCGGGAAAAACGCCTCATAGGTCCTGCTGCGGACGAGATCGCTTATCTTCGTCAGATCGAGAACTGCAATATAACCTACAACAGATGTCTCCTTGATAAGCGTTACGACCTCATTGCGGTAAATCGGCAGGAAGTGCTGCGCAGCCTGCGGCAGGATGATTCTGAAGAAGCTCTGCTTCTCTGAGTACCCGAGAGCACGTGATGCCTCGAACTGTCCTCTGCCTATCGCATTGCATCCGACACGAAGCATATCGATCATCGCACATGCGAACATCAGCGAGAACCCTACCACAGAGACCCATGTTCCACTGAGATCGGAAGAACCGAAGACAATGTAGTAGAGAATCATAAGAAGCAGTACGGTAGGCATTCCATGGATCAGCCAGAGGAAGAAATTCGTTATCGAGTTAGCGATCCTGTTCCCTTTCCTGCATACCATGTAGACAAGGAATCCCAGCACTGTACCAGCGAGGATCGAGGTTATCGTGATAAGGAATGTAAGCCCTGCGCCCTGCACGAAGAGCTCCCATCTCGACTCCCTTATGAATGTCTTCTCAAAGCTTATAGCGAGCGATTCGAAGAAGCCTGGCACAGACTCTGCCTCACCAAGGATGACCACGCGGATAGGCGTTGTATAGTAGACATCGGAGAGTGTTCCTGTCTCATTCCTCTCCGCACTGACAACGATATTCATGCCGATATCATACTTACCGCTCTCAACACCCGGAGCGATAGCCTCAAAAGGCACCTCGTAGAACTCAGGAGTATAGCCATATGCGCGTGCAAAACGGCAGATGAAGTCCGCATCGAATCCTGATATATGGCCATTGCTTATGAAAGAGAAAGGCTCATATCCTCCCTCAACAGCAACAGCGATTGTTCCGTTCTCACCTGTGAATCCCGTCACATCGCAGGTATCATTCACAGGATCGAAATCAGCAATCCAGTAATCATAGAGCTCATCAAGAAGTCCGTTCTCCCAGCTATCGGCGATGAACTGGTTGAGCTCTGAAAGAAGCCTGTCCTGCCTCTCATTCTCACCGATTATGCAGGTGGCATTGATATACCCCGCTGGCTCCTCTATGACGGCGAGGTCAGGGTGGTTCTTCTTCTGCACACCATAGCTGACCTCTTCAATGAGGTATCCATCAACCTTTCCTGATTTCAGGGCAAGGATCATATCATTGGGCATCGTATAGTACTGGAACTCCGTATCCGGAACCCTGTCGCGGATAAGATCCTCATACAATACCGCAGTCTGCACTCCTATATTATGACCGTTGAGATCCTCTATCGTCTCATATGTGGCAGCGGATACGGAGAAGACAGCAAGACATAGCACTGCAAGGAAAATAGAAAGCTTTCTCATCACTCCTCCTCCATCCATCTGAAGCGGATCGAGATCTCATGTTCATAGCCCATGGCATCATCCGTGATATCAGTCTGCTTCACATCGGTCGTCGGCTCTGCAAGGAGATCCTGGAAAAGCGAGCTGTCTGACGAATGCACGTCGAAGAACTCACCTTTGTAATGTATGACCATGGTTAGGATATCAAGCTTCTCTGAGTATTCGACCTTCACAAGGATATCCGGCACCTCGGAATTCGCTGCGATATTGTTTATGCAGATCTCCTCGAATGCCAGCATGAGCTTGCTAAGACGCTCTGCCTCGATCAGGAGCTTCTCTCCATAGGCGTTGAGCTCATCATTCATTGCCTCAACATCGAAATCCATAGAGTGGATTCTGTATGTGAGCGAAGAGAGGCGCTGGATGAACTTCTTTGTGATCTCCTTCTGGGGATGCTCGAAGATCTGCTTAGGCGTTCCATCCTCGTAGATGTATCCATCATACATGAAGAGGATGCGGTTCGAGATCTTCCTAGCAAAATCCATCTCATGGGTGACGATCATCATCGTCCTGCCCGTCTTAGCAAGCATCTTGATTACCGACTGTACCTCTCCGATCATCGACGGATCGAGAGCGGAAGTAGGCTCATCAAAGAGGATTATATCCGGATCCATCGCCAGCGTTCTCGCAATCGCTATTCTCTGCTGCTGACCACCGGAAAGCTCCTCAGGATAAGCAAAGACCTTCGATGCAAGACCGACCTGCTTGAGAAGATACATGGCCTTGTCATAAGCCTCCTGCCTGCTTCTGCCAAGCAGCGTTATCTGCGGATTCATGATGTTCTCGATGATTGTAAGATGGCCGAACAGATTGAATGACTGGAATACCATTCCCATCTTCTTCCTGATCTCATTCAGGTTGCATCCCTTTTCGGTAATATCCTGGCCATCGACGATAATGCTTCCCGAAGTCGGTTCCGTAAGCATATTGATACAACGGAGAAGAGTTGACTTGCCCGTGCCGGAAGGTCCGATGATTGATATCACGTCGCCGTCATTGATTGTAATATCTATGTCTTTCAGCGGAATGGTATCATCATCGAATACTTTTCTAAGGTGCTTAATCTCTATCATTGCACTCCTCTAAAAACAATATAGTGACCAATGCACCCGCCTGCTAACAAAAAGCAATTGGGATATATCGCATGCACTTTATAACCTTTATTCTCTATCAGGTCCATCACTAGGATGGCAGAAAACATACTTTTTTAATTACTTGCATGCTTTTGCCGATATCTTGCGGATCACGTTTTCATGTTTTCTTCCATTCTCCCATGCTACCGGAATATAATGATGGTATTAGGACGGGATAGGAATGAAACTGAGAAGAAGCGTTATTCTGGCTTTCTGCGTTATCGTCGTACTGGCGACCGCAGGCATTCTGATCGCATATAACTTCAGGGCTGCGATGTTCGACAGGACATCTGAAACTGTCAGTACCGCACCAGATCCTGAGCCTGCGGGAAAACCGCATGAAGAAGAACCTATGCAGGCAGAGACAACTGCCCCACCCTCCAGTATCATAGCGGAGGAGCAGATAGAAACATCAGCCAAGCCTCAGGTTGCACCTGAAGATAAGCCTGACGATGGAGAGCTTTCTGTGATTCCGGAAGCTGCTGAAACGGAGGAATCAATAGAGACTGCTTCAGAGAACACGCTGACAGAGCCCTCTGCGATCTCAGATATAGAGAGCAATGAACCTGAGATGCATACCCTGATTGCAGAGTATGATATCCTAGGCTACAGCCTCTCTGCGGAGACCGATGGGGAGAGCGTAAGGCTTCTCTATCCTGAATGGATTGATAGAAATGACGTGGCCTCATTCTTCGGATACGAGAACAGCAGATACGGCCTTGCAGAGGCTGGCTACAGCTATTCAATAGCTGAAGATGGCATTGCAGTCATCAAGCTTCCATCAGCTATGGATGATGAGGAAATCAGGAATGAACTGGATATACTTGTCTCCGATCTTCTCGGATACCTCCAGCCTGAGCCAGAGCCGGAAGCAGAGCAGGAAATTGAAGAATATATATCCCCATCACAGGCAATCGAGGAGATTGAGATTGAAGCAATCGTGCCTGAACCGGCTATGGAAAGTCTTGAAAATACCGTGCAGCCAATTGAAGCTGCAGAGGTGGAATCCAGCCAGAAAGGATTCACTCTTCTTATAAAGGGAGGAGCACTTACGGCATTTGATGGGGTCTGGTCCCCGGAATTCGGAATCGGTCTGGACTTCAGCAGGATGGCAGCAATGGGTGATGCAGCCAGCTTCGGTCTGAGGAGCGATATCTCGGTCAATC
>CALXLE010000011.1 GCA_944389115.1 uncultured Spirochaetaceae bacterium
ATACTGCTGATGGCGCATTCTCCGAGAAGATCGCAGAATTCTCTTCCTCATCGGATATCCTGATTGCGGAGTGCTCGTTCTATCCTGGAACGGGAAGCCGGGAATCAGGACATATGGATGCCTATGAGGTCGCGAAGCTGGCTGCAGCTGCCTCTCCTGGAAAGCTTGTCGTGTCACATCTTCCTATCTATGGAAATCGTAATGAGATACTCGACTGTATAAAAGGACGCTGGAATGGGGAAGCGCTTCTTGCACATCCATTCCTTGAGCTTGAAGCGTAAATTTATCGGAAGATGTTATACTCTGCTTTCGGAACCAATATTCATTAGTATGAATATATTGCATTTTGTTTTCCATGCAGGTCTTCTGTCGTTATGCCGAACTGTCTCGCCTCATGCTTGCTCCACATCTGAGGAATGCAGCGATCATCTTCTTGTGTGTACGTCAATGCCGCAGCAGGAACTTCTCCTCCCAAGAATCTGTACCTTCATTGAGGGGCCATAGGTCTCTCTCTGTACTTTCTGAGTCCTTTGAAGCTGACTCTCTTCGCTCCTTGCTTGCCGTCAACCAGTTCTCCGTCGTTTTTGGAGACAGTGTCAAGCTATGATTGAGGATTCCATTTACACGGAATTCTTAACAAGCCTCCGATTGCTGAGAGAAGTCATCTTTACGCGTTCTTTGATCTTGCTATCAATCATTGGCTGAATCTCAATGCGATAAGCCGAGTCCTTTGAGTTGTTCTTTTTCTTCCGTGTATATCATCTTTCATTCCTTTCATTCCGGCGTAGTCGCCTTGAAGCTGTATATCGGCCTGATCTGCTTCAGGACATCACAGGTGCCTTCAAGCATCGGGAGGATATCATCAAGGGATTTGTAAGCCATCGGGCTCTCATCTATCGTCGATTCAACAACGCATGTAGAGTAGATACCTTTCATCTCTTTCCTGAACTCATCCATCGATAGAGTGGAGCAAGCAGCCTTTCTGGAAAGTCTTCTGCCAGCTCCATGAGGTGCAGACATGTTGTAGTCAGCATTGTCTTTACCTCTGCAGATAAGAGCACCATCCTTCATCGATATCGGGATAAGGACAATCTCTCCGTCATGTGCGCTTATAGCACCTTTCCTGATGACCATGTCCTCGGTATCGATATAGTTATGGACCGTCTCGAAGTGCTCATAGTCATCAAGTCTCTTATTGTCTCCGAAATAGGCTTTGATGATTCTCTCCCCGATAAGATGCCTGTTTAGAGTTGCATACTCACCGGCTATCCTCGAATCATGGAGGTAGTCATCAAAGTGACTTCCTTCCAGATAAGCGAGGTATTTGTCGATAATCCTGTTATCCTCACTTCGATACTCCTTCTCAGCATTCTTCAGTGCTGCCTGTATCTTCTTTTCCCTTCCTTCAGCCTTGTACGTCCTGATGATCTCAGCCTTACGCTCAAAGAGAGTCATGCCACGGTTAACCACTTCATCGGCAAGGTTCTGATAATACTCAGCTATCTGAGAACCGAGATTGCGGCTTCCTGTGTGTATGACAAGATAGATATTGCCATCATCATCCTTATCGAGCTCGATGAAGTGGTTTCCGCCGCCAAGCGTGCCAAGCCCCTTCTCAAGACGGCCGGTATACCGGAGATGGCCAAAGCACTTCAGCTCTTTCAGCCTTTCAAAGCTGGCAACCTTCGTATCGTGGATATCGGTACCGGTCGGGACAGTGGCATGCACAACCTCGTCAAAGCGTTTGAAGTCGATATCAACAGCTCCAAGCTTTATGCAGAGCATCCCGCAGGATATATCGACACCGACAAGGCTAGGGCAGACTTTGCCTGAACGTATTGTCTGCGTATAGCCGATGACACACCCTTTCCCTGCATGTGCATCAGGCATGATGCGGATGTCCTCTCCTTCGACGAAAGGCGCATCGCAGAGTGTCTGGATCTGCTTCTCGCTCATAGGGTCGAGATTCATTACAAAGACAACAGCAGAAGCGTATCTACCCTTGATTATCCTGGGTTCCATAACCCACCTCCTGTAAAAATGAGACCTATGTCCCTAATTGATGGCCTTGATTTACGCGGACGGATTTACCGCCTTGCTATCTGAATGTTCGCGAGAGTTATCTGCTGGATCAGCGTGTCTGTGCTGTTGATGGCCAATACGCTGTGATAGCAGCAGATGCAGCAGTTGATATACTCTGCCATGAATTCATCTGTATGCATGTATTATTAAGCGAATGCATATCGGCCTCCGAGATAATATGCTTATACGGCTTTCCCTCCTTGTCAATAAAATCTTGATTCACTTTATGTGGAAAAAGGATATGAATGGGGTGATAATAAGCATTCCATTGGAATAAAGAGACAGGGGATACTATATGTGCAAGAATCGATAATCCTGAGGCACTGGATTTCATGACTGCGGATCTGAAGTATCTTGCGGCACTGAGGATTGTTGATATGGATCCGGAGATGAAGGATATCAGGATATATAAGCCAGAGTATTTCGGTGATAAGTCGGTATGGGAGGAACATGGCGTGAAAGGCTATGAATACTTCCTTTCTGCTGACTGCTTTGTCAACGGAGAGTTTGTTCCGCTCAAGAATGACAAGATGATTGGATACAGGGCTGGGGATAGGCTTGCCGATTTACATAGGAGCGAATTATGAGGAAGCTGCTTTGCATATTGTCGTGTGTGTTCCTTATGGTCGGTGCGTACGCATCTGATTCATTCGAGCTTGTTGATACATATGAATCTGAGATAACCGATTCCGTGTACTATTCATATATACATGGAAGCACAGGGCTTAAGGTGGTCTATGAGAGCAATTCCGCTGGTGACAACTATGCAGAGCTTATATTCCGAACGCCGATGCAGGATGAAGGTGACTTGAATCATGTCTTTGAGCATTCCCTGCTTTCTGGTTCCGAAAGGTATCCGAGTTCCTATCTGTATTTTGATTTCACTAATAGATCATACTTATCATCGGTTAATGCAGATACACAGCTGGCATCGACTGTTTATCATGCAGCGTCGCCGAGCAGCGAGCAGCTTGAGATCTTCATCGATGCGCTGTTCTCGCTTGTGGAAGATCCAGATCTCATTAATGAAGAGAATATCTACAGGCGTGAGGCAATACGCTACGATCTGCAGTCTATTGATGATTCGATTGTCCCTAGCGGTACAGTGTTCAATGAGGATGTCGGATATATCACAGATGAGCAGCGGGGTGCGATAGAAGGCGTGTTCAAGGCATTGTATCCAGGGATGTATGCCTCGAATATGATTGGAAGGCTTCCTATGCATCTCGAGGACAATACATATGACAGGATAAAAGAGATCTTCACTGATTACTATAACTGGGATAATGCACTTCTCTTTGTCTATGGTGATATCGATATAGATAAGGTCCTTGATGCTATAGACAGCAGGTACCTTTCATCTTCCAGCAAGCCTTCGACCGATCTTTCTGAGTTCTATGCCCAGGAGCCCGAACCTGGATACCGTGAGCTTGATTATCCTATACCGGCTTCATCCGATAAGATCGTTACGGATACCTCTTCATATATCATATATGCATTCGATCTTTGGGACCTCGGGTTCGATGAGCTTATGGAGCTTGCCCCTATGATCCAGATAATCGGAAAGGATGGCGGAATACTTAAGGAGGAACTCGAAAAGAGATCCATCGATGGCATTGATGTAGTGGCTATGGATCTTTCCGCTCTCCGCCCGGTCCTTGAGTTCTTGCTCATATATACTTCTCCTGATGAGAAAGAGGGGTTCTGTGAGGCTGTTGAGGCCACCCTTGGGCGCGTAGCCTCAGGGGAGATCGGCGGAGAAGAGATTGCAGGTATGGCTGATATCATCAGGAATGATATCCTTCGCAGTACAGAGGATGGGTCCCTTCCTGCTTCTGATGCCGGACTATATAGGGAACTCTTTGCTCTCACCGGTGAGACGAATGCTGAGGAAATCTATGAGAAGAGCCTGAGAGATCTGGAGAATGAAGGAGAGGCTATTGTCGCGTCGATTGCCTCGAAGCTGCTGGATCCTGATAGACCCAGAGCCGCTGTGACAGCAACGCCTAAGCCCGGTCTTTATGAGGATATCATTGCTGATATCAATGAGTATCTCCAGAATATGGATGGCAGCATGTCTTATGAAGATCGGACAGCGCTTGTGGAGGAGACGAAGGCTTACTATGACTGGTCTGGAATCTCATACCATAATGATGATATCGCTATAAGCAGCGGTTCTGTTGATGATATACAGCTGGAGTCATGGATGTCTGAGCGGGAAGCAGACGGCGCTGTCATAAGGACAGCGGTTCTCCCTGAGACAAATGGCCTTGTAAGCTTTTCCGTCTGGTTTCCCGCAGGTGACATTACAGGAAATGATATGGATATCTATGCCCTGTACAAGATGCTGGTATCCAATCTGGATACATCATCCACTTCCTATGCGGATCTTCAGCAGAAGATAGACAGCATGCTTATCTCTGTGTCTATCAGTTCAGATGTAGATGATTCGGTCCCGTATATGGTGCTTTCTGGTATTTCTACGGAAGATGATCTTGAAGAAGCCATTGCGGTGTTGGAGGAATTCGTATCGGATTCAGTATATACAGCAGAAGGCATAGAGAGGGTCATATCACAGGGTATTGAGAACTATAATCCCAGGAGGCTTTCTGAGAATCATAGATTCATGCTCGGCCTTGCGGATGGAATCTGGTCTGAAAGCTCCCTTTACAACATTGATCTCTACTACACGGGATTCTATAAGTATCTGCAGGGTATTCTTGATTCAATCGATGATCCTGATTCTGTCTTAGCTCTCATGTCCGATCTGAAGCGCATGCAGGATACGCTTCTGGATAAGGGCGGTGTCAGGATTGACATAATCGGAACAGAGGCTGGAACAGCCGCTGCAGCAGATATCCTATCCGGACTGATTGGATCCCTTCCTGAGGAAACTAATGAAAATCATTATGAATTCATCGATCTTCCCGAAAGCATCGCTGTTATCAGCAATGCATCGACGGCCCTTGTCTATAAAGGAATATCCTTATCAGGAAATGATGGAATCAAGGGATCGTATCTTCCTTGGGTTGCTGCATATTCCGATCATGTGATGCTTCCGCTCCGTACTCAGGGAGGAGCCTATTCGTCTGGAACACGTATCAATGCAGGCGATGATAGCCTGGCTATGTATACGGTGATGGATTCAGCTCCTGCCGCAAGCTATCATGCAATGGCTTCGGGATGGGATGCCATGCGCGATGCTTCACTGAGTGAGAGCGATATGAATTCCTATGCTCTTGCAACGCTTGCGTCTATGGATATGGCATCTGCAGGGGCAATCGGCAGGGAAGGAAGAATCCTTAATCTTACAGATATCTATGGAAAGGAGAGGGGAGAGGACCTTCTCAATGGCCCGAAGAGTTTTTCTCTTGATGAGAAGGATGAAGCTATAGGAGCGCTTGAAGAGGCTTTCAGAAACAATAGCTTCATGCTCTATGAGGGCCCTGAACGGCTGTTGGCTCCTATACGGGATGAATTCATGCTTGTCTTAGATCTCCGCCAGTGATTCCTTAGGCTTCACCAAGCGTGAATGCCGGAATCCTTATGCTCTGGCTATCATCCTTTTACGTTGGTTTCGTGTGCGAGGCTTGCCTGGTTATCAAATGCCAGCTTATTTCTGATAGAATCCGATAATGTGTAGGATGCGTTTGCTGGATAATTGGCTGTGATGGACGTTGCAAGTCGTTCTGAGCTTTCGACGAATTCAGGTCCTTCAATCCAACTCAATGCCGTTGCTATTGTTGATGTATCTTTGTTTTTCATACATCAATGAAGAAGGGCGCTGAAAGCGCTGAAGTTTATTTCTTCTTTATTATGACGTGATAACGGCATGGCTGCTGATTCCATAATATTTAACCCAGTTTCAGGAAAAACACTCTTTAGTGCATCGGCCCAAATCTTTGTGGGCCAAGTTAAAGCCCAAAAGATTGCTATAAAGCCTTTTAGGGTAGGGTAATGATGCGTAATATTGATAAGGAGTTTCCCTTATGGACCTAACTTCCTGGATTCGGCTGAATAATCATACAACACAAGGAATTTGTGTCCTAGAGTCATCTAGCATTTCTGCTCTGATACGCAGGCTGATTACAACGCACATGTACTTAATACTGTCCTTACAATCCATACGTACTCACTATGCACGGTGAATGTAATGCCAGTAGGAAAGAAGAAAGAAACGAGGCATGTAGGTGATTGTTCTTTAATCTGCTATTCCTCTTTTACTTCTGGCTTTCATAAAATTCCTCCAAACAGTTGTGCTTTGCTAACTATAGTGATAATATATTGAAGTTAGTGGAGGCTAACAATGAACAAAACAGTTACGGCTTTTCTTGTTGGAGCGGTAGCTGGTGCAGCTCTTGTCACATTCATGCGTACGCCGGCTTTCAGGAAGGGTGCTTCCAGGCTTGTCAGTGCAGGAATGCAGCTCAAGAAAGATGCATCTGCTTTCGTGGAGTCCATCAAAGAAGATGCTGAGGACGCCGCGGCAGAGGCTGAATACAGGGCAGCCCAGTCTGCACCCTCCGCAAATTAATGTCATGCTCTCCGCTTCGGCGGAGGGCTTTGAATTTTATGGAGCCTTGAATGTATTATCATGTCAGACATTCAATTCCAGGACGGATACGACTGGAATATGATAATAGGAACATTGACCCAATAAGGGCTACTCTTGCAGAGAATCTTATCGCTGTTCAGGAAGGGATTACGGGGATAAGTTTCAACTCAAATGTCGGGACATTCCTAGTGTATTATGATATCTCAAAGCTTTCTGAGTGTGAGGTTCTTGCTTTTTTCAGAGCAATTGATGACCAGTATCTTGATGATCCGTCAATGCTGGCCTCCGTTCGTGAACCGGATGTCAGTATCAGCCTTGCTGGAACATTGGTTTCAATGACAGTTTCATATGCATTAAGAAAATTACTGCCTGTTTCCATCAGAAGTATCATGAGAGTCTGGAGAGCATTCCCTCGTGTGATGGCAGGTGCGAAATGTCTTCTTTCTGGCCATATATCTGATACTCGCGTACTTGATGCCGCTGCAATTTCTGTTGCGATTGCCTCTGGTAACAGCCGTACTGCAGATAATATTGGTTTCCTGCTGTCTGTTGGCGAGACGATAGAGGAGTACACAAAGAGAAAAAGCCTTGATGATCTGGCTATCACGATGTTCTCAGGCAATGAAAGCGTGCATGTTCTTGCTGGTGAGGATACAGAAGAGGTCCGTCCTCTTTCTGCTGTCAGGAAAGGTGATGTGATTATCGCCCGGACAGGTGATGTGATACAGGCAGATGGAAGTGTTGCAAAAGGAGAAGCTCTTGTAAATCAGGCTACTATCACAGGCGAACCCCTGGCCGTTGAGAAAAGGGAGGGCAGTACAGTTTTTGCTGGCACAGTTGTTGAGGAAGGCGAGATTTATGTTTGTGTGCGGCAGATTGGTAGCCAGACAAAAGTAAGCAGGATTCTGGCAGAAATCAGCTCCTCAAATGAACTGAAAGTCTCATCGCAGAAAAATGCGGAAATTCTCGCAGACAGGCTTGTCAAATATAATTTCCTCTTTACTGCGCTTACTTTTCTATTTACGCGAAATACAGCAAAAGTGCTCTCAACGCTGATGGTTGATTATTCATGTGCTATGAAGCTGTCAGCCCCGATTGCTGTGCTCAGTGCTATGAAGGAGGCAGCAGAACATGGGCTTCTGGTCAAAGGAGGACGATTCCTTGAAGAAGCCGCCAAAGCTGACACTGTTATTTTTGATAAGACAGGAACGCTTACGAACGCTTCTCCGATGCTCTCCCGGATCATCAACTTCTCGGCCAGAAGCGATGATGAAATCCTGCGGCTTGCCGCATGTCTGGAAGAGCATTATGCGCATCCGATTGCCAGGGCTATAGTACGAGCTGCGGATGAGAGAAATCTTGAACATCCAGAGAAGCATGCGAAGGTTGAGTATATCGTGGCACATGGGATTGCAAGCTATGTAGC
>CALXLE010000012.1 GCA_944389115.1 uncultured Spirochaetaceae bacterium
CTATGCCGTGCAATACTCTTACCCATATTCATCGGGGATTCTGAGGTTTCTTCTTATATCCTCCATGTCTATCTAAAGGAGGTTCATTTACTATGCTCTGTTCTTCTATCACCGCAAGGGGATTCTCCTCCCCTTGCCTCTTCTCCTGGGATCCCTGCCTGTATACCCTCTCTAGGATGCTATCAAGATTAGGCTTGGATGTTATAGATTTCCTATCCATGCTTGAGTCAGGGGATGAGCTATACTTTCCTGTAGGGAATTCTCCTGCTGCTTTCCCTCTCTTCCTCAATGATGAGCTCCATGATGTCCTTATGGAGGAGTATTCAGTGAGGGATATCAATCCCCCAAGTATGATGAGGGAGCTCAGGAGGTCATACTCATCAAGGATATCCACCATAGCATGCCTGGCATCATCGGTGGGCATGTCACTCAAGGAGCTCCTTATCAGGGCAAGGGAGCGGAGGATATCATCAGGATATACGGATTATCTTCCGGATTCTTCCTCTCCTTCCGGATATCCCCTTCCGCTCTCCATTCTCCACTGCCTACATCTCCTCCTCAGGCTTGAGGGATATATGGATATGCCTGATGCGTTCTTCACATCAGTGCGGAAGGATGGATGGAATCCGCTCCTGTCATCCCTTCCATCAGTGCTCTTCCCTCTGTCCATCGATATAGCTGACCTTATCGCATGCTGCATTGATAACAGCGATGGTATCGTCATCTCCCCATCCGGTGGATTCAGGGGAAGGACATATGAGGGGATAATGGATACCGTATGGATGATGCACAGGGAGGAAGGGAACACGAAGGGATCTATAAGCAGGGATACGGGGAACAGCAAGCCCAATGTGATGAGGATGATGGGGAGGATGGATGGGGAGATAACGCTTGCTACAGTCATCAGGTACATAAGGCCGATGGACATCCCTGTATCGGATGTGTTCAGGAGGCATGACAGGAGGATGGAGGAGATGGAATCCTCAGGAGCTGAGGACCCTTCTGATGACACGGATTCAGATGATGAGGAATGATTACCCCCTGAAGCATTGGTTCGCATATACAACCTATGATACGAACCAACGCTTCGTGAATTATGAATTCATATTCAGACGGAATACATGAAATATTGCTTCACTTAATGATGTAAAAGCAGCCCTCCTAGCTTCATTAACGGAGGGCATGATTGGATAAGATATGATTTGTTGCCTACGACGTGCTCTGCTGATAGAGATTGCTGTTCTCTATATCCCTGTTTCTGAAGGACCATTGGAAGAAAATATCACGGAGATGGCGGAAATCACCCCGCTTGATTAGGATGAAATCACCGTTCTGCATGATGATCCTATCTGTTGATATTGTGCGTATGGCATCGAGATTAACGATATACCCACGGTATGGGAGGATGAACTGCCCTGGAGACAGGGCTTCAAGCTCCTCGTGAAGCCTGGCCAGAGGCTTCCTGGTCTCCTCATATAAAGTGGTAGAAGTATGGACAAGACGTCTGTATGCAACGCTCTCAATGTAAAGAATCTCCTTTATATCGACAGCTTGCACAACACCATTCGCGAGAAGGAGCATGATTGTCTTCTTCTCCCGTTCGGAGAATGGCTTAATGGCCCTATCCATGGCCTCCCTGAGATCCTTTTCGTTCAGAGGCTTCAGAACATAATGGACTGCATTGAGCGCGAATGCCTCAACTGCATACTCGGTTGAATAGGAAATGAAGATGATCTCTGTACGGTCATGGCGATTCCTTATCTCACGGGCTATCTCAGTGCCATTGACCTCAGGCATGCAGACATCGAGTATCACAATATCCCATCCGCCGGATGAATGCAGCGCATTCAGGAATTCCAGCGGATTATCGAATCTGGAGATATCGGCCTGAAGGTCCGATCTCTCCGAAAAGTATCTTGTTACAGCTCTGTCTATAAGCCTCAGCGAATCATCCTGATCATCGCATATCGCAATACGGAACACAGCAGAAACCTACCTCTGGAATTAGATTAGCAGAAGATAAGCTGAAATCAAGATGGAAAGTGTGTGTTTTTCATGCTCCTTGGGAGATATCAGTACCAAAGAACTGCTCGGATAGAGCAGAAAGCTCCCCAGATTCCGAGAGCTCGGTGAGTATCTCGTTGATAGCTGTTCTCAGCGTCTCCGTCTCTGCACCTTTCCTCATGGGAATTGCGACTTCTGTGGGATTATCCGCAAGGACTGCAATGCGGAAGCCAGACTCTGGATGTGCCTTCATATAATCGTAGTAGGTAACCTCCGCATTGAGCGTCGCATCAATTCTTCCGGACTTTAGAAGCTCAAATGTCTGATTGAGATCATCTACTCCAGTGACCTCGGCCCCATAGGATTCGGCAAGCTCAGCGTATGTACTCGATATCGTATTGGCAGTATGCATGCCATCAAGATCTTCCATCGTCTTTATCCTGTCATCATCGGCACGGACGATAACTGCTGTGCGGTTGAATGCATACGGGACGGAGAAGTCATACTTCTCTGCTCTTTCCGGGGTAACATCGACGCCGTTGATCATTATATCGTAGCGTCCTGCATCGATACCTGCCAGAAGACCATCCCATTCGCCTTCCACGAATACTGGCTCAACGCCAAGTCCCTCTGCTATGAGCTTCCCAACCTCAGTGTCGTAACCAGTAAGAACATCTTCCTCATCATGGAATGTCCACGGCGCCCAGGTACCTTCCATAGCAATCGTGATTTCTCCTTTCTCCTTTATTGTATCAAGAAGGGCATTATCTCCATCATCCTTCCTGCTACATGATACCGAAAGGAGCATCACCATCAGCGCTATTGATATATAAACTACTGCTTTTCTCATTTCTACCTCTCTATGAATGTTGCAAGGAATTCCCTTGTCCTCTTCTGCTCAGGATTGGAGAAGAACTTGCCAGAAGGGGCATCCTCAACGATACTGCCATTCTCCATGAATATAACACGGTCCGAGACATTCTTAGCGAACCCGAGTTCGTGGGTTACCACAAGCATCGTCATTCCATCCTCCGCAAGCTGTCGCATTACGGACAGAACCTCTCCCGTAAGCTCCGGATCAAGTGCCGATGTAGGCTCATCGAAAAAGATCATCAGGGGATCGGATGCCATTGCCCTGGCAATAGCGACACGCTGCTGCTGACCTCCGGAGAGCTCCGATGGATAGCTTCCATGCTTGTCCTCGAGGCCGACCTTCCGAAGGAGCTCCATTCCTTTCTCCTCTGCATCCGCCTTAGGCATCTTCCTAGCAGTGATGAGCCCCTCTGTGATATTCCCAAGCGCAGTCCTATTCCTGAAGAGATTGAAATTCTGGAAGACGAATCCTGTTTTCCTCCTGAATTCCAGTATCTCCTTCCTAGAAGCGCCACCGAGATCGTAATCCACGCCATCGAATACCATATCACCAGCATCTGCGCGCTCAAGGAAACTGATGCACCGAAGCATGGTTGTCTTTCCAGCCCCACTGGGACCAAGGATCGCTATGACATCGCCTTTCGCAACGGACAAATCGATTCCATCAAGAATCTTCCCCTCACCAAATGATTTCGACAGGCCTTTAACAGACAGAAGCTCACCCGCCATACGCACCAAGCCTCCTCTCTCCTATCCTCTGGAGTCTTGTGAGGACTGTGCAGAAAAGGAGATAGATCAAGCCGACCTCGATATAAAGCGCAAGCGGCTCATACGTCCTGGCGACTATCCTCTGCGTTGCCATGAACATCTCTGTCACAGTTATATTCGCGGCAAGCGATGTATCCTTGACCATTGCGATCAGAGAGTTTGAAAGAGGCGGGAACGCAATGCGGAGCGCCTGTGGAAGGACGATGCGTCGGATGATCTGAAGATAGGTCATCCCCACACACTCCCCCGCTTCCAGCTGGCCTCTTGGAACAGCTTCCAGCGCAGCCCTTATCGTCTCGGCAGAGTACGCGCCTTCATTGATAGAGAAGACAATGACTGCAGCAGGGAATGGATCGATCAGTATGCCTATGTTCGGGAGACCATAGAACACAACGAAAAGCTGAACCAGGAGCGGAGTGCCCCTCACAACCCAGACATAAAACCTTGCGATCTCCTTCAGTACTTTTATGCCCGCGAACTGGACCAGTGCCGTGATAATCGCAATAACCATGGCAATGGCGAATGAGATTATGGTAAGCGGTATCGTCATTGTCAGACCGGGAATCAGAATGTTCCAGAAGGAATCGGCAAGGATTCCCATAAGACGCTCGCTTATCATCATATCTCCTTTATGCTTGTGAAATATAATACCGACAGCACGTCAAGGCAACTCTTCATAGAGGAAATTCATAGGCATCCAGTGCTTCCCCTGTCTCCGCATAGTAAGGGATTATCCTTATGATGCCTTCCTCGGGGATGAGCTCCGCAGTATACCAGTATCCTTCGCTCTCAAGATCCATGAAGTCGCGTCTATGAAGGGCCGCCGCATTGAACTCAGAGAAATGGTCACCCAGCCTGTAGGCTATATTCCCCTTATGGTGATGACCTGTCAGAAGGAGCGATACCCCATACTGATCCATGAGCCTGTATATCCTGTTGCGTTCTGCTATATCAGCCATTCCTGTGATAAACAAAGACTGATCAGGAACCCCGCCAGTTGTATTGTTTATATGCGTAATGAATATCTTGTATGGATTGCTGTCCATTGCGAGGGCAGTTTCAAGGTAATCGAGCTGTGCCCTGCCATATATCCTTGTGGAGTTATCGAGCTTATAGATCGATAGTGGTCCGAAGACATACCTCGCCATCCGTGGAGAGAATCCTTCTGGGACAAGTGCTCTGGCAAAGCGGTCCCAGTATGATGCATCATGGATATGGCGCTCATGGTTGCCTATAACATATATGAAATTCCCGTTGGCCTGTCTTCCCGCTTCTGCTATGAACCTCATCGTTCCATCGG
>CALXLE010000013.1 GCA_944389115.1 uncultured Spirochaetaceae bacterium
GAGGAAGGAGAGAAGAAGGAGGAGATGAAATCGCTTCTGAAGCGCATCTCCATGCAGCTCGAGAATGATGAGGAGATCAAGGAAGCCTACGATGCGATAATGCTTGGCAACAACTCAAAGGCAATCGAGGCTGCATCAAAGTTCATAGAGAAGAACCCGAAGGTATGGAACGGCTTCTTCCTGAGAGCATGGGCACTGAGGAAGGACGGACGCTACAGCGATGCCAAGAAGGACCTTCTAGAATGCATCAAACTCGGTGAAAGCTCCTCTGATATCTACAATGAGCTGTCAATATGTGAGCTGGAAGAGGGAAACAGGGAGCTTGCGAAGACATACCTTGAGAGTGCTGCCGATCTCGATCCAGAGAACCTCACAGTACTCTCGAATCTCGCCTATCTCTATCTCGGCGATGGACAGCTCGATGAAGCCAGGGAGTATCTTGAGAAAGCCAGATATATCTCCGGTGATGACAAGATCATAAGCTCCCTGATCGAGGAGTATGAGAAAACATCCGGTGAGAAGATCGGAGAGCTTATACACGAGGAAATCGTTCATAATGACGATGATGATGACGGCTATCAGGCAGAACTGGCTGAGATAGCGAAGGATGCTGAGGAGCATCACTGCCACCACCATCATGAGCATGAGGGAGACTGCTGCTGCCATGATCACAGCTGAGTATGAATCACACTCCGCAGAAGAGACGGAAAAAGCTGGCTACGAGCTTGGAAAGAAGCTGAGAAAAGGCGATGTAATCTCGCTCCGAGGATCGCTCGGAGCTGGGAAGACAGTACTTGCAAAGGGAATTGCAAAGGCTTTATCGATCAACGAGGCTATCGTATCCCCTACTTTCACTATCGTCCAGGAATATGATGAAGGTACGATGCCGATGTTCCATCTCGATCTGTACAGACTCTCGGGCGATGACGAGTTCGAATCGATGGGAGGAGAGGAATTTCTCTATCCAGATGGTGTTACACTCATTGAATGGTCTGAAAAGATCGACGACATGCTTCCTGATTCGACGATCTTCATAGAGATATCAATCAACGATGATCTGTCCAGGACAATAAGGATCGAAGGAGGCGCACGGTGAATATTCTTTCAGCCGATACATCGTCCGAGGTCGCATCGATAGCACTGAAGACGGAGAACAGCTACGAGGAACGGCTTGTCTCAGGCTGCTTCTCCCCCTCAGAGGACCTTCTGGCTGTTATCGAGGAGCTTCTCGGAAACGCAGGAATAGGCATGAAGGATCTGGATCTTCTTGCTGTGACAAAAGGGCCAGGATCATTTACGGGACTCAGGATCGCAATGGCTTCAATGAAGGGCATTTCCTCCGCACTGTCCATTCCTCTTGTCTCCATCCCGACACTCGATGCTATCTATGATACAGCTGCGGATTATCCAGGGCCGGTTCTTTCCGCAATCGATGCAAGAAAGAGGAAATTCTATTTCTCCGTAAAAGAAAACGGGAAGACACTTATAAAGGACAGGGATGGAAATCCAGAGGATGTTCTGGAGGCTATCGGGGAGGATCTTTCAGCTCCTCTCCTGATAACAGGTCCCGATGCGCTTCTATTCGCAGAGAAGCTCAGCCTCCTAGGCAGCAATATACCATTCATCGTAGACAGGGGCGCCCCGAGGAATCTCTCACGTTCCCTGATAAAGCTTGCAATTGAGAGATACAGGACATGCGGCGCTGATGACATCGGCGAAGGTCCTGTATATATCAGAAGGTCCGATGCCGAGGAAGCGCTTGAAAGAAAGATAAGGGAAAGAGCAGATGACTGATTACGATATACTTGTCATAGGCGCTGGTCCTGCAGGACTGAGCGCGGCATCATATGCGGCACGTGCAGGGTACAGCACGGCAGCAATCGACTCAATGGGACCTGGGGGACAGCTTCTCTACATCGATGAGATAGAGAACTATCCAGGACTTCCATCGACATCGGGCTATGCGCTCTCAGAGGCGATGGAGAAGCAGGCTACCTCATTCGGGGCAGCAATAGAATTTGCGGAAGCGAAATCCATACGCAAGGAAGGCAATGAGTTCATCACAGTCTGCACTGACAGAGAGATAAGATCCAGGGCCGTCATATATGCAGCAGGCGCACGCCACAGGCACCTCGGATGCATAGGCGAAGAGGAATATCAGGGGAAGGGTGTAAGCTACTGCGCAACATGCGATGGCCCCTTCTTCCGCGGCAAGGATGTCATAGTAGTCGGCGGTGGGGACACGGCCCTTACGGATGCCCTGTACCTCTCCAAAATCTGCAGGACTGTCACGATAGTCCACAGAAGGACGGAGTTCAGAGGTCAGAAAGCGCTGCAGAATCGTGTATTTGCGAAGGAGAACATAAAGCTTGAGCTCGGGAAGAACGTTACAGCCATAAGGGGTGATGGAAAGCTCGTGCAGGAAGCAGAACTCTCCGATGGAACAGTGCTTAAAGCCGATGCGGTCTTCATATTTGTCGGAATAATCCCGAACAGCGAGATTCTTGAAGGTGTTGCGGAACTTGATCATGGCTTTGTGAAGACAGACGGGAAGATGGCAACATCGCTTCCAGGACTGTTTGCAGCCGGAGATGTCCGCACTACCCCGTTCAGACAGGTAGTCACAGCAGCAGGCGATGGTGCAGAAGCCGCACATGCCGCAGACGAATACATACAGGATCTGGACTGAAATACCCATTTCCCGATGAAAAGCATCTGAGATAATCCGGGTGCTTTTTCTTTGCATCCGGTATATCAAGCACCATTCTCCAAGCAGGATACTGTGATGTTATGGACTATAGAAATGAAAGAAATCTGAAGCTGCACTGCCACAATTGAGTACAAGCTGCGATCATCAGCTTAAGGGAGGGTAATCAAAAGGCTGCAGAAGTCCATATCGGGCATGCCCTACTTTGCGCAGGATAATCAGGAATAAGCATATATTCGACCCGCTTTGCACTGGGGCACATAGCAACCTGTTCTGACAATCTGCCGCCTTATGTGCAGGGCTCTCCATTCTGCGGAAGCAGGCATCCTCGCATTTTCCTCCTGATTGTTTTCTGAGCCTGGAGGCAGAAACAAAACACCTTAAAAAGTGTGTAATAAGCGTTTTTTCCCTTGCTTTCGGGTACGTTGCATCAGATAATCCTTAAATATGAATATCCTGATGGTAACAAGTGAAACAGTCCCTTTCTCAAAATCAGGGGGACTAGCTGATGTTGTTGGCGCACTCTCCCCTGCCCTTGTCAGAAGCGGCAATGAGGTAAGGGTATTCATGCCCATGTACTCATTCATCGACAGGAAGGGCTTCAGGAAATCATCATCGTTCGCTGTTCCTCTTCTGGGCCATGAAGAGGAAGTATCGACGGTCTCCAGGCATGTCGATGGTGTTGAGTATGTAGGTCTTGTCCATCCATATTTCACGGAAAGAAACGGTATATACGGAGATACATCATTCACGCCATATGCTGATAACTATCCGCGTTTCACGCTCTTCGCAAAAGCTTCTGTACTGTATACGAAAGCCATAGGATGGAAACCGGACATAATCCACTGCCATGACTGGACAGCGGGACTTGTTCCACACTACGCGGAGATGGAACGCGTGAAGGCGAAGACGGTCTTCACAATCCATAATCTGGCCTATCAGGGGGATTTCTCCCGTTACGATGCAGTCCTTGCAGGAGACAGGCTTGACAGCGATTTCCTCTCCGGACCTGCATCATCGGAGCGTGTCAATATGCTCAAAGGAGCGCTCCTCACCGCAGATAAGATAACAACCGTATCTCCTACATATGCAAAGGAAATCCAGACTGAGAAGTTCGGATGCTCCTTGGATGGAATCCTCCGCTCAAGGAGCGAGGATCTTTCAGGCATCCTCAATGGCATGGATTACCATGAATGGAACCCTCAGAGGGATAAATCCTTCAGTGAGCACTTCTCCAAGACAAACCTTGAAGGAAAGAAAGCTCTTAAAAAACGCATACAGATCGAGCACGGATTCGATCCGGATGAATCCATACCGCTTTTCGCGATGATATCGCGCATAGCGGATCAGAAAGGATATGCGGAGCTCCTTGGAGGAAACTCGCCTCTTCTTGAGGAGATTCTCAAAGAACGTCTGCAGATGATAATCATCGGCACCGGGGACAAGCATTATGAGGAGAAGCTCATCGATCTTGGCTCCAGGTATCCGAATCTGTCGGTGAAGATCGCATTCAGCAACAAAGCTGCCCATGAGACAGAGGGAGCTGCGGATTTCTTCCTCATGCCATCACGATACGAGCCATGCGGGCTTAACCAGATGTACTCTCTGCACTATGGTACGCTTCCTGTTGCCCACAGGACGGGAGGGCTTGCCGATACAATCATCGATATAGATGATGATCCGAAGAACGGCAACGGGCTTCTGATCAACGAACTTTCCACTGCATGCATCCTTGAGAGGATCAAGCGGGCAATAGCGCTCTATAATGACGGGAAAGCGCTATCAAAGGCCATAAGGAATGCGATGGATGCAGATCTTTCATGGACAAGATCGGCAGAAGAATACCTCAAGCTCTATCGGGAGCTTGCATGATAGGATAGAATATACTCATGAGGAGGATTTGATAATGAGCCATAACAAGAAGAAAAAGGTGATCGCTATTGTTCTCGGCGGAGGCCGGGGCACAAGGCTGTATCCCCTTACTATGGGCAGAGCTAAGCCGGCTGTACCATTCGCAGGCAAGTACAGGCTTGTGGATATCCCTATATCGAACTGCATAAACAGCGGGATCAAGCAGATCTACGTTCTTACGCAGTTCAATACAGCTTCTCTCCATAATCACATAACGAATACATACCAGTTCGACCAGTTCTCTGGCGGATTCGTTGAGATCCTTGCTGCAGAGCAGACTCCGACAAGCGAAAGCTGGTACCAGGGCACGGCTGATGCTGTAAGGAAGAACCTTGTCCATTTCCATGACCAGCAGGCTGACTACTACGTTATCCTTTCCGGCGATCAGCTCTACAGGATGGATTTCCAGAGCATGCTTGACAGACATATCGAGTCTGGCGCAGAGCTTACAATCGCAGCAAAGCCAATCTCCCGTGAGCATGCTACAGGACTTGGAATCATCGGAACGGACGATGATGGAATCATCACGAAGTTCTACGAGAAGCCTGCTCCTGACATGGACATCACAGACTACAAGGTCCCTGAGAAGTGCCTGAAGAAGCAGCTTGGACTCGACAGGAACCATGACAACGAGTATCTGGCTTCGATGGGTATCTACATCTTCAATGCACAGACGATGGAAGAGGCCCTGAACAACGATAAGACAGACTTCGGAAAGGAGATCATTCCTGACATCATCAAGACAAGAAGGGTCGGAGCATACCTCTTCAACGATTTCTGGGAAGATATCGGAACAATCAAGGCATTCTATGAGACGAACCTTAATCTCGCCTCAGAGAAGCCTGCATTCAACTTCTACGATGAGGAGATGCCGATCTATACGCATCGCCGCCATCTCCCTGCAACGAAGGCGAACTTCTGCAACATATCCTGCTCTCTCACATCCGAGGGCTCAATCATCACCAATGCATACATCGTGAACTCAATCATCGGTGTCCGTACATTCATCGAAGCAGGAGCTTCGCTTGATGGAGTATACTGCATGGGTGCTACTGTCTATGAGACAGAGGAAGAGAAAGCGGAGAATGCAAAGAAGGGCATTCCGAATATCGGAATCGGAAAGGCAACGATCATCAAGCGTGCAATCATCGACCAGAACGCAAGAATCGGATCGAACTGCCGCATCGGCATAGATAACATTCCTCGCCCGGATGGGGACTATGAGATGTATTCGGTGCACGATGGAATCATCGTCATCAACAAGAATGCAATCATTCCTGATGGAACGGTAATGTGATGATTATCATTGTCTAAAAGGGCTGTCGCATAAATCGATTGTGAGAATCGGCAGCACAAATCAAACGACTACAGGGCAGGACTTCGGTCCTGCTTTGTCATTAATCCTATTAGAAGAAATTACGCTACTGTGCTCAGACAATAGAAGACCGCCGCTTTCTTGCGACGGTCCCTTTCGTTTTAATGCCCCGGTTATCGTTCAGGGGCGTATACCTTGAACATATCCTGTGTTGCATTTGTGATTCCTGTATTGGAGACACTTCTACCTTCATAAGTATTATTGGAAAGAGTTACGGATACATTTGAAAGCGGTTCCGTTCCTCCGTTGCCAAGCCACACCAGAATCTTCTCTGTATTGCCATCTGAAGGATTGCTTCCTGAGAATGTGTTATCACTGATGGTTACTTTAGTATTATCGAATTTTGCACGGCCGATAGCACACTCATTGAAGCCGTTGAATGTGTTTCCTGTATATACGAAATCTCCTGTATTATTTGTACCCTGCACACCGATTGAGGACCATCCCATGTCATTAAACGCACATCCTCTGACTGTGAGATTTCTCATCGTGCCAGTATTCATACCTTTTGAATATTTCTCAAATGTACAATTCTCAACTACAACATCTTCTAGACAGCCAAGAGTTTTCATACTGCCTGCGTTAATAGCGAAATTAGCTGAATTGATATTGTCTCTCATCGTATCGCTTCCGATAAAGTTGCAATTACTCAAGGTCAATCCATGTATGCCATAGTCTGATGTATTTGCATTATCTATATTGATTTCCAGGTTGCTTTCCTTGAATTCAAAATTGCAGATACTAAGATCAGAAATATACACGATGCTTGTATAGCTGGTTTTATTCTGATTCTCAATCTCCTTGATATTGTTCCAGCTATTGCTGTTATCGATAGAGACACCGCCTTTGAATATAGCGCCATCAACAGCGTAAAGCGTTACATCGTTGATTCTGCGATAAGCATAGATACTATAATTGCTGACAGGCTCTTCTGGATGTTCGTTTACGTATGCAATATAAGTATCTGCATCAATAGTTCCATACAATGGATGCTTTTCATCCAGATCTCCTATCAGCCTCACATTCGACCTCTCAACGCTCTGTCTGAAGACAATCTCCTGATCGTAGGTACCGGGCTGGAATATTACTGTCACGCCATCCGGGATCATATCAAGAACCTCGATGGCACTCTCCGGCGTAACGACAACATATCCGTCAGCGGGAACAGCGGCCATTTTGGCCTCCTCGGCTGTCGATACGAATACCGCACTGCTTATAGGCGTCTTAGTCTCTTCATCACACTCAGAACATCTATATACCGTATAGAGCGTTTTTCCGGATACATCATATCCGACGCATTCGTATGAATGCGAATGCGATGACCCATTATTGTGCTGCGCCCACCAGAGCAGACTCATATCATACTGAGTACAAGAAGCTAAAACGAGAAGTAATACCCCCCCCAGCATACCGATTAGATGTTTTCTCATATCATCCTCCGCATCTGATAATAATAGCGCGTCCATCCGCTTTCAAGGAAAAATCCCTTGATAGCATAAAGAAATACAGAAAATATACGGTATTTTTCTATCACTGCTTTTCTATCACTGTAGACGGTAAAAGGTAGCACCCATCTGAAAGCGAAACCTTCCAGCACAAGAGTCATGTAGAAATCCAGTTCACACTGAATCGTTTCAGTATGAAACCGATATTATTATATAGGTAAGACACTATGATACTTCTACAGCTTACGTTAAACAATTATCAAGAAATTTAGGACTTCAACGTCTGTTCTACGGGCAAATCCATAACCATCTCAGGTCCTAACGGATTCGAGAAGTCAACAATTGCATCATCGTTCTCATGGATCCTTACCGGCAAGGCTGCATTCGGCTACCGCAGATTCCGCACACATGTGATTATGAACATTGAGACAGAATGGATGATCCTATGCATGGCCGAGAATGCCATCAGCATTCCATAAGGCTTGCAAACTACGGGGCCGGCACTCCCTGGTTCAGGATAGAACAGAAGGTTAGCTTATCCTCAGATGAATACTGGATTCCTCACATGCCCAGGGGATATTCTGTCCCGTATGGCCGGATTTTGACTCACTTCTGCTGTTTTAATATACAAAGCAGGACCGAGGTCCTGCTCTGTAGTCGATTGATAGGTGCTGCCGATTTTTAAAAACGATTTATGCAACAGCTCCTTGCTTTTCTTAGATGGAAGCAGGATAGCTTATCCCTTGAAGTATCCCACCGCAGAGCGGAAGAACCTCAGGCTATCCCCTCCCTCGCAGAGATTCAGCATCGTATTCCGCTGGCTCCGTTCGACATGGCCCATACGTCCGAACACACGCCCATCGGGGCTGGTGATTCCCTCTATCGCATAAGCTGAGCCATTGAGATTGTACCGGCTGTCCATCGTCACATTGCCCTCCGGATCGGAATACTGGAAGGTTATCTGTCCATTCGCAGCGAGCGTATGGATGAGATTATCATCAGCGATGAACCTGCCCTCTCCATGGCTTATGGGCACAAGGCAGACCTCACCAGGTCTGAAGCCTGACATCCATGGACTCATTGCAGAGGAAACACGGACATGGGCTATATGAGAGATGTGCCTTCCTATCGTGTTGAATGTAAGCGTAGGATTATCCTTATCAGGCTCCCTGAATTCGCCATAAGGCAGAAGACCGAGCTTCACAAGCGCCTGGAAACCATTGCAGATACCACCGACAAGTCCCTGACGCACATCCAGGAGATCCATGACAGATTCCCTGACAGCGGGACTGCGCATGAATGCAGTTATGAACTTTCCCGATCCATCGGGCTCATCCGCACCAGAGAATCCACCTGGGATGAATAGTATCTGGCTGTTCCTGACAGCATTGGAGAATGAATCGATGCTATGCTTTATGGCGTCATTGCTGAGGTTTGATACAACGAAGATCTCAGCGTCAGCCCCTGCATCCTCAAAGGCTCTCTTCGTATCAATCTCGCAGTTCGTTCCCGGGAATACCGGGATGATTGCCCTTGGCCTGATATCCTTCCCGAAGCGGATTGAAGAGACCTTATCGCAAGTGAATGTCTCAACCTTGCCATCTCCGCCTGCGGAGGTTATCGGATAGACAGATGAGAGCGGATTCTCATAGGACAGCAAGAGATCCTCAAGTGGTATACCACAGAAAACAGGCTTCTCAATCGTATGGCCGAGAAGCACAGCTCCATCGACAGGTCCTGCTGTCTCAATGATGAATGTGCCGGCAGGAGCCTTCCCTTCCGTGCTGCCTTCATACCCGATGCCATTGCCAAAACACATCTTCGCTATGGCCGCAGATATGCTTCCATATGGAACAGTTGATACAGCAGTTGCCCGGCTTTCCCTGAATATCCTTGCAGCCCTGTCGAGATAGGAAGCTATGTCACCATCAGGGACAAGAAGGGAGACGCATGATCCTGCGGCCTTGAATTCCGGTGATATGATACGATCCGGAGTTGTCGTATTCACAGCAAACGACACAAGCGTATTCGGCACATCGATATTCTCGAAAGTCCCGGACATGCTGTCCTTGCCTCCGATTGCTGCTGTGCCGAGATCGAGCTGAGCCCTGAGAGCGCCAAGAAGCGCAGCTAGAGGCCTTCCCCATCTTGCGGGATCAGTTCCGGTCCTTCCGAAGAACTCCTGGAACGTAAGATATGTGCCCTTTCTGCTTCCGCCTGCAGCCACAATCTTCGAGACACTGTCAACAACAGCGTCATACGATCCATGGAATGGATCTGCCGCTGTCTTATACGGATTGTAGCCATAGGCCATCAATGACACGGTTTCCGATCTTCCATGCTCTGATGGGATAAGAGCCGCCATCGCCTCAGGCGCTGTCTTCTGGTATCTGCCTCCGAATGGCAGGAGAACGGTCGATGCGCCGATAGTCGAATCGAAGCGTTCTGAAAGTCCCTGCTTTGAAGAGAGATTCAGATTGGACAGAGCATCCTTCACAGATAGCGATGAGAGGTCTTCGTAGGAAAGCCCTTCTGCAACTTCTGCATTCTGATGCTTTTCAGCGCCATTCGTATCAAGGAATGAACGCTGCAGATGCACAATCTCCCTGCCCCTCCACTTCATACTGAGCACAGGCTCCTCCGTCACGACGGCAACCGGGGTGCACTCAAGATTCTCCTCATGGGCAAGCGCGATGAAACGCTCTGCATCTGAAGAACCGACAGCAACAGCCATCCTTTCCTGGCTTTCGGAGATTGCAAGCTCGGTCCCATCGAGCCCGAGATACTTCTTCGGAACCTTATCCAGATTGATATCAAGGCCGGGAGCGAGTTCTCCGATTGCGACAGATACCCCGCCTGCGCCGAAATCATTGCAACGCTTTATCATGAGGGAGGCTTCCTTCCTCATAAAGAGCCTCTGAAGCTTCCTCTCCTCAGGGGCATTTCCCTTCTGGACCTCCGCAGAGCATGTCTCAAGCGATTTCATACCATGGCTCTTGGAAGATCCCGTAGCTCCTCCGATGCCATCACGCCCTGTGCGTCCTCCAAGAAGGAGAATCACATCACCAGGAACAGGAGCTTCCCGCCTTACGTGGTCCTCTGGAACAGCTCCCATGACAGCACCAAGCTCCATATGCTTGGCCTTATAGCCAGGGTGGTAGATCTCATCGACCATCCCTGTGGCAAGACCAATCTGATTGCCATAGCTTGAATAGCCGCGTGCAGCATCAAGAGCAATCCTGCGCTGAGGGAGCTTTCCCGCCATCGTATCGGAGAACGGCTCAGTGACATCGCCGGAACCCGTCAGCCTCATTGCCTGATAGACATATGCCCTACCTGAGAGAGGATCCCTGATGGCTCCTCCTATGCAGGTTGCTGCTCCGCCGAATGGCTCTATCTCAGTCGGATGGTTGTGGGTCTCATTCTTGAAAAGAAGAAGATATGGGACATCCTTGCCATCGATTCTTGCTGTGATCTTTATCGAGCAGGCGTTGATCTCCTCCGATACATCGAGATTATCGAGAAGCCCACGCTTCTTAAGAATCTTCGCCCCTATTGTCGCTATATCCATCAGAGAGACAGGACGGTTCTCCCTTCCGAGCTCCTTCCGTATCGTGAGATACTCATTGTATGCGGCCTCCGCATCACGGTCATGGAAGACAACCGAATCAAGATGGGTGAGAAATGTTGTATGGCGGCAATGATCCGACCAGTATGTATCGCATACGCGGAGCTCTGTAATCGTTGGATCACGATGCTCCGTCTCAATGAAATACCGCTGGAACAGGGCCAGGTCTGCATTATCCATAGCAAGCCCATAGCGTGTACGGAATGCATCGAGCGCGTTTGCATCCATCGTCCTGAATCCATCGAGCACAGCGACATCGTGCGGCTCTGGGTAGGATGCCGAGAGCGTATCGCCCTCTTCTATTGCACTCTCCTCTGCCTCAACAGGGTTGATCAGATACTTCCTGATCCTGATGCCATCATCCTTTGAGCATCCATATAGGAGATAGATCCTCGATGACTTCACCTTCGCATCAACACCAGGAGACAGGAATGATATGCACTCCTCTGCGCTTCTTGCTCTCTGGTCAAATTGTCCCGCGAGATAGCAGACGCGGAACACATCATCCGCCTCCGGCACCGAGCTGAGGATACTGTCAACAGGCGGCTCTGAGAATACCTCAGAGACAGCTCTTGAAAAGACCTCCTCAGGAATATTCTCAGCATCGTAGCAGTTGAGGATCCTTACTCTGTCTATATCGATACCGAGGAACTCCCTTATATCCCTTCCGAGCGCATCGGCCTCGTTCCTGAATCCTTCCTTCTTCTCGACCAGAACTCTATACACCATCAGAAGCCTCCAGTGCCCTTCTACCTATATCCTTCCTGTATTCCATGCCCTCGAAGCTTATGTGCTCCATCGCCTTGTATGCCGTGCTGAGAGCTTCTCCCAGAGTGCTTGCTGTTGCGACAGCAGAGAGGACACGGCCGCCAGAGGTGACAAGCTTACCATCCTTCTCTGCGGCCCCTGCGATATATACAGAGCAATCCCCTGTATCTCCTATCGTGATTTCCTTTCCCTTCGCATACTTGTCGGGATAACCTCCGGAAGCTGCTACGACGCATGCAGAGGAGAGATCCTTCCACTTCACATCGGCATCCTCAAGCCGTCCTTCCGTGACTGCCATCATGATCTCCAGCAGGTCCGAGTCAAGCAGAGGGAGAATCGCCTCCGCCTCCGGATCCCCGAATCTGGAGTTATACTCGATTACCTTCGGTCCGGAAGGTGTGAGCATGAGGCCGAAATAAAGACAGCCAGAGAACGGACAGCCTTCAGCTTCCATAGCCCTGATGGTAGGAAGGAATATCGTATCCATGCACTCTGCTGAAATAGCATCGGTGAAGAATGGGTTCGGGGCTATGACTCCCATGCCGCCTGTATTCGGGCCTTTATCCCCATCATAGGCCCTCTTATGGTCCATGCTGGATACCATAGGAACAACAGTCTTCCCATCGGTGAACGAAAGAACAGTAACTTCCGGTCCTGTAAGGAATTCCTCGATGACAATCTTCTGCCCTGCCGTGCCGAATGCGGCATTGTCCATCATGTCCTTTATGGCACTGATAGCCTCATCCCTGCTTTCTGCGATGATCACACCCTTTCCAAGTGCCAGCCCATCTGCCTTAATGACAAGGGGATAGGACTGCCGCTCAGCATATGAAATTGCCTCACTGCTATCGGTGAAGACCTCATAGGATGCTGTGGGGATTGAGTACTTGCGCATCAGATTCTTTGCGAATGACTTTGAAGCCTCTATCTGGGCAGCCTTCCTGTCAGGCCCGAATGCCGGGATACCGGCAGCCTTCAACGCATCGACCATTCCAATTGCAAGCGGATCATCTGGTGCTACGACAACATAATCGATGCTGTGTTCCCTGCACGCGGCAATGACTCCGGTTATATCCATCACGCTGCAAGGTATGTTGCATCCATAGCGGGCCGTTCCTCCGTTGCCAGGGAGGAAGAAAAGTGCAGGGGAAAGCGAGCTGGCGGCTATTTTCTGCCCGAGCGCATCCTCTCGTCCGCCGCTCCCGATAATCAGAACATTCATCATACGCTCCTCAATGATGGAAAAGCCTTACTGTGGTAAAGCACATGACCATGCCGAATCTGTCAGCCTCAGCTATGACAGCATCATCACGGACGCTTCCGCCAGGCTCCGCTATGTACGAGACTCCGCTCTTCTCTGCCCTGTCGATATTATCCGAGAAGGGGAAGAAAGCATCTGATGCAAGGGAGATACCATGGATTGATGAGAGATATGCCTTCTTCTCCTCTCTAGTGAAGGGCTCCGGCTTCTCTGTGAAATAGCTCTCCCAGCCACCAAGCACATCCATCTCCGGATCATCGGAGAGATACTGCTCTATGATATTATCCTTATCATTGCGGGAAAGGCCCGGTAGGAATGGAAGCGACTGCACCTTGTCTGAGAGCCTGAGATTCCATAGGTCGGCCTTATTGCCTGCAAGCCTTGTGCAATGGATTCTTGACTGCTGGCCTGCCCCGACACCGATTGTCTGCCCATTATATGCATAGCAGACCGAATTGGACTGGGTATGCTTCAGCGCGATAAGTGCTACGGTAAGATCTCTTCTCGCATCATCCGTGAGAGCCTTGTTCTCCGTAACGATATTGGCAAAATCCTCATCGGATGGAATGTACTCATTCCTGTCCTGGACGAACTCTATGCCGAAGACGGTGCGCCGTTCCTCCTTCTCTGGGATGAAATCAGGATCGATCCGCAGAACGGTATAGCTGCCCTTCCGTTTCTCACGTAGGATATCAAGGGCCTCTTGCGTATACCCCGGAGCGATAACGCCATCGGAGACTTCCCTTGCGATAAGATGGGCAGTAGCTTCATCGCATACATCGGAAAGGGAGATGAAATCGCCGAATGAGCTCATGCGGTCTGCGCTTCTTGCCCTGGCGTATGCGGCAGCGAGGGGGGAAAGCTCCATCTTCTTCGGAATGAATGACATCTTCCGCTCCTTGTCGGAAAGAGGAAGGCCTATTGCAGCTCCCGCAGGGGACACATGCTTGAACGATGCCGCAGCTGGAAGACCAGTAGCCATCTTCAGCTCCGATACAAGCTGCCAGCCATTGAGCGCATCGAGGAAGTTTATATAACCCGCCCGGCCATTGAGAACCTCGACAGGAAGTCCTCCCTCACGCTCTATATATGCCCTCTTCTGATTCGGATTGCATCCATATTTCAGATCGATTCTGTCAGCCATTTGCTTCCTCCATTCCATTGATGATCCTCTCCTCGTTCCCATAGCGGACATATATTGAGATCCGTCTGTCCGGAGCCATTGCATTCCAGGCATCGGCAACAAGCTCATCTGCAGAGGAAAGCGTCTCAAGCCTTGCGGGAAGTCCTTCGAATGATGGAAGAGGTGAACCGTCATGCATGTATGTATGGATCATATGCATAACACCATCCTCCCTGCCGTAGCTATAGAGCTTCCTCTCCGTTCCATCACCGTCCTTGCTTATTATCGAAAGGGTATAGCCCGAAGGGGATGACGTTATGCTGATGCGTGGGGTGAAATTAGGAGCATCCGGCTCATATGTCCTTGTGACAAGGGCCTCCTCAACGCTCTTCCCTTCATCCAGGAAAGATGCAATCGTATCGGTCTGGTCCCCGTTTGTCAGCACAATGGTATCACCGGACGATCTCATCGCATTGTAGATTATCAGGGAAGGATCCTCGACCTTCGACGGATCATACGGCTCAGTGCGGAGCACACCGTTCTCAAGGCGGAATACACGGTTCCTGCTATTCGTGCTCCTTCCTGTTATCGCATAGAGGAGAACAATCTCCCCTCCCTTACCATATCCTGCTGCCGCAATGCGCCCAGGATAATCAATTGCCCCAAGATATTCACCTGCTCTCATCTTCTATCTCCTTAGCTATCATCTGGGCTGCCTCTGGAAGGATCTTCCACTCAGCCTCCTCCATGACTCTTCTCTGCAATGTCTCCGGACTGTCGCCCGGAAGGACCGCAACCGCTTTCTGTATGAGTATCCGCCCACCATCGGGAATCTCATTCACAAGATGGACAGTGGCACCAGTCACCTTTACCCCGCGTTCCAACGCGGCTTCATGGACCTTGAGTCCATAGAATCCCTTTCCGCAGAATGAAGGAATCAGCGAGGGGTGGATATTTATGATTCTGTCCCTATACTGATCGATTACTGATGGAGGAAGGATGGAAAGAAAGCCTGCGAGTATGACCATATCGATACCATGGTTCCGCAGCACATCGACAAGCTCGGAGGAGAAGAGCTTCATCCCTATCTTCTTCCGTTCTATCAGGACAGCCTCCCTTCCATGGCGGGCCGCGCGCTCAAGTGCATAGGAAGGCCTGTCAGCGACAACCAGCTCTATGCGGCCTGAAGGAATCCTGCCAGACTCCTCTGCCTCGAGAAGCGCTTCAAGGTTCGTGCCGCCCCCGGAGACAAGCACCGCAATCCTTACCATATCCTCACCTCGTCATCGCTCTTCACGATCTCACCAAGGATATATGAGTCAGGAACTGCATCCAAAGCACTGTCTGCAGTATCGCTGCTTACGATCAGGGCCATTCCAACACCCATGTTGAATGTATTGAACATGTCACGCTCCGGAATATTCCCTTCATTCTGGATGACATGGAAGATGGGATGGACCCTGACATCGCTCTTCCTGATGCTTACGCCAAGGCCCTCTGGAAGGACTCTTGGGATATTCTCATAGAAGCCTCCTCCTGTGATATGGCAGATTGCATGGACAGAGGATGCCGAGATAGCAGCCATCGCATCCTTCACATAGATCCGGGTCGGGGCAAGAAGGGCCTCGCCAAGAGTCATTCCGAGATCATCGATTCTCCTTCCGAGCACGCCCGGATCGGAATCAATGCCGAAGACACGGCGCACAAGCGAGAAGCCATTGGAATGGACTCCGGAGGAAGGGAATGCAATAACAGCGTCACCCTCTCTCACTCTGTCCCTTCCAAGGATCCTCTCCTTCTCTGCGATTCCTACAGAGAATCCCGCGAGATCGTACTCATTCTCAGGATAGAAGCCCGGCATCTCAGCAGTCTCCCCGCCGACGAGGGCGCATCCAGCCTCAACACAGCCATCTGCAACGCCTTTGACGATATCAGCAATACGTTCCGGTATGTTACGTCCACATGCGATGTAATCCAGGAAGAGAAGAGGTTTCGCGCCAAGGCATACGATATCATTCACGCACATAGCCACGCAGTCAATTCCAACAGTGTCATGCTTATCGAGCGCAAATGCGATCTTGAGCTTGGTTCCCACGCCATCGGTCCCGGAAACGAGCACGGATCCCTTCTCGCCGGAGATATCATAAAGGCCTCCGAATCCTCCGATATCATCGGTAGGAAGACCTGTCTTCGTGCGGTTCACATGCTCCTTCATGAGCTCAACAGCCCTATACCCTGCTGTTATATCAACACCGCTTTCCCTGTAGCTTTCAGAATAGCTTTTCATCATTACCCCCTCTGATGGTATCTGTCCTTCCCCTGCACCTCTGGTGGCGGACAAGGATATCTCCCGGTGAAGCATGCAGTGCAGAACCCTTTGTCGCCAGTGGGCGCAAGCTTCACGACACTCTCAGGAGAGAGGAAGCCCAATGAATCGACATCGAGTATCTCCTTCATCTCCTCATCGCTGTACTTATATGCGAATAGATTCTCCGAACTATCGATATCCGTGCCGAAATAGCAGGGATAGAGGAACTTGGGTGCAGAGGACATGAAATGGACCTCCTTTGCCCCAGCATCCCTCAGAAGCTTCACTATGCGCTTGGAGGTAGTTCCCCGGACTATAGAATCATCAATCAGCACCACCCTTTTGCCCTTTACCGCGGAAGGGATAGGATTGAGCTTTATCCTGACAGAGTCCTCCCTCATCCGCTGGTCAGGCTGGATGAATGTGCGCCCGATATACTTATTCTTTATCAGTCCTGTCGAATATGGTATGCCAGACTGTCTTGAATAGCCGAGAGCTGCCTCGATGCCTGAATCAGGCACACCGATGACCACATCGGCCTGCACAGGATGCTCAAGAGCGAGGAATGCTCCTGCCCTCTGCCTTGCAAGCTGCACAGAAACACCATCGATGACGGAATCAGGACGGGCGAAATAGATAAGCTCGAAGACACAGAAGCTCTTCTGCTCACGCCCTGTATGGGATTTGTCCGAGAAGACATTTCCTTCCTTATCTATGGTCACGATCTCCCCTGGCTCGATATCGCGGATGAACTCAGCACCGATTGTATCGAATGCGCAGCTTTCGGATGCAAAGACATAGCCATTGTCGATTCTTCCCATGCAGAGAGGCCTGAATCCCCATGGATCTCTTGCAGCAACAAGCTTATCGCGGCCCATGACAAGGAGCGAGTATGCGCCCCTGAGTTCATCCATCAGTCTTGAAACTGCCTTATCCAGAGGGAGATCCTCCAGTCTGTGGCGCACAAGCATGTATGCGATTACCTCTGTATCGCTTGTCGTATGGAAGATGGATCCATTGAGCTCAAGTTCCTTCCTCAGCTCAGCATCATTGGTAAGGTTGCCATTATGGGCAACAGCCATGGATCCGAGGTAGTGATTGACGACAAGAGGCTGCACATTCAGCCGTGGATTGATACCAGTGGTACCGTAGCGCACATGGGAGATAGCCATGGTAGTCTCCGGAAAAGAAGAAAGGACGGAGGATGTGAAGACATCATTCACAAGCCCTGCGTCCTTTCTAGAGACTATGCCATCATCCGTAGCGACGGCTATGCCTGCGCCCTCCTGCCCCCTGTGCTGCAGCGCATAGAGGGCGTAGTAGCATGTGCGGGCAAGGTCGGAAGGATTTTCCGACCAGATACCGAAGAGCCCGCATTCTTCCTTCAGCTCATCCATCACTTTGCTCCGAAAACGCGCTCAAGCATCTCTTTGTAGGCGCCTTCCGTATCACCAAGATCGCGGCGGAAGCGGTCCTTGTCGAGCTTCTTCTTTGTCACGCTATCCCAGAAACGGCATGTATCGGGGCTGATCTCATCGGCAAGCACAATCGTGCCATCGGAAGTCTTGCCGAACTCAAGCTTGAAATCAATAAGGTCGATGCCGATTGAGGAGAAGAACCCAAGAAGGTAATCATTGATTCTCATGGCATAGTCCTTGATCGTATCAAGCTCCTCCTCCGTTGCCCATCCCATAGCCAGTATATGGTAGTCATTGACCATCGGATCCCCAAGCTCATCATCCTTATAGGAGAACTCAAGGATCGGGCATCTGAGCTCTGTGCCCTCGGGCTTCCCTACACGCTTCGAAAGCGATCCAGCAATCACATTGCGGACAATGACCTCGAGAGGAATGATCCTTACACGCTTCACTGCGGTATCGGTATCGGAGAGCTCCTCGATATAGTGGGTAGGAATGCCTGCCTCATCGGAAAGCCTCTTCATCAGGTAGTTCGTTATCCTATTGTTGATGACTCCCTTGCCTCTGATGGTTCCCTTCTTCTCTCCATTGAATGCCGTTGCATCGTCCTTGTACGATACGATGCAGATATCAGGATCACTGGTCGCATAGACCTTCTTTGCCTTACCTTCGTAAAGCTGCTCTTTCCTCTCCATAGCTTAAAGCCTCCCGCTTATCTCTCTGTCCTTGATAAGGATCTTATTGCGCATGCTTTCTCTGTATGCCCCAAGCTTCTCCGCAATCCCCTCATCGCTTACTGAAAGGATCGAAAGCGCAAGAAGCGCCGCATTCTGCCCTGCATCGATTCCAACAGATGCCACAGGAATCCCTGGAGGCATCTCCACTGATGACAGAAGCGCCTCAACACCTTTGAGGGCCCCACCTGATCCGGGAATCGTTATCACAGGAAGTGTTGTATAAGATGCAATGACACCACCAAGATGGGCGGCCTTGCCAGCTATCGATATGATGGCGGAAATACCCTCTGCCCTTGCCGATGATGCAAACGCATGGACCTCATCCGGCGTACGATGTGCGCTCATGACATGAACCTCGTACGGCACCTCGAAATCCTTAAGCACTGCTACCGCCTTTTCCGCGATATGCAGATCCGAATCGCTACCCATTATTATCGCAACTTTACGCACTGGGGGCTCCTCATGGATATTTCTGGAATACATGCACATTATCCAAAAGATCGAATGTATGCAATACGATAATGCGTTGCATTCTGTTGCATTTTCTCATAATGCTGTATTATTTTCTTAATGAATAATAAATTATGAAACAAAAAATGAGCTGCTATGAAGCACAGCTTTCCAAAAGCTATGCCTCTCGTGCGGGAATGCTGAAGTCGTTACAGACAAGGATACGCTAAGACGATATTGGAAAGACTTCTTTTCCCACTATTATCCTGATGGGCCATGCGATGAAAACTACTGCCTCATCAGATTCTCAACACAAAAAGCTAAACTATGGATTGAAGGCAAGCATTCTGTCATCACATTCTGAATCTGTTGCTTTCATCCCATCGGCAAGCCAATGGGTTTTTCGCAACTTTTCTATAACGAACAGTCTGTCGAGGATACCGCAGGATAATGCATCATGAAGAAAGGATAGGAAAACCGGACTCGTTCACAATCAGCTGATGGAATATGACATGAGGAGTCTGAAGCATCTTGATGACATGATATGAACAAGCAGAGTCCACCTGATGAACATATTCCCGCCCTCATCGGATATTCAGCGCTATAATTCTGAATTATGAAAGGAAACGCAAAGCTTGGATCCTGTATATTCGTCATGCTATGCATCGCGGCCCTTCTCACCTCGTGCGATCCTCCGCACATCGAAACCCCGATGCATACAGTTATATTCGACGCGAACGGAGGAGAATGGTCCAGTGGAACCGAAATCTCCGTAGATATCCCTGATAATGCACCTATCTGGGATTACAGGCCGGAGGTACCAGTCAGAAGCGGCTATAACTTCTCTGGGTGGTTCACCGATAAGGAGGCAACCAACCCATATGATCCAAACTCGCTCGTTGTTTCCGATCTGTCGCTGTATGCAGGCTGGGCAGAGAAGCACATACCTGTATACAGGATTGAGTTCGATACAGAGGGAGGATCATTCCTTGCCCCGCAGCTTGTGGCTTCAGGGAACCAGGCACGCAGACCTGAGGATCCGAAGAAAGATGGCTATGCATTTGAAGGATGGAGCGCAACAGGCGACAGCTCGGATCTGTTCAGCTTCAGCACACCTATAACAGGCAGCATGACGCTTCATGCCATATGGAAGGAAGCATGGAGCATCTCATTCTCATATGACCTGCCTTCATCGCTCGGCAGCGAAGCCTCCCTGAGCGCTCTTCCAGATACGATGATGATACCGGATGGGGAAACAATCGGAAGTCTTCCTTCCGTATCACTTTCATACAATAATACGGAGTTCCGCTTCCTCGGCTGGTTTGAAGAGGGTTCGGATACACCCTTTGATGATGAGGAGAAGATCACAGACAATATTACTCTCCATGGGCACTGGGAGGAATACGCCTTATCCGCATCAGGGGAATATATAACATACAGTGAGGAGGGCCTGCTGGAATGGGCAGCATCGGGAATCTCTTCCTGCTCACTCATCGCTGATATCACTCTCAAGGACGAATGGAGTCCGATAGGATCTGAGAATGCGCCATACAGCGCCGTTTTCAACGGAAACGGACACACTGTCTCCGGACTCAGGGTGGATGGCACGGAGGGACATATCGGATTCTTCGGATACATAGGCCAGAATGGAAGCGTACTCGGCCTGAAGCTTGAAGGAGCCAGCCTCACAGGCTCAGAGGCATCCGGTGGTATCGCCGGAGAGAATCTCGGAAGAATCGAGGACTGCCATGTATCAGGTACTATTGAAGGATCAGGAATTGCAGAAGGAGGCATTGCGGGCCGTAACCGCGGTACGATATCCGAGTGCACAGCATCCGTGGAATCAGCAGGCAATGGAGATGCGGGTGGAATCGCTGGCATAAATTACGGGCTGATCAAAGACTCCGGCAGCGATGGCACAATCAGAGGCGAATATGCGATAGGTGGAATCGCAGGGCTCAATGCCGATGGAGGCAGGATAAGCGGATGCACATTCAGCGGAGAGGTCATAGATGGATACTATGCAGGAGGAATCGCTGGATGCAACGACAATAAGAGCATAATAGAGAAATGCTCTTTTACAGGAAGAATAAACGATATGGACTGGTATATCGGTGGAATCGCAGGTCTGAACTCACTTGAATCGATTATACAGGAATGCGCATCTTCCGGTACCATCATCGGCCATGACGAAACGGGAGGCATAACGGGATACAATTTCGCGGCTTATATCTATGCATGCTCATTCTCCGGATCAGTCTACAGCGATACGATTGCAGGCGGCATTGCAGGAATAAGCATGGGACCGCTCGCAGCATGCTATTCATCCGGTACGGTAAAATGCGGAAGCACTGCAGGAGGGATAACAGGAATAAATAGATTCCATAAGATGATCTCCTGCTATTCCACTGGCTCTGTGAATGGAAATGATACTATCGGGGGCATCACAGGTCTTAATGAGAATGCGGAGATAACAGCCTGCTTCTGGGAAAACGGCGGGGATATACCCGGAGTCGGGAGAAGTCTCTCATCCGGCGATCTCGATGTCATTAAGATAGGCGATGGCAATTCATGGGAAACGGCTTTGTCCGAAATGAACACGGCCCTCGCCGAATATGGATATGAATATGCGGAGAACACAGGACCTGACGCAGGAGGATTCCCTCTCATTGCTGTTTCCAAGTAATGCAGCAGGAGCTCCTTAGCCGATTTCCATTGCCGCATCAGAAATTGAATATTATCTTTTGCTTTGCATAGGGCATTGCCAATATGGACAGTGTCCTATAGATTCATCAGATAGAGGTATTGGATGCAGACAGAGGAAAACAGCACAAACGAGATGGAAAAGCTGCCAGTGCGGGCAATAGTGCTGCCCCTTCTAGAAAGGCCGCTCTTCCCGGAGACATTCACTACGCTGATGATAGGCCGTCCTGCGGATGTTGCCGCCATAACCCGTGTCATTGACGGAGATGGGTTCTTCGTGGCGGTTATGCAGGATGAGAACGGCAGCTTCAGGAAAGTAGGAACACTCTCAAGAGTAACAAGATACATAAAGCTCCCGAACAACTGCTATCACCTGTTCGTCTCAACAATAGAGAGAGTGAAGGTGACGGGATTCTCTGCAGATGGCCAGTTCACTTATGCCGATTTCGAATCATATCCGGATGAGCCTGTCAGGGAAAAAGCCGTACAGTCATATGTACGTATTCTCCGCGATACGATAATGGGGCTCAGCCAGACAACGACGATGTTCTCATTCGCGTCGGACGTAAATGTAACGAATATCGATGACGCATCGATGCTGTCATTCTATGCATCATCGGCAATCAATGCCCCTGGCACATTCCTGCAGGAGCTTCTTGAAATCCCGAATCCAAAGGACCGTATAGAGAAGCTTCTGTCATATATCGCAGCTGAAAAGGAGATCCTTGATAAGGAGAATGCCGTTAAGCAGGAGATCTATGACAGGATCAAGAACCGCAACAGAGAGCAGATACTGAGGGAGCAGATCAAGGCTCTCAAAGACGAGCTTGCCCAGATATCAGGAAGGGGCAAAGGCGGCAATGTATCGGATGATCTCTATCAGAGGGCAGAGAACACCAAGCTGCCAGAGGTATTCAGGAAGCAGGTGGACAAAGAGCTCGAAAAGCTATCAGGGCTGGAGACGATGAACCCTGAGTATGCCATGACGAAGCTCTATATCGAGACGATACTCTCACTCCCCTTCTCCTTCGAGGACAAGGCTCCAGACTACAGCATATCGAAGGTGAAGAATGTCCTTGAGCATGACCACTATGGAATGAAGGACGTGAAGGAGAGGATACTCGAGTTCCTTGCATCCCGGCTAAAGGCCAAGAACGGCAAGGGTGCCATACTCTGCCTCGCAGGTCCTCCCGGGGTCGGAAAGACATCGGTAGGTTATTCCATAGCCAGGGCGCTCGGAAAGAAGTTCTACCGCTTCTCCGTCGGAGGTATGAGGGATGAGGCGGAGATCAAAGGACACAGGAGAACCTATGTCGGGGCAATGCCAGGAAAGATCATCCAGGCAATGAAGACCACAGGCGTCCCTGATCCGGTCATCCTCATCGATGAGATAGACAAGATGGGTGAATCATTCCAGGGAGATCCCGCATCTGCACTTCTCGAAGTCCTTGACCCTGAGCAGAACACAAGCTTCCAGGATTTCTATGTCGATCTGCCATATGACCTGTCGCATGTGCTTTTCATCGTCACAGCGAATGATCCATCGAGGATTCCTGAGCCGCTTCTGGACAGGATGGAGATGATTGAGCTCTCAGGATACACTCCTGAGGAGAAGCTCCATATCGGACATGATTACCTTGTGCCAAGGCTTTTGAAGAAGAATGGACTCACCTCAAAGGAGATCAGATTCGACAGCAAAGCCCTGGGCCTTATTGCAGAGGAGTATGCAAGGGAAGCCGGTGTCAGAAACTATGAGAAGCTCATAGACAAGGTAATGAGGAAAGTTGCTCTGAAGATACTCCAGGAGAAGGATCTCAAGCTCCCTGTATACATAAGGGGCAATGGTGTCGAGAACTACCTTGGCAAGCCTGTCTTCCCTTCCGATGACATCATCAGAGCAGACAAGCCCGGCACAGCTATCGGACTTGCCTGGACAAGCATGGGCGGCGATGTGCTTCTGATAGAAGCTGAGGCAATCCCGATGAAGGGAGAGCTGAAGGTCACAGGTCAGCTCGGATCGGTAATGCAGGAGTCTGTATCGATTGCATGGTCATCTCTCAAGAAGGAGGCATATCTCAGAGGCCTTAGCCTCGAATTCTTCGATGATGAGACCGTGCATCTCCACATTCCAGAGGGCGCTGTACCTAAGGATGGCCCTTCGGCCGGAATAACACTCTTTACAGCTCTCTGGTCGATGTTCCGCTCAGAGCCTGTGAAGGAAGGCCTTGCGATGACGGGAGAGCTCACCCTTACAGGACGCGTGATGCCGATAGGAGGACTGAAGGAGAAGATCCTTGCAGCCCGCAGGAACAGGATCACGGAGATTATAATCCCTGAAAGGAACAAGGCAGACCTGGACAAGCTCGACAAGGAAGTCAAGGGCGACGTAGTCTTCCATCTTGTCTCCGATATCTCTGAGGTAATCAGCATTGCTTTCCCCGATGAGAGTACAAAGAGACTCGATAAATCCATCCTCGATGCGATGATGATGGAGAAAAGGCGCAAGGAAGAGGAAGAGAGGGCAAAGTCCCAGCAGCGTCAGTCAGAATTCTATGAGAAGGTTATGAGATGGCAATAGAGTTACTTGCTCCTGCAGGAAATGCGGAAAAACTCAGAACGGCATTCGCGTATGGTGCGGATGCCGCTTATATGGGTCTTACGGAATTCTCGCTGAGAAAGAATGCGGGGAATTTCTCCGATCAGGAACTCGACGAGGTGAGAGCGCTCAGGAAAGCATCTGGAAAGAAGATCTACTGCACGATGAACATCCTCTTTCATGAGGATCAGATCCAGAAGCTTATGACAATGAGGGATGAAATAGCGAGATGGCCTTTCGACGCTTTCATTGTCTCTGATATCGGTACGGTATCGTTTCTGAAGGAGAATTTCCCAGAAAAGGAGCTCCATCTCTCCACTCAGGCCTCATGCATCAACAGCGAAAGCGCGAAGATGTACAGGAGAATGGGTTTTGACCGCGTGATTCTCGGAAGGGAGGCTTCCCTTGATGATATAAAACGCATAAAGGATGCTGTCCCGGAACTGGAGCTTGAGGCGTTTGTGCATGGAGCGATGTGCATGGCCTATTCCGGCAGGTGCCTTCTCTCTGCACACCTTGCGGGAAGAAGCGGGAATCAGGGAGATTGCTCCCATACATGCCGCTGGAACTATAAGCTCCACTACGCACTCGAGGAAGAGGAACGTCCTGGCATCTACTATCCTATTGAGGAAGAGGATGGATACACGACAATCCTATCCTCCAAAGATCTCTGCATGATCGATCATGTCAGAGAGCTTGAGGATGCGGGGCTCTCATCGCTTAAGATCGAAGGAAGAATGAAGTCAGTATACTATGTCGCCGTTGTCACCAGAGCATACAGGAAGGCAATCGACATGGCTCCCGATCTTGATATGTACAAGCGAGATCTCTTCGATGTCTCACACCGGGAGTACACCACAGGATTCTTCTTCTCATCCGGGGCCATCGATACAGCAGATGTCTCACGACCTACAAGCTATGGCTATGAAAGGAATTACATATTCCTTGGCAGTGTAAGGGAAAAAACCAGTGACAGCACATATATGCTGGATATACGCAATCAGATAAAGAAGGAAGACAGTCTTGAGTTCATCGGGCCAGATGTCCCTCTCCTTTCCGATACGGATTTCACGCTTCTAGATGGCGAAGGAAACGAGGTTGAACAGCTGGACCATGGCAAAGCAGGAAGCATACGGACATCGCTTCCTCTGAAAGAGGGCTATATAATGAGGAAAATCTCTGAGAATGGAAGCATAGTCAAATGAAAACAATGCCCGGGAAACCGGGCATTTCATTACTTCAGGGGAACTTCCTTCCCGCATCTCTTGATCTCATCCTCGAACATCCCAATCATCATATCGACGGATTTATCGAGCGAGTAATTCACGGCAGATTCAGAATAGAGCGGCTCCATGCGCTTTCTCTCCTCAGGATGCTCAATCCACCAGTCTATCTTCGCCGCCAGATCTGTACTGTCCCCAGCCTTGAATACCGAGCGCTCATCAAGAGCAAACTGCGATGCTGCGGATCTAGCGCTGTCGGATATGATCGGGACAAGGCCTGATGCGAATGCCTCCATGCAGCTCATTGCCTCGATATCGATATCAGAGGCATGGACATAGAGATCAGCCTCGCCAAGAAGCTCTATAAGGTCCTTTGTCGATAGGAACTGCATCATGATTGGATTCGGAAGCCCTACAGCAAGCTTCTCGTACTCCTCTCTCTTCGGCCCCTGCCCGGCAAGATAGAGCTGTATCCTATCCGCATACTTAGACTTCTTCACGGCATTTATCAGGATGTCCTGGCGCTTCTCTCTGGAAAGCCTTCCGCTCATCACAACGACGAACTTATCCTGGAATTCCTTCCTCTTCGGGCACTTATGATAGGTGAATTCCGTGAGCGATATCCCATTGGAGATGATCCGCATCTCAGCCTTGTAGCCATGGGATTTAAGCATGTTGGAAATCATGCGGCTAGGACAGTGGATGTAGTGGAAATAACGGAATATATAGCGGTTCGCAAACCAGTATGTGAAGTTTATGAGCGGCATGAAGTTGCCGAGCCCGACAGATGACCAGATATTCTCAGGCTGTATATGGAATGCTCCAGTACATGGAATGCCATCGCGGACTGCAATCCTCGTTGCAAGCTTGCCAAGAGGGAATGGCATCATGACATGGACGATATCAGCCCAGTGCACGGCCTCCTCCATCTTCTTCTCATCAGGGATTCCGAACATGAATCCATGAGCGGATATAAGCTTGTCGAAAACAGGGACATGGTATACACCAAAGCCCCACTTCCCATCATATGTCTCTCCCGACGCAGCAATCCTTACCTCATGTCCCCTTGCCCGTAGATTATCCGCAAGGTGATGCGCTGATATAGTATTGCCGTTCGAGGCTCCATCATATAGTTCAAGAACCAGTAAAATCTTCATAAAACCGGGACTAGCCCATTCCTCCTATTTCCCATACGGGAGGCTGCGATGTCAATTCCCTTCCAGTATCTCATTCACAGTAGCATCCGCCGAATAAATACTGGCTGCAAGTTCTGCATATGGCACAGCCTGTTCATGCTTCTTTGTTCTGTCATAACCATATGCTATACCGCTATAGACTGTAAACCTGTCCCATTCGGCCGCCCCATTCTCATCCATGACCTTCTCTGCATCAAGGAACATATCGCGGCCCTTAGCGATATTCCCTCCCACGATTCCAGGTGAATGCAGATAGCGGTCAGCAGAGAGAAGAAGAACATGGAAATCCTCAGGATGCTCCTTATATAGATTATCGACCATCTTCGGGAATTTCATTGCTTTGGATATCGAACCGTCGACAAGATACCAGAAGGAGAAAGAGAGAGCCTCCAGAACCCCTACCGTCGACTCAGGAGCGCCTTCCTCCCTGAGACCGGCGATGATGCTGTCGGCATTCTCCATATACTGCGCCGCCTCTCCCTTCATATCGGACTCGGAGAGATCCTTCGCAACGATGAGGGAGGCTCTGGCCAGGGCAGCATCCTTCAGCCACTGATCATAGTCCGCGCTCTCCATATGGGTCTCTAGAGCCTCATACAGGCTTATTGCCCCATCTGTATCACCACCATCGAAAATGTGCTTCAGAAGCGCGCCATAGGCCTCATCCTCCATCATTGGAGCAAGATAGTTCACGCTACCCGGCACGGCATCGGCATATATGGATGTAGCAAGAATGGCAATAAGAAGAACGAAAAAGGCGGAAAATCTAGTCAAATGGTTCATAACAACAATTATCACAGAAGATAAGGATGGTGTCTATACGATTTGACTTAACCATCGTATTGAAGATACCATCCTCAAATATGAGACGATGCCAATCCGTTCTGGCCATGCTTCTGCTTGCCATAGCTATGCTCTCTGCCGGAACAATAAATGACAATAGACAGAAGATATTCGATATAGATTCCGATGCATACAGAGCAGTGAAGGCTCTTTATATCTCGCACGGCTATGCCCTTCCTTCCACCTCAGGTCCATGGTCTGGGGCAGAGCTGGAGATGATGCTCAGAAGATTGGACGGTGCCTATCTGACTGCAGAGGAAGAGCGGATCTACAGCTACGCAGAGAGCATTATAACGGAAAAGCCGAGATTCTCTCCCAACGATATGTTCGGATTCGGCATTGAGGGAATCATCAACGGAGAGGTCTATCTCCATGCCAATAAGAACTCATTCACAGACCCCGATGAATATGCTATGAAGCCAGGGATGTTCTTCGGCGATTACAATACGCCCGTTCCATTATTGAAGCTTCCATTCGAGACATGGATATCGGACTCGGTATATGGCTACATGTCGCTCGATCTCGGAACTGTAAGGAATGTACACAGCCTTACCGATTCCATATCCAAAGACGGGAACATCATCGGATACAAGTACAAAGGATCGGTTATAACCCATAATCTCATCTTTATTCCGCCTACGGCATTCTCCGACTTCAACATGAACTTCCCCTACCGCGCATTCGGTTCATTCGGAGGAAGCTGGTGGAATGTCTCGATAGGACGAGACAGGCTCAGCTGGGGGCCGGGCGAGACCGGCAATTTCGTAATAGGCGACCAGATACCATACCACAACAATGCAAGGGTCTCATTCTTCACGGACTCATTCAAATACATCTTCTCCGCAAGCGCATTCATCCATCCGATGAATTACATGAAGGATTTCTACGGGGATGGAAGATACTACTACTCTCCTGAGTTCTCCCAGCTTCTGGAAAGGCAGGGCATCAGGATGTTCATCTCCCACCGTCTTGAATGGAGGATATTCAATAAAGTGAACATGGCTCTGACAGAGGGCATCATGTACCAGAGCGAGAACACCTTCGACCCACTCGTGCTGAGTCCTACCGCCATATTCCACAACTACTACATCAGAGGGAATGCAAACTCGGTTCTGTCACTGGAGATTGACTGGGCAGTTGCTCCGCACTGGAATCTCTACGGCCAGTTCGTCCTCGATGAGCTACAGATGTTCGGCGAGTATACATCAGAGGGGACAGCCCCATCAGGGCTGGGATACATGCTCGGGACAAAGTTCTCCTATCCGATGGGAGACGGAGTACTCTACGGATCCATCGAAGCTGTCTACACGGATCCTTACCTCTATCTCAGGGATGATGGTACAAGCTATAAGGGAGACAGGTATGGCAACAACTTCGTCGTTGCTTTCCCTGAATTCGTCTCTGAAGATAAAACGGACATGAATCTTGCCTCATATGCGCTCCAGTTCCTAGGCTACCGCTTTGGCGGCGATGCGATTGTGGCAAATATAAACATGGGGTATGAAGTGTTCGGCGAGTGGTATGCAGAGGGAAATCTCATGTATATGGTACACGGAACATTCAACGAGCTTACAAGGTGGAAGAAGGTCCAGGAAGACAGGAATCCATCCACGCCTACCTCATCGCTGCCCTATTCCGAAAGCTATGACCTCACATATACGGGGAATGCAGATGCACCTGAGCATTTACTCATTTTCACGCTTGAGGGCGGTATTGAGCCTATCTGGAAGCTTGAGCTATACAGCAGATCGGATCTTGTCCTGATATGGAACAAGGATAATGTGCAGGGCGATTTCGCTGCGGACTTCCAGTTCACGGCAGGGGTGAGATACTCAATCTGATGGAAATCTGGCTGTCACTATACATTGCATTGATGACCATACTCGGGATCTACGGTATCGTGAATGTGATACTCAATCTCATCTATTTCCATATCATGGGAAAAGCGGAGAAGAACACGGATGGCCCGCTGATCTCTGTTGTGATACCTGCAAGGAACGAGGAAGGGAACATCGGAAATCTACTTGATTCCATGATTGCGCAGGACTACGGGAATATCGAGATCCTTGTGATAAACGACCAAAGCACAGATCGGACGGGTGAGATACTGGAGAAGTACAGGAAGAAGGACAGCAGAATCCATGTATTCAGCACAGAGCAAGGAAAGCAGTACCATGTGAACGGAAAGATCAATGCCCTGCTTCAGCTCATCCCACACGCTAATGGTGAATACATACTGGCAACCGATGCCGACACAGTCCACAAAAGCGACTGTATATCATTCGCATACTCTGTGATGAAGGCGCATTCGCTTGATATAATCTCAGGATTCCCGAAGGAGCTCTGCCATTCATACTTTGGTAATATCTGCATGTCCGCGATGATGCTCACCACAGTCTTCATTCCACAGTGGTTCATCCATAGGTTTCCCATTCCTGCAGCCTCATTCGCAATCGGGCAGTTCATAATGATGAAAAAGAGCGCATATGACGAGACGGGAGGATACGACAGGATAAGGGGTGAGATCTGCGATGATATCGGGATAGTGAGGCTCTTTGTCCGCAACGGAAAGAAATACTCATTCATTGATCTCTCGAAGCACTCCGCATGCCTCATGTACAGGACAGCAAAGGAATCATTCAAAGGCATTGAACGCTCAATCGCTGGAGTGATCCCGCCAAAGCCCACGATGCTTCTTCCTATTGTCATCGCTGTGGCAGTACTTCTCCATATAGCACTATCCCCCATCGCAGCTGCAATGCTGCTTCTGGCCGAAGGGCTGACCACTGGGTCGGTTGCTATGCTTGCAGGGACGGTCCTCTTCATAGCTGGCTGGTTCATTGGATGCAAGGCATTCAGATGGCAGAAACGCATCTCCATTTCATGTCCCCTCACGCTCATTGTCGTCTGTGCAATGTATATCCATGGCCTCTTCAGAAGCATCTCAGGAAAGGGATTTGAGTGGAAAGGACGAATTATCCACTGACTTTTGATTGTATTCCTTCCACATTATGGTATCATTTATATTTGAAATCAGACATAAAGGAGAATCGGCATGACAATTCACGAGGAACTTGTCTCCCAATTTGAGGCGTATCTTACTGAAAGCAAGAGATTCGAAGAGAAAGGAATCAAGGCTTCAGGAATGAGGGCAAGGAAGGCTCTGGCAGAAATAGCAAAGCTCTGCAAAGAAAGAAGGAAGGAAATACAGGAAGCGAAATCAGGCGAGGACGCTTGATTCCTTCATCAGAATCTGCCGCCTCCCAGTCCATGGAGGCGTTTTTTATACATTCTGTCTTTTTCTACTAGCCAAGAGGGGATACCACTGCTATTATTGCCCTTGCATCCCCGGCGTTGCCGGGAGTCTAAGAATAGAGGAACCGGCTAAGCCGGAAAGATAATTATGGAATAAGGACAGAAAGGAATGGACACGCACACAAACAAGTACTTCACGGACCGGCAGAATGGCTTTGAGTCATCCGCAAGGAGCTATCCGAGGAAATTCCCCGTTGCTCTCACAAAGGCAAAAGGATCATGGGTGGAGGATGCAGATGGAAAGAGGTATCTCGATTTCCTCTGCGGAGCTGGAACGCTCGCACTCGGACACAATGATGATGAAGTGAACAATGCGATGATTGACCTCATCTCATCAGGAGCTCCTCTTCATACCCTAGACCTCACGACACCAGTAAAAGACAGATTCGTAGAGACAATCTTCTCTACCCTCCCTGAAAAGCTCAGATCAAATGCAAAGATACAATTCTGTTCTCCATCAGGCACTGATGCTACAGATGCAGCCATAAAGCTCTGCAAGACAGCTACAGGAAGAGGAACGGTAATGGCATTCTCTGGAGGCTATCATGGGATGGGACACGGTGCGCTTGCTCTGACAGGCAATCACAATGCAAAGAACAGAGTACAGAATCTGATGCCGGGTGTGCAGTTCATGCCATATCCATATTCATACAGATGTCCTTTTGGACTTGGAGGAGAAGATGGAGTGAAAGCCGCTTCCGCCTACTTTGAGAGGATGCTGAAGGATCCAGAGAGCGGAGTCACACGTCCCGCGGCTGTGATCCTTGAGGCCATCCAGGGAGAAGGAGGCGTAATCCCGGCTCCGGCATCATTCCTTCAGACGGTCAGAAGGGTCACAGAAGAACTCTCCATTCCTCTCATACTCGATGAGATACAGTGCGGAATGGGCCGCTCAGGGAATATCTGGGCATTCGAGGAATCCGGGATTGTCCCTGATGTCATCCTTATGAGCAAGGCTATCGGCGGCAGCCAGCCTATGAGCGTTGTAGTCTACAGAGAGGAGCTCGACAAATGGACAGCAGGAGCCCATGCAGGTACATTCCGTGGCAATCAGCTGGCAATGGCTGCAGGTACCGTTGTACTGAACAGGGTATCTAAGCAGAGCTTCCTTGATGATGTCAGAAGAAAGGGCAATATCATAAAGGATGCAATGCTCAAGCTCAAGGATTCTGTCTCAATAATCGGAGATGTACGCGGCAGAGGACTCATGCTGGGAATCGAGTTCATAGATCCCAACGGGAACAAGGACATAATGGGCAATCCGGAACCATCCGGGGAAATTGCAGCGGAAATCCAGAGAAGATGCTTTGAAAAAGGCCTCATAATGGAGAAAGGAGGCAGGAACGGAAGCGTCATGAGATGTCTCTGCGCACTCACTGTCTCTGACAGCGAAATAGCTACAATGCTGGACATATTCTCATCTGCAACTATGGAGATTGACCGTGAAATCACTGGTAGATGATGTAACAGTCCTGTCCGATGGCAGAAAGGAGAAGGAAGCATTCATGTCGGCTGTCATAGAGACAGCCGAGGCTATTATTGGGTCAATAACAGACGGGAAAGCCTATTCAGGTCTAGGTCCTTATGATCTCAGGAAAATCATCGATGCACTGCCCCTGCTTCCGGACAACGGCGATGGATGGACAAGGATGATGACGAGCGTGAAAGAGGAGATACTCCCAAACATGCTCAGAACATGGTCCCAGTCCTATATGCCGCACCTCCACTCCCCTGTCTTGATTGAGACCATTGCCTCAGAGCTCATAATCGCATCCTTCAACAGCAGCATGGATAGCTGGGATCAGGGTCCTGCTGCCACAGAGATTGAGGTGAAGGTCATAAATGAGCTTCTCTCCCTCTTTGGATACGGAAGCTGCTCGGATGGCACATTCACATCAGGAGGAAGTCAGTCAAATATCTCTGCGCTGATAATCCACCGCGACAGATTTCTTCTGAAGCGTGGATACGATGTAAAGAAGAATGGACTTCCCCCCGATTTCAATAAGCTCAGAATCTATGTATCGGAGATATCACACTTCTCATTCGACAAGGGTGCTCATATCGCAGGGCTTGGATACGAATCTGTATCGAAACTTCCGGTCGATGATTTCTGCCGCATAGACATAGAGAAAGCAGAGAAGATCATACGAAGGGATGCAGAGGAAGGGTTTATTCCATTCATGATTGCTGCCACTGTTGGTACTACCGACTTCGGAAGCATTGATGATATAAAGACTTTAAGGAAAATCGCGGATGAATATGGAATGTTTCTACATGCCGATGCCGCATATGGTTCAGGAGCAATACTGTCATCCTATTCAGATAGAGTATCCGATCTCAGCCTTGCGGATTCGATTACCATTGATTTCCACAAGATGTTCCTAATCCCGATCAGTGCCTCTGCCCTCCTTGTCAAAAACGGTACGGAGCTTGATTCATTCCAGCTTCATGCGGACTACCTTAACAGAGAGGAGGACGAGGAAGAGGGATTCATAAACCTTGTAGGCAAATCCATGCAGACAACAAGGCGCTTTGACGCGCTGAAGGTCTATATGGCATTCAGGATGAGAGGGCGTGATGGATACAGGAAGATCATCGATACGATGATCGGCAATGCAGCCTACTTCTTCTCATGCATCAGCAGGGATGAGGAATTCATCGCCCCCGTAAAACCCGAGCTGAGTTCTGTCGTATTCGCCCTCAAAGGCGGAGATGACAGGAACAGGAATGCCAGAAAGACACTGATGAGCGAAGGAACAATCATCGGCCAGACGGTATACCAAGGAAAAGTGATGCTTAAGTTCACCCTTCTTAATCCATCTCTTACCAAAGAGCATATCGATGGGCTAATCAGCAGACTCAGGAAAACCTGATCAGATCTTAGGACATTCGATTTCCATGAGGCTCTCTATCATTGAATGGAGAAGCCTCGCTTTCTCTGTATCAGCAGCCTTATAGTAAACTTCCTTACCGCATCTTCTGCTTATAATCAGGCCGCCAGCTCTGAGCTGCCTAAGATGATGAGATACTGCAGGGCTGGACATTTCAACCATTGATGAAAGATTGATAACGCACTCCTCGCAATGGCAGAGTATCCAGAATATTCTTAATCTGCTCTCATCTCCAAGCTGGCTGAAGATATCGGAAAGCATGCGGAAACTATCAAGAGATGGCAGATGCTCAGCAAGTTTCTTGTCATTCTGTCCATGATCATGAGGCAACGACGGATAACTCATAACAGAAATAATAATATTTTAATCAGTCTTCGGAAATGCCTCGCATAGCCTATTCGATAATCCCTGCATAAGAAAACAAAAATCTGATGATTTCTATGTAATCATTGAAAGTAAGTGATATACTTATCACTAGGAGGCTGCCAATGTATGATCTCATCATAAAAAATGGGCTTGTGATAACTTCTGAATATAGCAGTTATATGGATATTGCAATTAAAGATGGAAAAATTGCGGATATCAAGGAAAAAGGGAAACTGGAGAACTATGAGTCGAAAGAGATTTTTGATGCATCTGGAAAGCATGTGATCCCAGGCCTTGTTGAACCGCACATGCACATAAAAGCACCCCTTGGCGGTGTCGTCGACATTATGGATTTTGATACAGCAAGCGAATGCGCAGCCTATGGAGGAATAACATCCTACATTGATTTCACATCAACGCTTCCCGGAGATTCTCTTCCAGATGCTGTCGAGTACCGGAAAAAGGAGATGGAGATCTCCACGCTTGACTATGCCTGCCACTGCAAGGTTGTAAATCTTGTATCGTCAGAGCTTGCGGCTCAGGCTGCGATTGCGGAAGTCAGATACAAAGCATCAGGCTCGGAAGAGGACAAGAAAAAACTTGAGGAAGCTGAGAAAAAGGTCAATGACGCTGTCCAGGCCAGGCTTTCAGAGATTCCCGGAATAATAAAGGAAAAGAAGATACCGACATTCAAGTTCTTCATGACATACAGGAAGGCCAATGTGATGATCGATGATACATACCTTCTTCAGGCCATGGAGATTGCAAGGGACAATGGCGGAAGATGCGGTTTCCATGCAGAGAACAATGCAATTGCGGAGTTCAATGAGGCAAAATTCGCAGAGGAAGGGAAACTTGACTGGGAATACTTCCCCGAATGCAAGGGAAATATCTGCGAGGCAGAGGCTGTCAACAGGGTCATATCATATGCAGAGATGCTTAAGGCACCTATCTACTTCTTCCATATCACAACAAAGGAATCGGTAGATCTGATCAGAGCGGCCCAGAAACGCGGTGTTGATGTCATTGCGGAGACCTGTTCTCACTATTTGATGTTTACAAAGGACAAGAACAAAGGAAATGATGGCATTCTTTATCTTATGAGCCCTCCGTTAAGGACCAGGAAGGATCAGGATGCGCTCTGGGAGGCTCTCAAGGACGGAACTCTAAGCCTCGTATCATCAGACAACTGCACTTTCACACGAAAGCAGAAGGAAGCTCCTCTTGTGAATGGAGTCCATGATTTCAGGAAACCTATCAGCGGAGTATCTGGAATAGAGGAAAGATTCACTCTCATGAGATGGGCTGTAGAGAATGGAAAGATACCAGAGAATGAATTCGTAAAACTTCTTTCAGAGAATCCAGCAAAGGTCTTCGGGCTCTATCCTAAGAAAGGAGCACTGCTGCCTGGTTCTGATGCGGACATAACAATATACGATCCAGAGAAGACAAGCTATCTGAAGAAGGAAGATCTGCACTATCCTGAAGAGCTAGAATACTCCATCTATGAAGAGTTCTCGGCAAAAGGAAAGGTGGAGGATACTATCAGAAGGGGTGAATTCCTGGTAAGAGATGGCATATATAACAGAAATTCATCCAAAGGCAGGTTCATGGAGAGAACACTTTAAATAAATGTCAGAAAAAGAGCGAGGCTCAAATCAATGCCTCGCTCTTTTTTCTGTTCTGAAATACCCGCTGATCAGGAATACAATCCAGCTCTTGATACAGTAAACCCACCATTCAGCAGCGCTTTAATCTGCTCCACTCCTGCCTTGATGGGGTCGATAATAGGAATGGATGAAAGGGTGCTCAGTTCCTTGCTTATCATAGTCATGCCTGCGCAGCCAAGGAGCAGAACGTCTGCTCCTTTCTCGATAGCACGGTCCGCAGTCCGTCTGATTGAATCACGCAGGACATCCGGATCACTCATGAAGTCATCAATAGGAATCTCAAAAGATTCAACAGAAGCCATACGTGATTCCATGCCATACATCATCACCATCGATTCCATCATCGGCTTTGCCTTCGCAGAGGATGCAAGAATGGAAAACCTGAATCCTGTCAGAAGCGCAGTTGAGATTCCTGCCTCCGCTATCCCCACAACAGGAACAGGAGAGACCTCCTTCACCGCATACAGACAAGGATCCCCCATACAAGCAAGGACTACCCCATCATAAGGGAAATCCGAAAAACTCTTGATATAATCAATTACCTGCGCACCAGCCAGTGTGTAATCGGAAAAGCTCTCAAGGACATGAGGACTCTTTTCCATTCTCACAACTTCAATGGAGAAACTAGAATCCTCTGCATACGACACCGTATTGCGGATATCCCTGGTCATCTCCTCTGAGCTGTTTGGATTCACAACGAGTATTCTTTTCATATCATACATCCTTAGGATCGTATGCAGCACCCCAGGTCTTAGGTACGAGAGAATGCTTTACCATGATAGTAAGTGCAACTATGGTAACGACATATGGAAGCATCTGCAGGAACTGATAAGGAATTGTCGAACTGACAGTCTGTATACGGAGCTGAGCGGAATCAGCCGCACCGAATATCAGACAGATCAGCGCTGTGCGTACAGGATCCCATCCACCTACAACACATGCAGCCATTACAATGAATCCACGTCCGGCAGCCATTCCTCCAGCGGAGAAATACCCGACCTCAGCAAGAGAAAGAACACATCCGCCAAGACAGGCAAAGATACCACTGAGAATAACAGTCTGGTACTTTATTCCGATTACAGAAAGACCAGCTGTCGCAGAGGCCTTTGGATTATCGCCAACAGCGCGTACATTGAGTCCCCATCTCGTCTTATAGAGAATATAAGCTGCAATGAATGGGAGGATGAATGCTATCCAGGTACTTACCGGCTGAGAGAAGAACAGCGGTCCTATTACCGGGATATCATGCATAGAGGCAGGGAATATCGTAGGAAATGTCGTTGCCCTGTTCTGCCTTGTTTCCGACATCATGGCAAAGATCATATCCGTAGCGCCGAGAGATACCATATTGATCATAAGACCCGTCACAACCTGATTAGCTCTTCTGGAGACTGTGAGGTATGCGACAGCAAGTCCAAGCACAGCACCCACCAGTATCGTCAGAAGAACTGCCAGAAGGAGGCTATCAAGATAGTATGACGCAGCAACACCGACCAGTGCTCCAAAAAGCATTATTCCCTCGATACCCATGTTGATAACGCCCGACCGTTCAGCAAAGACCTCACCAAAAGAAACTACAATAAGAGGAGCCGCCCATCTGAGCGCTGCCTGCAGCCAGTCCACTATGATTGAAAACATACTCAAACCTCCCCTTTTGCTGTCTCCAGCTCTTTGCTTTCACTTTCATCATCTTTGGAATTATCCACAATCTTCTGCTGCCTTCGTCCATCTGCGACACCGACTCCGATAACAAAGAGCATACAGAGGGCAATGATTATGGAATTCATGGATGAGGATACTCCGGTCTCAATGGACATTGTTGCTCCTCCGGCTTTCAATGCAGCGAAGAATAGTGCTGATGCAATAACACCAATAGGATTTCCTCCGGCAAGAAGTGCTACAGCGACACTTTCATATCCTACATTGGTAACAAAATCCATATACACTCTGCGATTAAGTCCCATAACCTCAATAGCTCCGGAGAATCCTCCTATGATTGCTCCGAGGACCATTATCTTCACCATCTGCTTTCTGGCATCTACTCCAGCATAATGGGCCGCATGTGGGTTTGAACCGAGAAGCTTTGTCTGATAGCCGAAAGGAGTATAGTTCAGAATGAAATAGAAAATGAGACATAGCAGAACACCGATGAATGGCCCTGCATGCAGACTTGATCCTCTCATAAGAATCGGAAGAAGCGCAGAGTCCGCGAATTTCTTCGACATCGGATAGAAAGCCCCTATCTCAGCAATTGGAGGGAAGGCTGATACAACCCAGTTCGTGAGATAGATCGCAACATAGCTCAGCATTATCGTACAGGTAACCTCATTCACGCCACGATAAGCCTTCAGGTATCCTGGAATGGCTCCCCATACTGCGGCAAATGCCATTGCGAAAAGAAAACAGAGCGGAATATGGATAAATGATGGAAGACCAAGATCGAAGACTCCGACAACGGATGCTCCAATGGCCCCAAGGTACATATATCCTTCCATTCCGATATTCCATAGTCCTGACTTGATTCCAAGTGCGACACCGATACCACCAAGAAGAAGCGGGGAAGCTCGTACAAGAACATTGCTTATCGCATAGCGGCTACCAAGAGCTCCTCTGAGCAATGCACCGTATGCAGTGAAGGGATTCGCACCGGATATGGCGATCAGTATTCCACTGGCAACAAGCCCCATGAGTATTCCAAGCAATGTGCGGCCGAAAGATACAGCCATATCCCCTAGCAGGGGCAGCCTGATTGTTTTAGATTTTCCTGATGCATTCATTCCTTCACCTCCGCTCTCTGTCCAAGCATCATCTGCCCAATAACATTCTGATCTGCCGATTCCCCATCCAGTTCTCCCATGATCTCACCATTGAAAAGAACAATAATGCGATCGCTGAGTGCCATGATTTCCTGAAGCTCGGCGGAAATGAAAAGTACTGCAGCACCTCTGTTGCGCTCTTTAAGAAGCGTCTCGTGGACATTGGCAACAGCACCAAGGTCCAGTCCCCTTGTCGGATGGGATGCGATATCAAGGACAGGCTCTGGGTCAAGCTCTCTGGCGATAACGACCTTCTGCTGGTTGCCTCCGGAAAGATTCCTGACCTTTACATCCTCCGATGGTGTCTTGATATGATACTTCCGGATCATTTCCCTTGCATGCTTCTTTATTGTCTTGTATTGAAGCATATGTTTCTGGGCAAAAGGTTTCTCATGATAATCCTTTATGATCATATTATCTGCAATCGAGAAATCAAGGACGAGTCCCGTTTTCTGCCTATCCTCTGGAATGAAACCAAGGAAGGAAGGATCGGCTATGACTCCTGTTACAGGTTTTCCTTTGATTGAAATAGATCCGCTTGTGATCTTCCTCAGACCAGCAATGCATTCGGCAAGCTCGCGCTGCCCATTGCCATCAACACCCGCAACGCCAACAATCTCACCAGAGTTGACAGTCAGAGAAAAATTCCTCAATGCAGGGATTCCCCTTTCATCAACAGCGTTGACATTATGCATCTCGAGAACAGGTTCGCTCTGCGGATATAGAGACCGGGGCTTTCTATCGATTGATATAGGGCGTCCTACCATCATTTCCGCAAGAATGAGCTGATTGGCATCGGATGTCTTTATTGTTCCGATCATCTTGCCATCGCGGATAACGGTGATACGATCGGTGATATCCATAACTTCACGGAGCTTATGGCTGATGAATATGACAGAGCAGCCCTTTTTTATAATCTGGCGTATGGCCTGGCAAAGATGATCGCTCTCAGAAGGAGTAAGAACCGCAGTAGGCTCATCGAGTATCAATACCTTGCAATCCCTATAAAGAGCTTTCAGGATCTCAACCCACTGCTGCTTGCCGACAGGAAGCCGCCATACTATCTCATCTGGATCGACATAAAGCTGGTATTCCTCGCATAGCTCCTTAAGACGCTTCTTGGCAGGCTCAAGGTCCAGTTTCTGCTTTTTCTCCTTGATTCCTAGAACCACATTCTCAATGACCGAAAGAGTATCGACAAGCTTGAAATGCTGGTGAACCATGCCAATGCCATTCTCTATAGCCTCATACGGAGAGGAAATCTGGACTTCCTTTCCATCAAGAAAAATCTTTCCACTTGTCGGCGGACGAAGACCATAGAGAACATTCATCAGAGTGGTCTTGCCGGCTCCATTCTCACCAAGCAGACCAAGAACCTCTCCTTTTTTGCAGTCAATGCTGACATGGTCATTCGCTATAACGCCAGGAAACTCAACAGTAATATCTTGCATCTGCAGTGCATATCTGTTCTCTTCCATGATGTCTCTAATCCTCCATGATTATGGAAAACCGTAGATTCAATGGGCATCTACGATTTTCCACAATACGGGAGATGAATGAACAGCTCCCGTAATCGCAACACGATCTTTCTCAGTCAGCGATATCGATATTTCCTGCTATGAGATCTGCGATAGCAGCATCGAATATAGCCTGATCTTCAGGGCTGAGCTCGATGTTGATAACAGGATTGATACCTCCATCAGCCATACCTACGACGTGAGCCTGTCCATCACAGAGTTCACCTGTTGATTCAAGGTATCCGAGTGTATCCCAGGCAAATACAACGCTGGCAGCTGTAACATCAGCAGCACCATAATCTACAGCATAATCAGCAACCGCGCCAACAATCCAAACATTCTGAGAATCCTGAGCAGCTGCAGCAACACCGGCTCCGGCAGCATCAAGGCAAGGGAAGAGCACATCATAACCCTGAGCTATAAGTGCAAGGCTTGCCTCACGGGCCTTTACAGAGTCTGCCCAGTCACCAGTCGTAACAGCGGTTGTTGTGATTGAAGGATCGACATATTCGATTCCTTTATAGAAGCTTGCCTCCATCTGGCGGTGCGTATCATAGAACTCTCCTGTGATCATAGCAACCTTACCTGTCTGGGTTGTAAGAGCAGCAAGAACGCCTCCGATGAATCCGGCGTGGCTGTAGCTGACCGTAGCTGCTGACATATTTGGAAGACCATAGGTATCCGATCCGACAGAGAAGATAAACTCTGTATCTGGGAATTCCTCAGCTACGATTGAAACTGACTCGCCGAACTGTCCACCCTGTCCAATGACAATGCTGTATCCCTGCTGAGCAAACTGACGAAGAACCTCGACCTGCTCATTCTGAGCAACATTCTCTCTGTAAGCATAGGTGATACCTTTCTCCTCTACAGCCTTCATCATACCTTCGTAAGTGAACTGGTTGAATGCTCTATCTGTGACGAGGCCAGGGAAAACCATGGCAACGCTTCCTTCCATATTCTTTGCACTCTCGGAAGAGCCACCGGCGAAAGCGGACATTGCAAGGCAGAATACGAGAAACACAACAAATGCTTTTTTCATACATTGTCCTCCATATAGTAACTTCAGCTTAAAGTCTAACACGGTAAAATGATGGGGTAAACAATAATTTTTAATTAATTAGATTATTTTTTTGGTAATTTCTATTGTATATTTTGAGTTTTTCCTCAATTTTTGCATATAAAAGATATCAACAATCAATTTGGGGTAAAAAAAAGAGAGCATATCCATAAGATTTGCTCCCTTGCAAAAACCATAACAGAATAATAATTCTTATTCTTTCAGCTTTTCATCCTGAATATACAGGCTACTCGCATATGAAAATCCTGTCAATAATATGGTTTCTGGTTAAAATCCATCAATATCGTGGAATCACTAACAGAGCGGCAGAATCTTTTTCCGCACAATCCAGAACGATTGATCAGTCCCTTCCTTAACTGCGCCTGAGGAAAGCAGGCCACTTCTGGAGAAATGCAGAGATTCCACAGTATTCCTTGCATAAATCTGCAAAGAACAGGGAAAACCGTCAAATCCTATACCCCTCCCCTCCGATTGCCATGCAGTACAGCATTGGAAAGAAAATAAGGACAATATGTGCCCATTGCCTATTGACTAGCAGAGAAAAGAGACATATCATCGAATCAACAATTAAATAATTGTTTAATTGTTAAAGAGAGAATGTCATGAAGAAGACCTATAATATTGAAGTGGACTGTGCGAACTGCGCAAACAAGATGGAAGATGCAGCGAGAAGAACAGAAGGTGTCAAGGACTGCACTGTGAACTTCATGATGCAGAAGATGATAGTGGAATTCCAGGAAGGCGCTGACAGGAACTCCGTCATGGAGAATGTCAGGAACAACTGCAAGAGAGTCGAAAGCGACTGCGAAGTCTTCATCTGATAAGAGGTAACTAAGATGAATCGCAAGCAAAGGATTATGCTCATACGCATTCTGATCTCAGCAGCAATGGTCATTGCGTTTTCATTCATTCCTGTCACTGGCCTACCCCGCTTTGTGCTGTATATGCTGTCATACCTCATCGTGGGCTATGATATCCTCAGGAAAGCCATAAAGGGCATCATACGCGGGCAGGTATTCGATGAATGCTTTCTGATGGCTACTGCGACTGTAGGAGCAATCGCACTCGCGCTCTATGAGAGAAGCGGTGATTATACGGAAGCTGTAGCTGTGATGCTCTTCTACCAGATTGGAGAGCTGTTCCAGAGCTATGCGGTGGGAAAGAGCCGGAAGAACATAACCGAGCTGATGGATATCCGTCCGGACTATGCGAATGTAGAGGTCAATGGGACCCTTGAGAAGGTCGATCCCGATGATGTCGGAATCGGAACGATCATAATCGTACAGCCTGGGGAGAAGGTTCCTATCGATGGTGTTGTAATCGAAGGGGATTCATCTCTGAATACGAGTGCCCTGACAGGAGAAAGCCTTCCTAAGGAGATTCATCAGGGAGATGAGATAATCTCTGGCTCAATAAACATGACAGGACTTCTTAAGGTCAGGACAACGAAGGAGTTCGGTGACTCTACCGTATCGAAGATCCTTGATCTGGTTGAGAATGCAAGTTCCAGGAAGTCAAAGTCAGAGGACTTCATCTCCAAATTCGCAAGAATATATACCCCGGCAGTCTGCCTCAGCGCCCTCGCGCTTGCCATTCTGCCCCCGATTGCATCTATGGTCATGGGAGGAAGTGCAGACTGGGAGATATGGATCTACAGAGCGCTTACATTCCTTGTCATAAGTTGTCCATGTGCTCTTGTGATATCCATCCCACTGTCGTTCTTCGCAGGAATCGGAGGAGCAAGCAACGCAGGCATACTGATCAAGGGATCGAACTACCTTGAGACGCTTTCAAAGACGAAGATCGTTGTCTTCGACAAGACAGGCACCCTTACCCAGGGAGTATTCGAAGTCAATGCAATACACCATGGTACAATCGACGATGAAAGGATAATCGAGTATGCAGCCCTGGCGGAGAGCGCTTCGTCCCATCCGATATCCAGAAGCCTGCAGAAAGCCTATGGGAAGGCAATAGACCGCTCAAGGGTCTCACATATCGAGGAGATCAGCGGCAATGGCGTGAAAGCGATTGTTGATGGCCATGAGATTGCATGCGGCAATGATAAGCTCATGCATCAACTCGGCATCGAACCGATACTGTGCCACAGCATCGGAACAATCATCCATGTTTCGATTGATGGCATATATTCAGGGCATATTGTTATATCCGATGTGGTTAAACCCCATTCTGCAGAGGCAATCCAGTCCCTCAGGAAAATCGGAATCAGGAAGACTGTGATGCTCACGGGTGATGCAAAGAAGGTCGCTGACCACGTAGCGGGGGAACTCGGTATCGATACTGTCTACAGCGAGCTCCTCCCTGCTGACAAGGTCGACAGGGTCGAAGAACTGATTGCCTCGAAATCCAATGATGAAAAGCTTGCATTCGTCGGAGATGGCATAAACGATGCGCCTGTTCTCGGCAGGGCTGATATAGGGATCGCGATGGGAGCGATGGGATCCGATGCAGCAATCGAAGCTGCGGATGTCGTTCTCATGGATGATGATCCACTGAAGATACCCAAGGCCATAAAGATCTCGCAGAAATGCCTGAGGATTGTCTATGAGAACATAGTATTCG
>CALXLE010000014.1 GCA_944389115.1 uncultured Spirochaetaceae bacterium
AAAGAGAAAGATTGTTTCGTTGGAGAGGCAATATGGACTCGTTACATGCCTTCACGCTTTATGATCAGCGATGCTATCAGAGAGGGGAAGATTGGACGTGTCACAAGCATAAGCGCAAACCTTGGCTATAAGATTTCGCATAAGGAAAGGATAATCGATCCTCGTCTTGCAGGAGGCGCACTTCTTGATATCGGAATATATCCGCTTAACTTCACGCTCATGGCAATGGGGGAGGACATGATAAGCGGGATGTCTGGACTATGCACAAAGGGTGAAAGCGGTGTTGATATGTCTGAGAATATATCGCTTGCATTCACATCTGGCGTTACTGCTTCTATTTCAGCAGATGCAGAAGCTGTCACTGATAGAAGAGGCTGGATTTATGGAACAGATGGGTCGATTGAGGTTATCAATGTGAATAATCCTGAAAGGATCAATATATATACATCTGACAGGAATCCTGTACTCAGGGAATCCATTGAGATTACGCATGAGATCAGTGGTTATGAGTATGAGCTCAAAGCAGTTGCCGCAGCCATTGCTGAAGGAAGGAAAGAACCAAAGGAAATGCCTTGGCATGAAACTCTAAGAGTATTGCGTATTATGGATACTTTCAGAAAAGTATGGGGCATCAAGCTTGGTAGAGAGCTGGAATAGATGATAACTCCTTGCATATTAAAAAGATGTAAAATATTTAAAAATTCTGCATAAATCTGTTGACAGCAAGCTCTGTAATTGACATAATATGCAAGGTAAATGTGGGAGTAGCGAAGCTGGTTATCGCGCTGGCCTGTCACGCCGGAGATCGCGGGTTCGAGCCCCGTCTCTCACGAATTCGAATAAGTCCTTGCACTGCAAGGACTTATTTCATTTCTGACGGGTCTCATTTTGGTCTCGGCTGACCAAAAGCTGACCAAAAGCTGACCAATTGACTTCGGCGTTGCACACTTTTGTAACGCCATTGCTCAAAATAAGGACTATCTCAACTCCATCTACGACGCTATTACATTTATAGGAGTGTGAGATGAGATTCAGACGACAGTACACTTTGTATTCAGACAAGACTGTCAAAGGCAAACCGATCTGGTATTTCCGTGTTTATCTTCCAGACGGCAAGAGAAGAGCCAAAAGCACAGGATGCACATCAAAGGAAAAGGCTCGGATTTATGTTGAGGAACTGCTCAACAATGAGAATCTTCTTCGCAAGGTCTTTGAGTCCGACCTGGTGATCAGAGTAGATTGTTCAAATTCACTCCAGACCAACACGACAGAAAGCAACGCAGACATTCCAACTTTCAAGGAATTCGCCTCCCCCTGGTGGCATTGGGACACCTGTCCCTATGTCCTAGCCAGAAGAGCTGCCGGAACAGAGTCTCACCCCGGAATCAAGAAGAGCTATGTGACTTGCAACGAACTCTGGACTCGCAAGTACCTCATTCCTTACTTCGGCAAGTACAAGCTCTCCGATATCAGTGTCGATATGATCAACTCCTTCTGGCAGGTTCTGAAAGACAAGCATGGCCTCGCTCCGAAGTCGATCAACAATATCAGATCCGTTTTCATCATCATGATGAAGGAAGCAGTCTCAAAAGGACTCATAGAAAGGAATCCAGTGGAAATGACAATTGCAAGGACAGTTGACAAGAAGAAAAAGGAGCTTCTCACTGATGATGAGTGTGCAAGGCTCTTTGACACCGAGAGGATCAAGGATCTCTGGAATGACAAAATCGTATATTACGTTTACAGCTTCGTTGCAGGGCTTACAGGATTGAGGGCTGGAGAGCTGCTTGCCCTGACAATCAACGAGGTTTTCCCCAACAAGATCATCGTTAAGCGAAGCTACAACGAGTCTTACGGAATGAGCACAACAAAGACTTCAGAGGAAAGAGTCGTTCCAATCACAGCTGAGATCTACCGCTATCTCTACGTCGCCTGGCAAAGCCATCCAAATGACGAGAATGATTTCATCTTCTCCTTTGACGGAAAAAAGCCGATGAATGAAGGAAGAGCCAGGGCTGCATTCTACAAGGCCATGGAAAAGATCGGCATCTCTGAAGCAGAAAGGCAGAGGCGTGGAATCACATTCCATTCCTGGAGGCATAAATTCACAACGGATTGCGTCAGGTCAAACATGCATCCGGAGAAGATCATGGCTCTTACCGGACACCACTCAATGGAGATGCTCTCCAGGTACACGGATCTCAATGCAGAACGTGACATCGCTTCTCAGATCAATGAGCTCCAGAGCTCTAAGGGAAAGGAGTTCACAAATGGTTTGAAATGACGGTCAGGATGAGTTTTCCACAACTTTGGCGACTCTACTACTGAAGTACTATTATTACTAGTGCTTCTATTATCACGCGCGCGCATTATGCGAGGATTTTTCTTCTAAAGGTACGCTAATATCTTCCAAAGGTACGCCGTTTGTCTTCTAAAGGTACGCTATCCTTTCTTCCAAAGGTACGCTGCAAACTCCTCGTTTTCACAGGCATGATGTGGAAAACGCCTAACCATCACCAAGAAAGATTATGATTGCCAGAATATATGAAATTTGTTATATTTTAGGAGGAGCAGATGCCAAAGCGCATAGTGTTCTACAAGGACAGGAAAGGAAGGCAGCCAGTCAAGGACTTCATCGACGGACTTCTCTCCCAGTCGGGCAAGGATGCACGCATCAACTACAAGAAGGTCGCTTCCTATATCAACTACCTTGCGGAAGTCGGGCTTGCTGGTGGAGAACCTTACATGAAGCACCTGAGAGGAGAGATCTGGGAACTCAGACCGCTGAGGAACAGGATTCTCTTCGCTGCATTGGTCGATGACACTTTCATACTTCTGCATGTCTTTCTGAAGAAAACGCAGAAGACACCGCAGGAGGAAATTGAAAAGGCTGAGCATGAACTGAAGGATTACAAGGAGAGGCAGAAAGATGAGTGACGAAATCAGAAAGAATCAAAGCCCTGTCGGGGATGATGCCCTTGCTTATGTAAACAGCTTCCTCACAAAAGACGAGAAAGCTGAAATCGCACTTGAAGTCCAGCTTATGAAAGAACTGACAGCAGCACGTAAAGAGAAGAAGATGACCCAGAAGCAGCTTGGGGATCTTTGTGGCCTTCCTCAATCTGCAATCGCAAGGATTGAGAAAGGAGAAAACTCCCCATCCATCGCAACGGTCACGAAAGTACTCTCTGCATTAGGAAAGCGGCTGTACATTGGTGACATTGCATGAAGCAAAATAGACCTCCCTCGGCTTGCTGTGCAATGTCCGGGAGGCATTTGGCAGATTCATTGATTTGGGTATAGGAGACAAAATGTCATCACTATTCAAGTACGAAATCGTGATCCTTGATCCATCCCTTCACCGGTATATCGAGGCCACAGAAGAAACAGAAAACTTCATCCAAGCAGCCTATAACGTCCTGATGAAGGACAAGAAACTCTGTGGCAAGAATCTCAAGTTCTACTGTCGTAAACCGAAATCCGGAGATCTCTCCAATACATGGCAAGGTACGATGGAACAGGTTCACGAAGTACCGGGTGGGAAACTTACAGCCATATCATCGAGCTTGCAAACGGGAAGCAGTATTACCTTACGGATGAACGTTTTGAACTGCTTTAGCCATTCTGACCATACCTGAACAGCCTAAGTCTGCGAGATTTTGCAATATTTATAATATTTCAATTTGACAAACACCTTCTTTTGCGTTACCTTAGCAGTGTAAGCATCGAAAGTGCAATCTTTCATGATGCCTACTAAGAAAAACTTGTCACTAAGTTACTAACTTAGAACGGTTTATCTCGATAATTATGTCTTTAAGTTTTTCCTCAGTGACAGTATAAGGCCACTAAAAAAAGTTTGCAACTACTTCATGATGTCATCAAAATC
>CALXLE010000015.1 GCA_944389115.1 uncultured Spirochaetaceae bacterium
CGGAGGATATCGAGGGACGCTACATCGTTCCGTTCTATCTCTCCGATACAGATCTAGAGCTTTCATCGCTCGATCAGAGAAGGCTGCTGATGCTGGGGCTTCTTGATGATGTCAGGACCGTCAGGTATACTGACCAGTCGGCAGGGCTTCTTGTCTCGTTCTCATCCACAGACAGCTTCTCGCTGTCGGAGGAGAGGGTGACGCAGAGCCAGTATACGTCTATAGGACAGGAGAAGTTCGGATTATATACCCGTATAGATGTCTCCTTCCCGATATCCCTTGCAAAGGGAGAGGCCAGGCTGTACAGGCTGATAGCCCGTGCCGCAGATACCAGTTCAAAGGAGAGAGAATAGTATGTTCATTGAAAACAGATCCATGTTCGAAGATATCAAGGAAGAAGCCTATACAGTATGGAGGCGTCTTTGAACAGGCTGGGACTGAAGATAAGATAAAGAAGCTCGAGGAGGAGACGCTTGCTCCGGATTTCTGGAATGATAAGGAGAAGGCTGAGAAGGTCTTCTCTGAGCTTTCTGTGCTCAAGGATGGGTACTATCCCTGGAAGGAGCTTGTCGCGGAGATCGATGAGCTAGGTGAGCTTATAGAGCTCTATTCCGCAGAGGATGATGAGAGTCTTAGGGCAGAGCTTGAAGGGCAGATCAATGCCCTCGATGAGAAGTTCCGCCCGCTCAGGCTCAAGACGCTTCTTGATGGCAAGAATGATAAGAACAATGTCTTCCTCTCTGTCCATTCAGGAGCAGGCGGAAACGAGGCATCGGACTGGACGCAGATGCTTACTCGTATGTATACGCGCTGGGCGGAGCGCCATGGCTTCAAGTGCGAGGTGCTTGACCTGCAGGAGGACGAGGGCGGCATAAAGAGCGTATCGATGAAGATCTCCGGCCCATATGCCTTCGGCTACCTCAAGGGTGAGGCTGGTGTCCACAGGCTTGTCAGGATCTCTCCATTCGATGCAGCGAAGAGGCGCCATACGTCGTTTGCTTCTGTATATGCTTCTCCTGAGGTCGATGATGATATCGAGATAGAGCTCAAGCCTGAGGATTACAGACTGGATACCTACCGTGCAGGAGGAGCAGGCGGACAGCATGTCAACAAAACCGACAGCGCTGTCAGAATCACGCACTATGCTACCGGCATCGTTGTCCAGTGCCAGAATGAGAGAAGCCAGTACATGAACAAGGATGTTGCATTCAAGATGCTACGTTCAAGGCTTTACGAGTACTATCAGAAGAAGAGGGAAGAGGAGCATCAGAAGGATGCAATTGCAAAGAAGGATATCTCCTGGGGAAATCAGATCAGGAGCTACGTCTTCCAGCCATATACGCTTGTAAAGGATCACCGCACAGGTTACAGCACAGGCAATATCCAGGCTGTGATGGATGGGGGTATTGATGATTTCATCGAAGCCTATCTCCACTTCCAGAAGGAAGCTTAGCATCCTCATTATCCTGGCGCTCCTTGCTTTTCCTGCCTGGGGCGCTGGATACAGGACAGCGGCTGTATCAAATGACCAGGGATATCTCCAGGTCATGCTATCAGCTCTGTCGCTGCTTGCGGGCGATGTCACATCGCCTGAGGCTGTGGAGGCCTATCAGGAGCAGAGTATCATTGATGCTGAGTATGCGAAGGACAGCACCCTTTCCGGCTACAGGGTCTCTGAATCATTCTCATCGCTTGAGAGCTATACCGAGCCTGAGAGCACGGAAGTGGACGAGGAGCTTGTGCTGGAGGTCGTCGAGGAGACATTCACCGAAAGCGAGATGGGATACCTCCTTGACGGTGACCGCTATGCGGATGAGTATCTGAGGCTTCTGAAGAACCTGGACCTCCTTGTCGTAGCCGATGTCGAGGAGGAAGGTCTCATGAGCCACTCCCGCGTATATGCCAATGGTGAGCTCATACATGAGGCTATCTATATTTCATCAGATGAGGCGGAGGAGTTCCTGCAGCTGTCCAATGCTCTCATGCCATACCTGAAGAACAGCAATACGATCATAATCCCTGTGGATATACCGAGGACCGTATCGCTTTCTATCGATGGCGAGGCTGTCTCTCCTGTCAATGGCTATATTGCTCTGGAGAAGGGTGAGCATGAATTCTCATATGGCTCTCCTGTATACCATGCGGCAAAGGAGACTGTGCAGGTCGATGAGAATACGGTGCTGGAACCTGTTCTTGTGCCCATATTCTCCGGTCCCATGTTCATACATTCCGTCCCATTTGATGCGGATATATACTATCAGGGCGTGAAGATTGATAACCATATTGCCAGAAATGGCTCAGTGCCATTCACCGTCACTGCGATAAGGGATGGTTTCGCTCCCTATTCCGTCCAGTCCACAGTTGCTCCCTATTCACGTGTGGATATAGAGCTCCGTCCTGCCTGGATGGGTGAGAATGATATGATAGAGCGCTCGAAGGACAGATTCTATTCGCTGCTTCTTTCTACGCTCGTCTCGTTCGGCCTGCAGGTTGCGGCCAACTCTGTATCCGATATATTCCCTGACTGGGGCATAGCTCCCGTCGGGGCGGTATTCGCTGGTATAAGCATTGTCCAGCTCGTTGAGCTTTTTGATTCGGCATTCGATTATTTCCAGGCGGCAAAGCTTGGAATGTAGGAGGAAGAATGTTCTTTAGGAAATTCGGTGAGAAGATAAAGAGCCTCTTCGGAGGAAGGAAGATAGATGAAGCGTTCTTCGAGGAGCTTGAGGATACCCTCATAGAAGGGGACCTTGGAGCACGCCTGACAGATGAGATAGTCTCGGAGCTGAGGGAGGTGGCGAAGCGGGAAGGGCTTACCGAAGCTTCAGATCTCCAGTCCAGGATGAAGGATATCCTCTCCGGATACATCTCTGGCTATGATGAGGATCCTGAGAAGGGCCACCTGACTGTTTATATGATCCTCGGAGTGAATGGTGTCGGCAAGACAACGACGATTGCAAAGATGTCGAAGTACTTCACGGAGAAGGGGCTGAGCGTCGTGATGGCTGCAGGCGATACGTTCCGTGCAGCTGCTGTTGACCAGCTCGATATACACGCAGAGAGACTCGGAATGAGGATTGTGAAGCAGCAGATGGGTTCCGATCCAAGCGCTGTCATCTTTGATGCGATAACCTCTGCAGAGGCCCATCATGATGATCTTATCCTTGCCGATACGGCAGGCCGTATGCATAACAAGGAGAACCTGATGAAGGAGCTCAAGAAGATGGATAAGGTCATACATGCCAAGGGAATCGAGGAAGGACGCTACAAGAAGTTCCTCGTGATAGATTCCACAACGGGCCAGAATGGGGTTTCACAGGCACACCTCTTCAATGAGGCTGTGCATCTTGATGGCATCATCCTGACAAAGTATGACAGCGCAGCAAAGGGCGGCGCTCTGATACAGATCGGGCGCACGCTTGGTCTTCCTGTGGTCTTCGTCTGTGTCGGCGAGGGCTATGATGATATCAGGAGATTCGATAAGGACAGCTTCCTGAACTCGCTTCTTGGACTTGATCAATGAGAAAGCATATAGCCATTCTTTCCATGCTTCTGTTCCTTCTCCCTCTCAATGCATCGTACTTCGAGTCGAATGCGCTGGGACAGTTCATTGCCAGTAAAGAAAGCCTTTCCGGCACTGGCTATGAGGGGGAGGAGAGCAATGGCCGTACTGCCATCTATCTTGATGGTGAGATTGTAAGAGAGCGTGTGGAGACGGAGAATGGCTATACCATTACGGAAGATGGCTATACGGAATCCGTAACCCTCGACAGCTCCGGGCGCAGGATAAGCGACCGGGTGGATGATGGGACTATCACGGAGCGTGTATACAGCTATGATGGCGATAGGCTATCATCCGTTGCGATCACAGATGGCGATGGAATTAGCAGGATAATAGAGTACATCGATACGCCGCAGGGCCATCTTGCGGGTCTTGCCGGCGATGAGAGCGGCTATCTTACACCATACTTCTATGTCTATTCCCTTGACGGGGATGAGGTGAAGGTATCGCTCCATGCAGGGGACGAAGAGGCGGAATTCATCCCCGATCCTTCCGTATACACCATCGATGAGGATGGGAACTGGACCGGAACCTCTGCAGAGGACGGGGCCGAGCGGGTCTACTCCCCCGATGGCAAGCTCCTTTCCCTGACACGTGAGGACAGGACTGAGCAATATTCCTATGATGAGGATGGCGAGCTATCCGCTTCCGATGTGACGGAAGGAGACACCAGGACTGTCTCGGAGTATTCGGAGGGAAGACTTGTCCATAGCGATATCTATATCGATGGAGTGATCCAGACCAGCCGTACATACAATGAAGATGGATCGATGGAGGAGATAAGATACCGCGATGGCGTGAAGAAGAGCCTCATACTCTTTGACAGTGATGGCCTCAGAATCCGCAGAGTGGAGAATTTCCGATGACGCTATGGCTTGCTATGAGGTACAGCTTCTCTCCGCAGGGTCGGCATCGCTCAAGGAGCATACGCCTTGCATTCACAATCGCTGTATCTATGGCAGCCGTGCTGATCATCATATCCATTATGGAGTTTCTCCAGGAAGGAAGGCTTGAGAGAATCAGGAATGTCCGTTCCTTCGATACTGTGGTAGAGGGGGATTTCACTGATGAGATAAGCGCTCTCTATCCTGACTTTGAGGTATTCTCATATGGCGAGGCTGATGCCCTGATCTCAGGCCATGCGGCACGTATCCGCTTCATCGATGATGATTACGACGGGGGTGTGATGATGCTTGGCGGGGAGATGGATTCCCTTGTAGTCTCATACCCAATGCTCTTTTCCCTCCCTGACAGCCATTCAGCATCTGTCATGCTTCTCTCGGAAGGAAAGAGCGGCAGAGTGCTTCCTTCCTCATACAGCTTCCCGATAAGCGGGGTGTATACTACAGCAATGGGACGCGAATTCGATGAGCTATATGCATTCATGCCACTGGACTCCATGCCTGCAGGCATCGGTATGCATACAGCTCTGAAGGGCAGGGATGTCTCCAAGGAGCTTAGCGCCATCGGTTATGATGCGGTAAGCTGGAAGGAATCGGAGAGTGCTCTCTACTCAGCCTTCATGCTCGAGAAGATGATGATGTATATGGTGCTCCTCCTTCTCTTTATAATTATATCGGTATCGATGAAGCAGACTGTGAGGATCTTCTACGAGGAGAGAACTCCGGAGATTGCGGAGCTCATGATTCTCGGAATGAATGCCAGGACTGTCAGAATGTCATTCAGGCTGTCATTCATGATGATCCTCGCAATAGGCATACTTGCTGGATACGTCCTTGCCCTGATTCTCATGCCGATAGCCGGGAATTACCTTGATGCCATCTTCCATCGTGGCACAGGACTCGCAGTACCATATGATGGGCTTTTCTTCCTTTCCCTCTTCCTGATTGCCGTAACCCTTGCATTCACCGCAAAGTCCAGAAGAAGGGCAGAGGAATTGCCTCTGGAGGATATTCTGCATGAATGATGTGCTAAGGCTTGAGAATGTGCATAAATCTTTTCCTTCCCCTGCAGGCGGAAGCCTGGAGATCCTTTCCGGGGTCGACCTTGCGGTGAGGGAAGGAGAGATTGTTGCCATAGAGGGGAGGAGCGGATCCGGCAAATCCACATTGCTGTATATTGCTGCGCTTCTTGCTCCGTATGATAGCGGCGAGGTGGAGCTATTAGGGCGGAGTGCATCGGAGGTAGGAAGGGATGAAAGGCTGGAGATGCGGCGTACAAGCATTGGTTTCGTGTTTCAGTCATCGCTTCTCCTTTCGGATTTCACAGCGCTCGAGAATGCAGCAATGCCTCTGCTGATACAGGGCAAGGGTAGGCCTGAGGCATATGACAGAGCCTTTAGCATGCTTTCGATGCTTGGATTGTCAGAGAGGAAGGACCATCGTCCGGACAGCCTCTCGGGAGGAGAGAAACAGCGTGTTGCGATAGCTAGGGCGCTTGCAATTTCCCCAAAGGTCATCTTTGCTGACGAGCCTACAGGTTCGCTCGATGAGAAGAGTGCGGACATCGTGGAAGATATGCTTCTTGATGCGGCAAGGAATACTGGAGCGGCACTTGTCTATGTCACGCATAATAGTGCATTCGCTACCAGAGCTGACAGAACGCTACTCCTCTCCGAAGGGCGGCTTTCCGATGTCTGATCTCTACTCGCTGTATATCTCTAGAAAATGCGGTGCAGGCCTTGGCCGCGACAGGAAGATCGCATTCATCCTTCCCATGCTGATGATTCTTCTGATCACTTCCGTCCTTGTCTTCGCTCTGATCTTCATAGACTCTGTCTCCGGTACGATTGAGCGTATGCTTGAGATTCTTGGGCAGGGAACGATATATGTCTATGCAGAGACACCACCTGATGCTTCCTTGCTGCCTGATGGTGCTGAGATCAGTCCATCGCGCATGCTTGAAGGACTTGTCTACTCCGAAGATGGGGAGAGTGCTGCTGTCATCCATGCTGTCGGCCCTGATTACTTTAGCGGTATGCGCGGGAGGGAGCTTGGACTCATTATGGGTGACAAGGATGTACTCAATCCCTCTGTTGTATCATCGTCCTTTGCAGATAAGCTTGGCATAAAGGCAGGGGATAGGATGACGCTCCTCCTTTATGAGGAGGAGAGCGGTAGAACACGCCCTGTCCTCCTGACAATCGCTGGGATATTCCCATCAGTTTATCCACAGCTTGATAGCAATCTTCTCTATATCCCTCTTGAGACATCGGGCTATGATCCAGATGGATACGAGGTGCTGCTCCCTCTCGGCAGTGATACAGAGGGAACGGAAAGGAAGCTTGGAGCCTCAGGCTGCAGCTTCTCAAGCTATATGGAGATGTACAGCGGCATATATACCAATGCAGTCTCCTCACTCGATGCTCTCTATGCAGTATTCATGGCTGTAGCGCTTCTCGCAGCGTACTTTGCATCGGATGCTGCCGATGTATATGTCTCAAGGGACAGACGGGATATAAGCACAATGATGATGCTTGGCGCATCGGTTGG
>CALXLE010000016.1 GCA_944389115.1 uncultured Spirochaetaceae bacterium
TCACAGCGACCTGCCTGCGGTTTATATTATCCATTGCCGAGAAGAACGCTCCATCTGCTGTCTCCAGAGAATTGGAGGCGAAATAATCCGAGGTAACGCCCTGTATCTGGACTCCCTCTGAAATCTCCTGGCCGTTCCTGACATTCGCAACTGAAGAGACTACCGGAAGAATCTCACGGATACCATCGATCTCATTCTGAAGACTATATGCGAACTCCTCCGTGAAGATCATGGTTTCGCGTGCAGATCCACGGGGCATGACGCTTATCGTATCAAGTCCGCCTACCTCGAATGAGCTGCTCATGCTCTCGGTGACACTCCTGCCGAGATTGAGTATCGCAACAACCGATGCGACACCTATCATTATTCCCAGAAGGGAGAGGAATGTCCGGAGCCGGCTTCCCGACAGGGAAGCAATGGCCATGCGTATATTCTCACGTACCATCATCAGCGACCTTCCCATCCTTTATCGGGATAATCCTGCTGCACTCCGACGCAAGCCCTGCATCATGGGTAACAAACACTATCGTATGGCCTTCATCATTCAGTGCATGGAACAGGTCCATGACATCATGTCCGGTTGCTGAATCGAGAGCACCTGTAGGCTCATCCGCAAGGAGTATCGAAGGATTGTTCACAAGTGCCCGGGCAATGGCAACACGCTGCTTCTGTCCTCCAGAGAGCTCAGATGGACGGTGCTTCATCCTGTCTTTCAGACCTACCCGCTCCAGCATGGCCTCGGCTCTTCTGCGTCGCTCCCTGAGAGGAACACCCGCATAGAGAAGAGGAAGAGCCGCGTTATCCAGGGCATCGAGCTTCGGGAGCAATGAAAAATGCTGGAATACAAAGCCGATCTTCCTGTTGCGGATATACGCCAGTTCGTTATCGTCAAGACCGCTAGTATCCTCCCCGTCAATCAGAATCGTGCCAGAGGTTGGGACATCTAGGCATCCGATAAGGGACATCAGCGTTGACTTGCCTGAACCGGAAGGCCCCATTATAGCAGTGAATGAGTGTTCCTCAATCGATAGAGAGATCCCGTCCAGGGCCCTGACCTCCGTATCACCTACTGTATAGATACGGGAGACATCCCTCATCTCTATTGCAGCGCTCATCTGCGTCCTCCGGGAGGAGGTGGTGGAGAGTGCATCATTCCGCTTTCTGATGTCCGTATAACAAGTACATCACCCTCATGCACATCACCTGAAAGCAGCTCCGAAAGACCCTCTCCAAGGTAGGATGTCCTTACCGATACGGTCTCGACAGATCCGTCATCCCTTCTGACATAGACCGTTTCCGAGCCTCCGCGGCCGCGGGTGATCGCATTCTGAGGGATAAGAAGCATAGATACCTCGCTCTCTGCTGACATCGTTCCCTCGAACGTGAATCCAGGCATTATCGCCTTAGGAGGATCCTCGATAAGCAGTTCGACATCGACAACTCCTATGCCCTGATCGGTATAACGTCCTAGCATCGGAATATACGATACATATGCATGTACTGTCTCCTCCGGGCACGACTCGAACACAAGCTCGGCCTCCTGCCCTTCCGTGACATACTGCATATCGATCTCATCAACCTCGACCACAGCCTTCAGCCTGGAGCGGTCCACGACGGTGATGACCTCATCACCACCTTCGAAATAATCACCTTCATCGACATCCAGGGATGCGACCTCTCCATCGAACGGGGCGACGATATTCGTATACTCAAGGGCATTCATCGCATTCGTCTCCTTGAGCCTGAGAAGGGCAAGATCGCGCTCTGAACCAGAAAGCTCCGCCTCCTCTATCTGATCCCTTATCTCCTGCAGGGATGCCAGCTGCTGGGTATTATCGATTGAAGCAAGAGGCTGCCCCTTTACGACACGGTCACCTTCCTCTACATATACACCGGTAACAGCTCCTGTGGACCTGAACCTCAGCGTCTGGCTGTCATACGGTTCTACATACCCTGATATATCTATCACCTGCGTATATGTATTCGATGTAACGACCGCCTCCCTCTCCGCAGGAACAATATTCTCCTGCTCATTCTTTCCAAAAAGGAAGAACAGCGCTGCAGAAACAGCAATGATAATCAGAAGCAATGCTATGATGATTCCCGGTCTTTTCCGTTTTCTTCCCATATATTTTCCTACAGTATAAGCGTCTCGGCCTCATTCTGGAGCAGCAGGCCCTCAAGAAGGAGAATGTCACGATCGAAATCAAGAAGCCTTATATCCAGCTCCGCATCGTGGACGTCCTCGCCAGTTGCAAGTCCTCTCTCGTATTTTACCAGAATCATTTCATACAGCGCATTCCGGTAGTCAGTCTCAGACTCAAGCTCAGCCATATCACGCTGCCATGAGAGCATCCTTCCCCAGATATCCTCCTTGTCCTCATCGAATGACCTGCGTGCGTCATAGTAATCATCGCTTCTGATACGCGCCGTATTGCGGAGCGACCTGAGTCGCAGCTCATCGCTTTCGGATGTTCCGCTATGCCAAGAGGCAGACAATGAGAGCGAAGGAGTGAAATCAAATCTGTAGTCCCAGCGGCCTCCGCCTGATGCGGAAACCGACCAGTCATCACCTTCCCATCCGATAGTCCCTTCCAGATAGATTGGATCCTCCCTCGTTCCTGTGATGGAATAAAGCCCCTCGGCAACCTCAGCATTCCCACCGGCAGAACCGCCGATCGTCAAACGCCTTGGATTCTGATCGGACTCCTCGAGAAGGACATCCTCCTCTGCAATCATAAGCTCCAGCTCTGCCTCACTGACCGCAGACGACACCTCTGCAGAAAGAACATCGGGAAAGACCGGCTCGGGGATGTCATCAGCACCATCCCAGTCAAGACCGGTAAGAGTCCTGAAGCGCAGAAGAAGCTCCTCCTTCTCACGCTTTCCTATCTCGACCGAGTCCTCTGCCCTCTTCTTCTCAAGCATAAGCTCCTCATAGAGGATCGAGTCCTCCGTCATAATACCGAGGACAAGCGAATCGCTGATTTCCCTGTCTATATCACGCAGAGTCTCCTGATCAGAGAGCATACTGCGTTCATTCGAAAGAAGCTCTGATATCATGGAGATGACGCTCTGCCTGATTGAGAGCATATCAGTCTCATACTGCCGTTCAGTGGAAAGCTTCAATGCCTCAGTCTGAAGATCCTTCTGTATCTCGTCATCATGTCCCCAGTCGAAGGTATGGCTTACTGACGCATACGGGGATAGCACAGCACCCCGTCCATCATAGCGGATTCCGGCAGGAATCGATGCAGTGATCGTTGTATCATCATCAGGAAGGACCGCGCTGAAAGAGAGTTCGCTTATGCGCAGGATGCCATCATCGATCTCCGAAAGCGGGTCGGCAGAGAAAGCCAGTGAGTAATCGGTGGTGTCATCAAGCTCAGACTCGGCTATTGATATCAATCCTGCTTCATATGCAAGCCTTGCTCCGGCAGCATCCGGACCATTATTCTCCGCGGCTGCAATCATGTCGCTGTATGAGGCAGCGCCAAGCAGCTGGGCTGAGAGAAGCAGGACTATAAACAGATATCCGACATTTCTTCCATCCATAATCAGGATTATCCGTTTTCAGCAGGGACGCATGAAGAGCGGAAAAGCCATCCTTGTGGAAAATATATGAAACATACATATAATCTGAGTCATCCTGCCAGAACAAGGAAGCTCCTCATAGATCAGCAACAAAGAAAGGCCCGTCTCCTGAATAACCAGGAAACAGGCCCTGCATATGGGATGATGCCCAAACAATGAAAGGACTTAAAGCAGCGTTCCGAGATCGATTTCAGCCATGATAGCCGGCATGGAGCAGCCCCAGGACTCAAGCACCTGAGGATGGGTCTCTCCGAAGATTCCCGCAATTCTGCCATCAACTACGATATACGCAGCACGGCCGGGAATGAACCTTGGATCATCCTTGACCTCCTGCAGCGTGTATTCCTTTCTGATGAAGTACATCAGCGTATTGATGTATGAAGCAGCCTCATTGTATCCGATCTTCGCATCGGAAGCGAAGAAACCAAGGCTATCCTTTGTCACAGTACCGCTGTTATCATTGTCATCACGGACAGTGATCTTGCCTATTTCGAAGATATTATGCGGGTAGACAGCATGGCCGGATACGGACTCGCTCTCAAGCAGGCATGGAAGGACAGAAGGTCTTATCACCTCATAGTTCTCGCTCATCGGATTGGCAATGAAGACAGCATTCTCATCGCTGACATGCATGTTCTCGATGTACTCCTTCCTTGATCCAAGATAGTTGTACATCATCTCCTGGAAGCCAAGTCCGACAAGAATCTCCTTAACCTTTCTGGAGAACTCCTCGACAGGAGAGAGACGTCCAATCGTGAAATCAGCAGGCATTACAGGCTCGAAGTTCTGAAGCCCATGCCCTATCATCACATCCTCCGCGATATCAACAGCATGGAGAAAGTCATTGCGGTACTCAGGAACTCTGATCGTAACGCCATCGCCATCCTTTCTTGCTTTCACTCCCATTCTCTGGAGAGCATTCACCTCCTCATCGCCGCTGAGCTCAAGACCGAGCTTCTTCGCGATAAGCTCAGAAGATGCATGCACTTCCTTCTGGAAATAGTATGGAACAGTAATCTCCCTGCCATACGGGGTATCCTTTGCAAAATGCACCTTAACAGGCAGAATCTCAAAGCCCATATCGGACATATCGCAGGCCATGATCGATGCGGCAAGCAGAAGATCATCGAGGATAGGACCGGAGAATTCGAGGAAGAAATCCGAATCGCCAACCTCGACAGCTCCGATGCGGGCACTGTTTATGACCGGCGGGAATGAAAGAGTATCGCCATTATCATCATAGAGATATGGGAAGCGGGGGAACGATGCGACAATATGCCCATAGTCCCTTCCCTTCGGATGCTTGGTAAGTATCTCCCTAAGCGAGAGCTCTTCGGTCATCCCGAGCGGAACGAACTTCGTCGAATCAGGATCGACAGCAGCATAATGCACAGGGTACTTGATAAGCTCCGAACGATAGATGCCCATCGCTATTGTCTTCCTCTTCCTGCCGAAGTTGGAGCAGAGCTTCTCCTGGCTCTGGATGAGGTTCACAAGAAGATCATTATCCACTGTCCTGCCTTTGGCTGCAAAGCCTACGGAGTAATCGCGTATACCGAGAGCAGACTCATCGTCGATGACGCATCTGCCATCGGACGGCTTCTCATCATCAGCTGTGGAGAAGAAATCATACTCAGGGATATTCCCGCTCTCATAGCACTTAAGAGCTCTTGCGACACCAGCAGTCGACCAAAGATCAGGCCTGTTCGTATCATTGAGCTCAATCTTTATCACATGGTTCTCTGTATCATGGCCATCAAGCTCTGCCTTTGCTACAGGGAAGATATCCACAAGTTCATCATCGGTCATCTTCTTTCCCAGAAGCGAGAAGAAGATATTCTCAGGTGCTTCAATCTTAGGCATCAGTTTCCCCTCCTTGTTCTTACACTCTCGATGTCAGGTGTGAAGAGTTCCCTGAGATCATTGAGTCCAAGGTGCATAAGCGCCATTCTATCGAT
>CALXLE010000017.1 GCA_944389115.1 uncultured Spirochaetaceae bacterium
GACAGCACTGATAGCTCATCCATGAATTCCGAATTCCTGTCAAGTGTAAATACGGGAGAGAACCTTGAGAGGAATGCTGCAAAGCCCGGGTTCATCCCGGGGATATCGTCGATGTACATCCCCCGCATCATAGAGGAAACCATGAGAATATCACGGGATATCCTCTCGTTTCTATCTTTTTGAGAAATGAATGGATCATTGTTTTCTGCCTGCGCAAAAAGGTAATGCCTGAGTGCATCAATGTGAATCTGAATCTTATCTGAATAGTCCATATATCACCTGTATATCGACAATGATAACGGGCAGATGTGACAGAAGCTGACAGAACAATAAATTAAATTTTAGGCAAATCAACATTGAGACCGATTTAAATCAGAGATTAGACAATTTTTCCGCTTCATAACCAATCAAGGAAATGAAAGAAAACTGTTATTGATTTCATGGAGGAGCTGGCTGCTTCATCGGAAAATATGCCGGGATCAACCTCGAAAAGATAGGTTCATATATCAGTCTTCTTGACAAATAGACCTTGCAATTGGGAAGCCATTCACAAAACACATCAGAGTAGAAATCTGCGAGCTGAAGCTGTTTAAAACAGGATACCTTTCTCTGCCACTACCAACAACAGATTTACCCAGCTCCATGCCTTCATTAAGAAAACGCAGAAGCCACCAGTATACAAGATTGAAAAAGCTTGAAGACTTCAGAAGAATGTACAAAGCATGTATGATGCAATCAGAAAACATGGAAATCCTGTTAGCGATTATGCCAATGATTCTTTTGAAAGGATTTTCCGATGGGAGAACGTACAGAAAGCGACTTGGAAATCCAGTTCATGCAAGAGCTGGCCAAGACAGAGAAGGAGAAAGGTCTGACTCAGAACTTCCTCAGTCCTCTATTGTCAGGCTTGAGAATGATACTTATTCCCCATCATTGGGAACGATCTCAAAAGTTCTTACTGCAATTGTAAAACGCATATACATAGGAGATCTGACATGATAATAGGACTAAAGCGAGGAACAGTAGAGCTTGTGGAGTATAAGGAAGGATGGGAGGAAGCGGGAAGAGAATGCATCAGACTGCTCTCTTCCATCCTTGGAGAGAAAGCCGTTGCGATAGAGCATGTGGGCAGTACTGCAATCCCAGTAATCCATGCAAAGCCAATCATTGATATCGCAGTGGGGGTGCGCTCACTCGATAAAGCCATGGAATGCAAAGATGTTCTTGAAAGGAATGGCATCATCTTCCATGGAGAAGACAACCCAGGACAGCTTCTCTTTGTCATAGGTGATGGCGATATAAGAACTCATCATATCCACTTCGTTCCATATAATGGTGAAGCATGGAGGAACTACATAATCTTCAGGGCTTATCTTCGGTCGCATCCAGAAAGGGCGAAGGCTTACGACAATCTGAAACTACAGCTTGCCAGTATGTATTCTGACAACCGTAAGGTATACACGGCTTCAAAGGATTCTTTCATCAAGGAAACCATATCAGAAGCAAGGAAGATGAGCCTGTAGAAAGCTGCAATCATGCCAGTTGTGGATAAGGACTCTCCCGGGATTGCACCTGAACAGGCTGCAAAAGCGGAACTTGACCATTAGGCCCATACAGAGTTGGTATGATGACAGACAGAGAATCTAGTCCAAGCTGATTGGTTTCAGTTAACGACATACATGACAATGTTTGTATTAGCTTAAGAATTACGGGAAATATATCATTGCATGCAGGGTGGAATATCCACAGTTCCTTGATAACAGAATACTGATTCTACCACATAATGATTTCCTTGCAGATCTATGGGCGGAAAGCCTTCTGAAACAATCTGAAAGGAAGATTGGCGGCTATCCTGTTTGCCCATGGCGGGAAAGCAGTTCAGGAAGGCACTCAAGAGTCCGCATTGAAATTTTATAAGATCGCATAAGGCTGAATTGACGATTCAGCGGCAGGTATTCATATGCTCATCTTTGACTTCGGTGATTGCTAGTGGAAATTGCTCCGGACCTAATTCATAAGATAGAACGTGCGTTTCCCTTTCTATCATCCGATACGGAAAAAAAGGATTGTAACCACAGCAGAAAAGGGTCAATAAGATTATGACAGAAACTTCTTCTGGCTCACTCATCAAGATATGAATCAAGGAAATATGCTGCAAGACTCTCCGGCTTAATATTCTCCCTTGCCTCATCCTTTGAGAACCAGCAGTATGAATCGACCTCATTGTTCACAGAGAGTTCGCTGTCATCCTCCACGAATGCGGTGAAATTGCACATAAGGGTGTTCGAAGGCTCGAAGAATCTTGTCCTGTTGAACTTGATTGAAGACACGGTCATTCCCGTTTCCTCTTTGATCTCCCTTATAGCGGCATGCTCCAGAGACTCTGTCCGGTTCACATAGCCTGCAACAAGAATGAAAAAGGGCCTTCCGTACTGCTTGATTAGCAGTATTTTACCTGTCATCTTGTTAACCACAATCATGCTTACGGCAACATTATACATCGGAAAACGATACTGATTGCACTTAGGGCAGAAAGGAATCATTCCCTCGTTTTCAAGATACTTCTCAGTAAGCGCTGTCCCGCATTCCTGGCAATATTTCCCGCTCATAGCTTATTCCTTCCAGTGAAGATTATCGCTATTAGCAGGCGTATTGCAAGATTGCAATGATGACAACACTCTCCCCTTCCTGTCCGTACAGGCCATCTTTCACTTTCTTCGCTTTTCTGCGAGAGTATTGGATGTAAATCAATGGAGGGATTTATGAAGACATTCGCAATCGCAGGATGCGGTCATCTTGGGAAGATCGTACAGAAAGCATATACAAAGGGGCTTCTGGAAGGCTATCAGCTGATAGCAGCCTATTCCAGGAAAGCAGAGGATTCGGAAAAGATTGTCAGCGGAACGGACGCCGTAGCAGCATCCTCGATGGATGAGGTCATCTCGCTAAAGCCTGACTTCATCATTGAGACGGCATCAATTGCACTTCTGAAGGATTTCGCCATCAAGTCTCTGGAGAAAGGTATAAGCCTCATACCGCTCTCAATCGGTGCATTTGCTGACAGCAGTTTCCGGGACATGGCAATGAAGGCGGCAGGAAAAAGCGGGGCCAGGATATACATCCCATCAGGAGCAGTAGGCGGTTTTGATGCATTGAGGACGATAGCGCTGATAGCAGAGGTCAATGGATGGGATATAAAGGCTGGAATACACACCCATAAGGGACCGGATTCCCTCAGGAACACCCCGCTGTATTCTGATGAGCTTCAGACTGCAGAGAAGACCGTATTCTCCGGATCAACGAAAGAAGCAATCGCTCTCCTGCCGACAAAGGTCAATGTCGCAGTCGCATCGGCACTTGCGACTATCGGGCCGGACAATGCAAAAGCCGAGATCACAAGCGTGCCTGGATTCATCGGGGATGACCATTGTATCACTGTTGAGACAGAAGGGCTGAAAGCAGTTGCGGATATCTACTCTGCCAATAGCGATATCGCAGCATGGTCTGCAGTAGCGCTTATGCGTAACCTTGCCTCACCTATGTTCTTTTTCTGAGAGGTCTGATATGAGAAAATTCAGGAAACTTGTCGAGGCAGGCCCCATCGGACTGCAGCCATGGGCTGAGGAGAAGCTCAGCGAATATGCTTCAGAGATCATACGTTTCGACACCCTCCCGGAAAGCGAAGAGGAGCTCATAGCAAGAATCGGAGACGCTGATGCCGTTCTTGTCAGGACGCTTCCCCTTGTTCCAGCGTCAGTTCTTTCCGCATGCAGTGAGCTCAGGTATGTCGGTATGTGCTGCTCTCTTTATTCAAAGGAGAGCGCTAATGTGGATATCGCATATGCTGAGAAGCATGGCATAACCGTCTACGGCATAAAGGACTATGGCGACAAAGGCGTCACGGAATTTGTTGTTTACGCTCTTGTAAGGATACTCCATGGATACGATTGGCCTATGTGGAGAAAAAGACCAAAGGAGATAACAGGGCTGAAGATCGGATTCGTAGGATTCGGTACCAGCGGACAGATGACAGCAAGGCTTCTGAAAGCAATGGGTGCTGAGATAAGCTATTATGCACGCTCCGCAAAGGAGTCCTGCGAGAAGGAAGGAATGCACTTCATGCCACTAAGTGATCTTCTTGAGCAATCTGAAGTCGTTATCACATGTCTGAACAAAGGAGTCATACTTCTCCATGAGGAGGAGTTCAGACAGCTTGGAAACGGCAAGATAATGATCAATACATCCATAGGTCCCGCTTCAGACATGCCAGCGCTGAAGAACTGGATCCTTGATGAGAGGAACATCTTCATATCAGATACAGCAGGAGGAGTCGGCAGTATCTATGACGAAGTGAAAGGACTGAGGAATGTCCTCTGCCCCGATGCCTCAGCAGGGATGACCGAGGAGGCATATGACCTTATGAGCAGTAAGGTTCTGGACAATATAGAGAAAGCTCTCTCCCAGGATCAGTGACAATCCAGGAGGAAAGGCCGGTAGAATATGCTGCGCCTTTCCCTGCATACAGGATATCAAAAGGCTTTCTCCGCTCCTCATTGCATATTTATGCATATTACTAAGTATCAGATTTTTCTACTTTTGTTTTCTGAATCACTTCTGATGGAATTATATATTCCTGGATAAATTAGAGAAATTAATCCAAAAATTCCGATTAGCTATTGAATAATATTCACGATTGTATGTATAAATATTCACGAATTTACTAATTGGAGTTGTAAGATGAAGAAATTCCAGAAAGTTCTTGTTTTCATGTTTGTTCTCGTAGCATCAATAGCTGCGGTTTCCGCATCCGGATCCAGTGAAAATGGCACCGTCCTTGCTGATGTCAAGGAAAGAGGCAGGCTCATTGTTGGAACAGAAGCACAGTATGCTCCTTATGAGTTCAAGGATATGAATGCCAATATCGTAGGATGCGATATGTTCCTCGCTAATGAGATTGCAAAGGCACTCGGAGTGAAGCTCGAGATTGTCGATATGGCATTCGATGGAATCATTCCTGCAGTACAGTCCGGCCAGGTTGATATCGGTCTCGCTGCTTTCACAAATACTCCGGAAAGAGCTGAGGTTATCGATTTCTCATCAATCTATGAGGAAAGCCTCCAGTACCTTGTCGTAGCAGCTGGAAATGAGGATGTATACACTACTCCTGAGTCCCTTGCAGGCCTCAAGGTCGGAGCACAGAGGGGAACGATCCAGTCACAGCTCATCATGAAGACTATGCCGGATTCAGAGCTTTTCGAGCTCGCAAAGTATCCAGAGCTCTCGATTGAGGTTCAGAACGGGAATATTGCAGGTCTTGTCGTAGATGCAGCGGTCGGTGACTCAATCATTGCATCCAGCGATGGAAAGCTTGTGAAGGCAAACTATACATTCGATTCCAAGGAGGCAACATTCGGAAAGTCAGCTGTCATCCAGAAAGGCAATCCGGACTTCCTTGCTGAGGTCAATAAGGTCATTGAAAGAGTCGTCGCTGATGGTTCGTACATTCAGGCTTATAACGACGCAGTAGCTCTTCAGAAGGAACTTGGTCTCTGATTATGGGCTTCTTCGAGCAGATTGCGGTCATTATAACAAGGTATTATCCGTATTTCCTCGAAGGTGTGAAGAACACCCTCATCATTGCCGCCATGAGCGTCGTGCTGGGGGTGGTCTTTGGTACTTTGATGGCTATTATGAGGATGTGCAGGATAAAACCGCTGAAATGGATTGCCATGGCATATATTGAATTCGTGCGTGGCACGCCGCTGATGGTCCAGCTCATGTTCATCTTCTATGGTCTGCCTATGGTAGGAATAGAATTCCCGGATGTATCCTGGATCCCGAATTTCTCCAGATTCATGGCAGGCATTGTCGCAATGAGTATGAACAGCTGCGCATATGTGGCAGAGGTTATCAGATCGGGCATACAGGCCGTTGATGAAGGGCAGATGGAAGCCGCAAGGAGCATAGGGTTCAAATATGGCGAGTCGATGAAGCTGGTTATCCTGCCCCAGGCGATACGGAACATCCTCCCTGCCCTTGGCAATGAATTCGTTACGGTTATCAAGGAATCATCAATCGTATCCGTTATCGGAATATCCGATCTCATGTACGGAACAAATGGCGTCATTGCACTTACATACAGGAGTCTGCCATGTCTTGCGATTGCTGCTTGTATCTATTTCGTGCTGACTTTCATAAGCAGCCGTCTCATTGCAATGCTTGAAAAGAGGATGAAGCATGGAAGGAAATAACATCATTCAGGTCAGGAACCTCTGCAAGAGCTTCGGAAATCTCCAGGTTCTCAATGATATCTCCACAGACTTCAAGGAACAGCAGGTCGTCTCTATAATAGGTCCTTCAGGTGGCGGAAAGAGCACATTCCTCCGCTGTCTCAATCTTCTTGAGACACCAACATCGGGCAAGGTCATATTCAATGATGTGGATCTCTGCTCGAAGGATGCGGATATCAACGTGCAGAGGCAGAAAATCGGTATGGTATTCCAGCATTTCAACCTCTTCAACAACATGAATGTCATGAAGAATCTCACAATCGCTCCCATGCGGATCAAAGGCAAGAGCAAGGAGGAAGCTGAGGAGAAGGCTATCGGTTTCCTGAAGAGGATGGGCCTTGAAGACAAGGCAACATCCTACCCCGCCCAGCTCTCAGGCGGCCAGAAGCAGAGAATCGCAATTGTGAGATCCCTGATGATGGAACCAGAGGTCATGCTCTTTGATGAGCCGACATCGGCTCTCGATCCAGAGATGATTGGAGAGGTCCTGGATGTCATAAAGCAACTTGCGATGGAAGGCATGACGATGCTCATCGTCACCCATGAGATGAGATTTGCACGCGAAGTGAGCGACAGGATTCTGTTCCTTGACGGCGGAAAGATCGATGAGGACAGAACCGCGGATGAGTTCTTCGATGATCCTCATAGCCCGCGTCTTATCAGCTTCCTTCAGAAGGTTCTCTGAAACAACAAGACTATGAAAAAGAATTATCAGTTCAGATATGGAAGCGGCACTGTGTCGCTTCCAATTGAGGAAAATCAGATCATAAGTGTGATTGAGGGGCATGAGACAAAGCCCCTTGATGATATAAAGAGTGCGCTGTACCAATCCCTTGACACCCCTATTGAGTCAGACTCTCTGGAGACGATTGCATCTAAAGCAGGGAAGATTGCCATCATCGTAAGTGATATGACACGCTTCTGGATGAGGCAGGATCTTATTGTGCCGCTTATCATCAGATACCTTGTCGATAGATGCGGAAAGAGCTACAGCGATCTGGAGATTGTGATTGCGACAGGAACGCATATCGGAGGATCGGAAGAGGAGCTCAGAACACTTGTCACTCCAGAGGTCTTCGACAAAGTAAAGACCGTGAATCATGACTGCAGGGCAGATGACCTTGTATACCTTGGGACAACGGATTATGGAACGCCTGTAAAGGTGAATAAGGATGCCGCCGAGGCTGATCTGGTTATCTGCCTCGGGGCAGCCACATATCATGTCATGGCAGGGTTCGGAGGAGGAAGAAAGAGCATTCTCCCAGGCATCTCCAGCCTTGAGACAATCAAGCACAACCATGCATACAGCCTTGCACCGGACAAGTTCATAACGAATCCTGCCATAGGTAACGGCGTACTGGATGGCAATCCACTGAACGAAGATATGCTTCAGGCGGCAGCGATGATGAAGAATCTCTTCATGATAACCCTCGTAACCGATACCGAATTCCGTCTCGCATCAATCTTCTCTGGTCATTGGAAGAAGTCCTGGGAAGCAGCATGCGAGGAAGTAAGGAGAATCTATACCGTTCCTATCAAGGAGAAAGCTGATGTCGTCATAACAAGCTGCGGCGGCTTCCCCAAGGATGAATCGCTGTACCAGGGAACAAAAGCCGTTGATAACGTCATATCCTCGCTGAAGGATGGAGGAACGCTTATACTTCTCCTGGAAGGACGCAATGGCGGAGGCAGTCCTGATTACTTTGACTGGATCAGACCTCTTGTCAGCGGCACCTTCGAAAAGGAACTGCGGGAGAACTTCACAGTAGGCGGGTATATCTTCTTCCTCAACTGCGAACAAGCTTCAAGATTCAATATACTCATGTATTCATCGATTCCTGCAGAGACCGTGGCTCCGATGGGCATCAAGGCATATGATGACCTCGACAAGCTCATGGAGGATGCGCATCTCGAAGGAAAATCCATCTATGTCATCCCGACAGGATCAACGGTACTGCCGGAAGTGACAGAGACATCTGAGAGGTAAATAAATGCCAGAACTGAGCAAGAGAGTCGGAACATTCACTGATTCTGTCATCAGGCGCATGACACGCATAAGCGATGCATGCCCGGGGAGCATAAATCTATCGCAGGGATTCCCTGATTTCGATCCGCCGAAGCCCCTGCTCGATGCATTGAGCAGAGTCGCATACGAAGGTCCCCATCAGTACTCGATAACCTTCGGAGCAGAGAACTTCAGGGAAGCTCTGGCAAAGAAGGCAGAAAGGTCAATCAAGAGGACCATCAATCCGGAGACTGAGATTGTCGTCACATGCGGCGGAACAGAGGCGATGATGTGCGCAATGATGACAATATGCAACCCTGGAGACAAGGTCATGGTGTTCTCGCCCTTCTATGAGAACTACGGTGCAGATGCCATCCTTTCCGGAGCAGAGCCTATCTTCATCCCACTTGTGCCTCCTACCTACTCCTTTGATATCAATCTGATTGAGGAGGGGTTCAGGAATGGGGCCAAGGCGATAATCGTCTGCAATCCATCGAACCCATGCGGCAAGGTATTCACAGCAGATGAGCTGACAGCTATCGGCAAGCTCGCGCTGAAGTACGATGCGTTTGTTGTGACCGATGAAGTATATGAGCACATAATCTATGCTCCGAATGTACATACATCTGTCGCGTCCCTCCCGGGGATGTTCGACCATACCATAACATGCAATTCGCTCTCCAAGACCTACTCCATAACAGGATGGAGGCTTGGATACCTTATCGGACCAGAGACTGTCATTGAGGCTGCGAAGAAAGTCCATGACTTCCTGACAGTCGGAGCTGCTGCTCCACTCCAGGAAGCTGCTGTTGCAGGCCTGACAATGCCGGAAAGCTACTATGAGGAACTTGGCGCCCTTTATACTGAGAAGCGCGATTACTTCCTTGCAGGACTTGATAGGATCGGGTTGAAGCACAATGTACCGCAGGGCTCCTACTTTGTCCTCGTTGATATCCAGGACTTCCTCAATCTACCGCAGTTCAAAGGCTGGACAGACCTGCAGTTCTGCGAATGGATGGTTGAGAATATCGGAGTAGCTGCCGTACCCGGTTCAAGCTTCTTCAGAGAAGATGTCAACAATCTCATAAGACTTCATTTCGCACGTTCAAAGGAGACACTTGATCTTGCACTTGAAAGGCTTTCGAAGTTCAAGGATATCCTTGAAAAAGCATGATGCTTCAGGCCGCCTCTGATGGCGGCCTTTCTAATGATGCATTGCCCTGCCGATCATGGAAACAGCAGGACCGATGGTCAGTGCAATGATAATCGTTCCTATAGTGAGGGTTCCATCCGCAAGCACACCGATCAGTATCGCAAGGAAATCCCAGCAGATCCTCACAGCGAAGAACGGAATATGCGAAGCCTTGCTTATGATTTTCGGGACAGCATCGAATGGAGATAGTCCTGAATCGGAATTCATATACAGCGATGCGGATATAAGGAAGAAGAACAGCGCCGAGGCAAATACAGCTGCCCTATATGGCTGTTCCTGGAAAATCCATTGAGGAAGGAACCGATTCCAAAGCATTGTGCAGAAATCAGAGACATAGCCAATGCAGAGCATATTCACTATTGTCCCCGGTCCGATATACTGTCTGCCCCAGATCAGCTCCGCAATGAAAAGCAGCGCATTGGTGCATACCATCACGGTACCAAGGGATATGCCTGTCCTGTAGGAAAGAGAGGCATTCAGGAAGGAGCATGTATCTGTACCATAGCCTGCCCTGAGAAGGAATGACAGGAAAATCCCCATTCCCATCACTCCGATGACCATCAGGCCTGTATCTGATCTTGAATCCATAAATCAATTCATGAAAATGGCCTCCTAAGAGGCCATCTGACTATCTGAGAAGAACCCAGCTTACAGGATCCTTGGCTGTGCTCTATCAAGCAGAGCCTGGAGCTTCGATGATGGATCCTTGAACTTCGCAAGGAAGATCATTGCCGCAATAACATAAGGCTTATAGGAAGCTTCCTTGTAGAGAGGATCGAGGTAGCGATCGAATACAGAGGCATCGACCTCACCTTCCTTGCAGGATACACCTGTGATATCAGCAGGGAGACAATGCATATAGAGAGCCTTTCCATCCTTAGTGGTCTTCATAAGCTCCTCTGTGCATGTCCAGTTCTTGAACTTCGCATTATTGGCAAGACATCTCTTCTCGAGATCCTTGAGCTCATCGAACTTTCCCTCACCTACAAGCTGCGTTCTCTCCTCCATCACGGCATAAGGAGCCCATGACTTCGGATATACGATATCAGCATCCTTGAATGCCTCTTCCATGGAAGAGACCTTCTTGTATGAACCACCGGATGCCGCAGCATTCTTCTTTGCAACCTCTTCGACATCACCCATGACATCATAGCCTTCTGGATGAGCCAGAACGACATCCATGCCAAAACGTGTGAACAGACCAATAATACCCTGTGGAACAGATAGAGGCTTGCCATATGACGGTGAGTATGCCCATGTCATAGCGACCTTCTTTCCCTTGAGCTTATCTACGCCGCCGAAGTAGTTGATAACATGCAGAAGATCAGCCATGCTCTGGGTAGGATGATCGATATCGCACTGCAGGTTCACAAGAGTAGGTCTCTGCTCAAGGATTCCGTCCTTGTATCCCTGCTCTACCGCATCCGCAACGCTCTTCATGTATGTATGTCCCTTGCCGATGTACATATCATCGCGGATACCGATGACGTCAGCCATGAACGATACCATGTTCGCAGTCTCTCTTACCGTCTCACCATGGGCAATCTGTGAGACTTTCTCATCAAGATCCTGCACCTCAAGTCCAAGAAGATTGCAAGCAGAAGCGAAAGAGAATCTTGTGCGGGTTGAGTTATCACGGAAAATCGATATGCCGAGACCGGAATCGAATACCTTTGCCGAGATGTTGTTCTCTCTCATTCCCCTGAGAATCTCTGCTACCTTGAATACTGCGGCAATCTCATCATCGCTCTCCTTCCATGTGTGGAAGAAATCATTAAGATACATTCTGTTGGTATCGAGAGCCTTCAGCTCTTCGATCATACGCTTGATATCGCCCTTGTCTCTGGCCATAGCCGTCCTCCTTTGAGATCAATAATACTTTATCACAGCATATTGGAGGACGCAAGATGTGTTGCAATTTGTTGCAAACTACTCATTGCCTCCTCGCAGATGCTCCGGAACTTCGCTGCCATCGCTTATATGGCCATTGTAGTATTCAACATCATCCACAGTCATATCGTAGCCATGTTCCCTTGCGAATGGCACCAGAACATCCCTTGTGATGCAGGAAGGATCCCCTTCATATTCCATTATCCTTCTGTCGAGCTCCTTCCTCACCTCATCATCCTCATCAATGAAGAGAAGAAATGCATCCATGATATTATCAGCCATGACATCCTCTCCCAGTGAAATTCTATCAGTGCATTATATTTTTGGACAGAAAAAGAAGCGTAACCAACAGAAAGTATTATCATATAAACATGGAACGATATGCAGCATTCGCAGGGAGCTGGTATCCTGCGGACAAGAAGGATCTTGATGAGTACGTCAGACCCGATCTCTTCGGGCCTGGGGATATCACCGATGCGATTCTTCCGCATGCCGGTCTGTATTACAGTGCCAGGATAATAAGGCAGTTCTTTCAGGAACTCAGTCCAGGAATAAAGAGAATAGTGATAATATCGCCATCACACTATTTCCGGCTTCCTCCAGGCACTCTCTGTACAGCGCCATTCACATTCTCCGCAACGCCATACGGGAGCATAGAGACAATACCGCTGAATACAGACGGCTGCATCAGCTCGGCACCAGCACTGCAAAGAGAACATGGGGTTGAGATGTTCCTTCCATTCATCAAGGCAGCCGGACTCTCAGTATCCTATGCTCTGATAAACGAAGTGACCGGCATGGATAATATAACAGATCTCGTGGATAGCCTTATAAACATGACAGATGAATCTACGGGATTCATCGCCTCCTCCGATTTCACCCACTATGGTCACCGCTTCGGCTATACTCCATACGGAGTAAATGCAGGGATGAAAGTAAAGGAACATGACAGTGAATGCGCCAGACTACTCAGCAATATGGAGACGGAAGAGGTGCTCAGGAGATTCACCGATGGAACTATATGCGGAATCGCTCCTGCCATGATTGCAAGTGCGATTGCCCGGAAGAAAGGAAGGAACGGAAGCACAGGTCTTTCATATACATCGGATGATATTTCAGGAACTTCTTCCGATGATTTCGTTTCGTATCAGAGTGTTCTCTGGAGGGAATAATGGAAAAGGAAGAAAGGAATGAGCTCCTTGCGATCGCAAGGAAATCGATAGAGGATGCTTTCAAGGGAATTGCTCTGGAAGAATTCGAGGATGATGCGAGAAGGAACGGGGCATTCGTCACGCTTAGAAAGGGAAGCTCGCTCCGTGGATGCATCGGAT
>CALXLE010000018.1 GCA_944389115.1 uncultured Spirochaetaceae bacterium
GGCTTTGTGAAAGTATCAGATCTAAGGTCGTACATCTCTATTTCCTTATTGAATCGAATAGCCTGAAGAATGACGGGAAAGTAACTGCCGCCGCCTCTTCATTATCGATTATTATATCATCGGCAGCCGCAGCTGACAGCGATGCCATTGCCATTATTATCCTATGGTCTCCGAATCCCTTTACACTGCCTCCATCGACATGGCCTCTGCCATGGATTATGAGACCATCGTATTCCTCTTCGCACTCGACTCCGAGTGCTGAGAGATTCTCATGCATGGATTTTATCCTGTCAGTCTCCTTTATCCTTGCCTGAGGTACATTGGTAAGCTTCGTTGTACCCTCCGCAGCTGCTGCAGTGACTGCAAGGATCGGGAGAGTATCGGGAATGGCATTCAGGTCGAATGTTCCTCCTGTCAGCCTCTCTGGGCCTCTTACCGTTACCGCATTCCCTTCCCATGAGACCATGCAGCCCATTTCCTGCAGGATATCGAGGATAGCTTTGTCTCCCTGTGCATCATTCCTGTCCAGGCCTTTTACTGTGATGGCCGTTCCTGCCATTGCTGCCATCGCAAAGAAGAACGAAGCTGAGGAGTAATCGCCGGTGATGTACTCATCGAAGCCATGATAGCGCTGTCCGCCCTTGATCTCTGAGTGCATGTAATCATCGCTGATCGTATATTCGATTCCCTGTCTGTCGAGCCATCCAAGCGTAAGGGATACATATGGCTTCTCAAAGAGGAGAGGGCAGTCTATGACTGTATCGCCCTTGGCAAGCACCGAACCGAGAAGAAGTCCCGAGAGGTACTGGCTTGTCCTGCATTCAATTGATGCCTTTCCTCCTGATAAAGGACCTTTTATCGTTACGGGAGGTCTGCCATCATTGCATTTGATGCTGGCTCCAAGAGCGGCGAGTGCATCTGCAAGAGGTCCAAGCGGGCGTCTTCTCAGCTGTTCATCCCCTGTAATGGTCACCGGTATGCCAAGCGATGCCGCCATTGGAAGAAGCAGATACTCAGTCGTTCCGCTGTTGCCCGCATCAATCTCTATGCTTTCCGGAAGATGGATATTCCCTGCATCGACGTAGGATGTGGACATATCCTGGCTGAATGATACTTTCGCGCCTAACGCTCTGATAGCATCGATGCATGACTCGGTATCTGATGAGATCAGCGGATGGCGTATTATGCTCATCTCACCTGAGAAATAGGCTATAAGGAATGCCCTTATCGTCTGGCTTTTCGAGGCCGGCACTTCGATTGTCCCGGAAGGCCTGGCCGGTGTGATTCTTATCATACGGTTATTATAGGAATCCTTAATGCCGCAGTGAAGAGATTGTTCTTGCTTCCAGCAGTGCATGGATGGATAATTGCCTCTGAAAAGGAGCGTCGAATGGAGTATTTTGTCTCTTCGGAAGCATCAATAGATGGAAATGGAACAGCGGATCTTCCCTTCAGGAGGATAGCTGAGGCTGCAGCATATGCAATGCCGGGCGATATTGTGACTATCATGCCGGGTATATACAGGGAATCTATCGATCCTCCAAGAGGAGGCAGTGAGGATGCAAGGATTATCTATCGTGCAGCGATTCCCGGTACTGTGACTGTGTCTGGCGCTGAAGCAGCAAAAGGCTGGCAGAGATATGATGGCATAATATTCTCGCTGGAAGTCAGCAATTCGCTTTTCGGAAGCTACAATCCGTTTGCGGAGGCTATATATGGTGACTGGCTGACAGGATGGAAGGGGGAGCATGGCTATCATGCAGGAGGGGTTTATCTCAATGGAAAGGCTATGTATGAGGCAGGATCGCTGGAAGAGCTCTCTTCCAATGAGCCATCACCGCATGCATGGGACAGGGAGGCTGCGCTATACAGATGGTACGCAGAGGTCCATGATGATGCTACAGTCATATATGCTGATTTCCGCGGTGCAGATCCGAATAGCAGCAATGTGGAGATAAGTGTAAGGCGCAGGTGCTTCTTCCCGTCAAAGACAGGTATTGGATACATCACACTTTCAGGTCTGGAGTTCACGAAAGCTGCAACGACGTGGGCTCCTCCTACTGCTTTCCAGGATGGTATGGTAGGTCCTCATTGGAGCAAAGGCTGGATAATTGAGAACTGCGAGATATCATATTCGCGCTGTTCCGGAATATCGCTTGGAAAGTATCTTCAGGAGAACAATGAGAACAAATGGACGCGCTTCCTGATAAAGGATGGAACGCAGACCGAGAGGGAAGCCGTGTGTCAGGCCTATCTTGAAGGATGGAGAAAGGAACTGGTTGGGTCTCATATCGTCCGGAATTGCCGTATACATGACTGTGGGCAGACCGGTATCGTAGGGCATATGGGAGGCGCATTCTCCCTTATTGAGAACAATGAGATATGGAATATCAACACTATGGGAGAGCTGCACGGGGCTGAGATAGCGGGGATAAAGCTACATGCTGCTATTGATACAGTGATCCGTTCAAACAGGATCCATCACTGTTTCCGTGGTCTCTGGCTTGATTGGCAGGCTCAGGGAACAAGGGTCACAGGCAACCTGTTCTATTGCAATGGGCTTCCTGAGGATGTCGCTGCCCGGTATCCAGATGAGGATCCTTCGGAGGATCTCTTCATAGAGGTTAGCCATGGCCCGACAACGGTCGATAGCAATATCATGCTCTCTACATTCCCATTCAAGATCGCAGCACAGGGCATTGCTGTCATAAATAATCTTATTGCAGGACCATTCACCAGCGTTGGTGCAGGTACGAATAATGGGCGGACCGACAATCCGAGATATACGCCTTATCATCTTCCGCATGATACAGCCATCATGGGCTTCATGACATTTCCCCACGGCGATGATAGATTCTATGGGAATATCTTCATCCCTTCAGAGGGCTATCGTGCAAGGAAGGAAAGGTTAGGGCTTCTCGATGGCACAATACCGTTTAATGACTACCCTGATGAGGAATCCTATCTGGAGAGATTCAGGCGCGCATCCGGAGAGAGAATCGCAGAGGACAGACAGCGGTACTATGATCATTTCCCTGTATATGCCGGAGGCAATGTGTATTTCGGCAGCGCAAAGCCCATGGACAGGGAAAATGCAGAGATTATTGATGCTGTTCCTGCTCCTCTATACGAGGAGAAAGAGGGAAAGATCTTTATCAATCCTGAGATTGTGCAGAGCATAAGGACAAGGATGGAAAAAGTCCTGGCAACCGAGGATCTTGGCATCGCAATGCAGGCAGAGGAGAGGTTTGAGAACCCGGATGGCTCATCCATAGTCTTCGATACAGACTATCATGGCATCAAGCGTCCTGATAAACCGCTTCCAGGCCCATTCAGCTCAGAAGATTCGGCAAAGCTTCCTCTTTGACTAATGCAGGGAAAGGTTCATCATCCGATGGGCCTTTCCATCTCCCCAGATAGTGGAATAAGTATGCTTTGTCTTCATCGTCTGATATACTTTGAGCGGAGGATGATATGGCGGAGATGATAACATTACCAGTCGGTAGAACTGATTTCAGAGAGATACGCCAGACACATTGCTATTATGTTGATAAGACATCATCAATCAGCAAGCTTATCAGAGACGGGGCCAAATCCATCCTCTTTACCCGCCCCCGCCGATTCGGCAAGACTACATTCCAGTCGATGCTGCGCTCCTTCTTCGATATAAGGGAGGACAGCAGGGATATCTTCTCAGGCCTTGCGGTGATGGAGGATAGGGAAGCAGTGGAGAACTGGA
>CALXLE010000019.1 GCA_944389115.1 uncultured Spirochaetaceae bacterium
GCTTTTTCTTTTTTTCCAGCAAGAAGTATATTTCGCGGACACCTGCTTGAGATGTCCTTTTTCCATGATGATAAGAGTGGGGAAATCCCTATGATAAAACTGTCCCTTTAAAGACTATTACAAACAAGGGACAAGTAGCACGGATAAGATTCGGGGGTGGCTGTAGGCACCACGGATGAGAAGATATGACCTGGGCTGCTTAAGCCGCGGTCCGGGAAAGTGTGCTACTGGCAGTTGGTTCCAGGGCGCGTATCAGCGCTTGCCGGTATTATGCCCTTATAGGGCTTGGTCAAACCACCGGCTGAGCCGGTGGTAGTGATTAGTGAGAGACGGGGCTCGAACCCCTCTTCACGTATATCGACAGGCCAGCACGTTAACCAGCTTCGCTACTCCCACAAGCATCAAAGCGTTTACCACAAAGGAAAAGTAATTGCAAGGGGGCTGAAATATGTTTCAGAAGAAAGATGCCATGTTGCAATTTCAATTGTCAGCCGAAAAGGTGCAACAAAGACAGGGCTTTTGAAATACTAAGTAACTCTTTCCACCTGTATTTCTATGTTGCAGAGTGTGGCAATATGATTACAGATGAGCGAAACGGTGTTTAAAAATCAGTTGTCAGTCGCTGAAACATCGTTTTTCCAAGATGAAACACCCATTCTCTTATACACCAGCATTTGTGCTGTGTGGCCCCTGTCAGAATATGCTTGAAGCAGGAGGAAATCAGAATGGTTGTTGCATTTTCCGGTGTGCTTGTTGCCTGCTTTTATTGGACTGGTCGCAGTCTTGGCCTCTCTGCCCTGCTGTTGTCATAATCCGACGTTGTATTTCAAATAACAGAAAGCCCGTTGCATTGACTGGAAAGATTGTTTAGGCATTTGACCGCCGCTTCGGTCCCCGTCTCCAACACATAAATGCAACTGATTTACCGATAAGTACTTCAGGATTTCAGGTTCTTGTTGATTTTGTAAAAAACTGGTCGTGCATTGATGGTTATCGCCTAGTGATAAGATTCAGTGAACTCAAATAAGGTATTGGGATTTATGTCTTGGACGAGAAACTGTATACAGTCAGTGCTACTGGCAAATTATTATAAAAATCGCTAGTAGAAATAACAGAAATCGTAATATAATGGCAGTAGAGGTGACATATGGAGAAGTACATACAGCGCATCATAGATATTCAGTCAAAACTCAAAAGCAAATCTCTTTTCCTTTTCGGCCCAAGGCAGACGGGGAAAAGCTCTTTGATAGCAAATCAGATTCAGGATGACGTAAAGCTTTCATGGTCACTTCTCAATGCAAGGATACGAAGAAGGTGCCAGGCGGATCCTGGAGTGCTGCGTGATGAGATTGCGACAAGAGGAATCCATGATGGGCTTGTAATCATCGACGAGATCCAGAAGGTTCCTGAGCTCTTGGACGAGGTTCATCTTCTGATTGAGGAGACAGATATCAGATTCCTTCTGACAGGCTCAAGCGCAAGAAGGCTCAAGGAACAGGGAGTGAATCTTCTGGGAGGTCGAGCTGGAAAGATGAACCTCCATCCATTCGTATGGCCGGAAATCAAAGAGCTCAATCCTACTCTGGACAGAATCCTAAAATACGGGATGCTTCCATCCGTATTCTTGTCAGATACTCCTGATGATGTTCTTGATGATTACATCAATGTCTACCTTCAGGACGAGATAGCGGGAGAAGGCCTCGTAAGACAGCTTCCTAAGTTCGAACGTTTTCTTGAAGTAGCAGCCCTTACCAACGCCGAGGAGATCAACTACTCCAACATTGCAAGTGATGTGATGATGAGCAGAGGATCCATAACCGAATGGTACGGCATTCTATATGACACCATGATAGGCTTTGCAGTCCCTCCATATACGAAGACGAAGAAGAGAAAGGCCGTAGAGACCGAACGCTTCTACTACTTCGATGTAGGCCTTGTCCGCTTTCTTCTCGGTCTTAGGGATATTGTCGATACACAGACTGAATACGGAAAGCTATTTGAGACATACATTGCTGAGGAGCTATCAGCATACCTCGATTATAACAAGCGTAAAGAGAAACTGTCGTACTGGAGAACCCGTCAGTCATCATTCGAAGTGGACTTCGTAATCGGTGATGATGTTGCCATTGAGACCAAGACGACGAAGCTCGTGAATGAGAATAAGGATCTCAGGGGACTCAGAGCATTGAAGGAAGAAGGGATATTCCAGAAGTACATCGTAGTCTCCAGGGACAGCATCTCCCGGACAACGGATGATGGAATCACATTACTTCCCTGGAACCTTTTCCTAGACTGGCTCTGGAATGGAAAGATTATCTGATCACTGGGGAAATCAGCAATCATTGCGAAATCTTTATCATGTAAATCAGCTCTGTGATGCAAAACATGGAAGCTGTGTTGCAATAGTCGGAAAGAGCACCTATTTCATCTTGTCCTACCATCTTCAATGTCTATTTATCTATGGATGTAAAGGGATATCGATTTATTGAAATCAATATCTCAATACAGATGGAGGCTCACATGACTACCATAGCGATAGCCAATCAGAAAGGTGGTGTCGGTAAGACAACAACAGCAATCGCCCTTTCTACCGCATTCACGAGGCGTGGAAAGAAAGTCCTGGTCGTTGATACAGATCCG
>CALXLE010000020.1 GCA_944389115.1 uncultured Spirochaetaceae bacterium
CTTGCTGACTATGCCTATTATGATATGGACAAGACTGTCAGGGCCGCGCTCAATCTCGCAGCAAAAGCACTCTGATCAGATATGGCTGTTATCAACAGAACGTGAGGCAAGGAGACGGCGCATAAAGCCGTTCTCCTTCTTCAGCATCCTCGATCCTCTCGTGATCTTGCAAAGAGACAGCGACCTGTCGGCTGCGATCTGGCGCTGAGGCTTCCCCTGGTATATATCCTTCATAAGCAGCCATCTGTTGACCAGATCACGGCGCTCGGAATCGGTGAACATATCATCGAAGAGTGCCTTCATATCCTCCTCATCGGTAGTGGCGGCAAATACATTGATTATATCGTCATAGGCCTCAATGGCCTCTCTTTTTCTGTCTTCAAGTTTTTTATCCATATAAGAAAGATTACGATGGCAATAGCCCGCAGTCAAGCTAGAGTGCTGGAGAGAACAGCCTGAGGAAATAGCGGACAAGGCGCTTTAACGGCCCGACCTTCCTCACCTTCTCGATGCTCTGCTCCTCTGACATATCGAAGGTTCTGAGGAAATCATCCTTTACATCCGAGACGATATGCGACAGCACAAACAGGACAGAGAGCTCGAAATGGAGGTAGAAAGATCTGTAATCGATATTCGTTGTCCCCACGACAGCCACCTCATCATCTGCGACGAATGTCTTTGAATGTATGAATCCGGGGGTATACTCATAGATTTTCACCCCGGCCTCAAGAAGTGGAAGATAGTTCGATCTCGTAACCTCGAATACAGATTTCTTATCCGGATAATGCGGTGTTATTATCCTCACATCGACCCCTGACTGCGCCGCCATCCTCAGCGCTGCGATGAATGTGCTGTCAGGCACAAGATACGGCGTCATTATCCACACATAGTCCTTCGCCCCGGATATTATCTGCAGGTAGACATCTTTCGTTATCGTCTCCGAGTCCAGCGGAGAATCGCCGAACGGCTGGACAAATCCATCTGTACTGCCTGCAACCGTAGGCACAAACTGCCTCAGATCATCATGCGCATTGGCTACTCCCATCCACATCTCAAGAAAGAGGTATGTGAAGTTCCAGACCGCAGCACCACGGAATTTAACAGCATTGTCCTTCCAGTAGCCGAACCTTATCTCATCGTTGGAGTACTCATCCGCTATATTCAGTCCGCCGGTATAGCATACGTTCCCATCGATGCAGAATATCTTGCGATGATCGCGGAAATTAAGGCGTGGATTCATGTGCAGATGCACCCTGTTGAATGCAACCGCCTTTATACCCATCGAAGAGAGCTTCCTGTCATAGTATGCGGGCAGGCTGTTTATCGACCCAAGATCATCGTATATTACACGCACATCGACCCCTGCTTCGGACTTGCGCACAAGCTCATCGAGAATCACACTCCACCAATGCCCCTCTCCTATGATGAAGTACTCGATGAATATGAATTTTGAAGCCTTCCTCACCTCTGACAGGACATCCATGAAGAACTCATCTGCGTAGGCGAAGTATCTGCATTCCGTATCCATCCATGCAGAGAGGCCCGTCATGTTCTTTATGAATCCGGAGAGCTTTCTGTATTCGGGAGCTATAGAATCGAGCTCAGCCTCCGCAGTCTCGGCATAGGAGCTGCTGTCCGGAAGCGTCTTTCTGAACTGCTGTGTCTTCTTCCTGCTGAAATAGCCCAGCTTCTTGTTTGCCATCACAAGATACAGAACGCCGCCGAATACAGGAAGGATTGCTATGAGAAACATCCACACAAGCTTATAGGAAGGATCTTCATTCCTTGTGAAGATGGCAAACGACATCACCAGAGACAGAACAGAGAAGAAGACGTAGAAATAGAAGCTGTGCATGAATGATGCCCAGAACACAAGATATGCGAAGAGCATAAACTGGATGAGGATTGCAAAAGCTGCCCAGAAAAGGCGCGATGTAAGCAGTTTCAGGAGTCTGCGCATCGCCTATCCCTCAGCGAGAACTCACACCCGCAGTAATCCTGTCTATACAGACCAAGCTCCTTTGAGAGCACTATGGACCTGCTGAATCCATCCTTCTTCTTGAAATCGATCTTCTGGAATCCAGGAAGATCCTCTCCTTCATGGAATATCCTCGCGCTGTTCTTGAACCGTGACACTGTCAGTGTAGTCGCGAACTCATCGATGCCAAGCTCCGCAGCCTTCTCCGCCGTCCTCTCAAGATTGAACCGGAAGCAGAGAGAGCATCGTTCTCCATGCTCCTTATCGCGCTCATGCCCCCTGACAGCCTCAAGCCACTTCCCATGATCCCAGTCATCGAGTATTACCTGAAGCCCATAGTGCTCCGCCACAATCAGCAGATTGCTGTAGCGCTTCATGAACTCCTCCTCGGGGAAGATATTGCTGTCAGAGAAGAAAAGCACCGGTTCGTAATCCTCGGCGATAAGCCTCTCGATGGATGAGGTGGAACATGGGCCGCAGCAGACATGAAGAAGTATCTTTTTACCCATAAAGCAGTCATATCATACGACTGAATACCTTCTCCATCAAGCTGTGCCATGCTAACATCCATATCATGAGAAAATACACTACATTGCCCGGCGTTGCAGCGGTCGTTGCCGCGGCGCTCATCTCATTCATTCCATCCATGCCCAGGCTGCTTGCATCTCTCCTCCTATTAGCCTCGCTCTGCTTCTTCGTCTACTGGACGAGAGGCAACATAATATACAGCAAGGCAATGAAAGCCCTCAGAGGACGGGGAAAAAACGGGAAAAGCGCAGAGGAGCTTTTTGAGAAGGCGCTGAAGACAGGCATCCCAGACCAGTATGCCATCTTCGCATCATCAATCCTCCTTGCAGGAAAGAGCAATGAAATCGCGGCGGCGGCATTGCAGCCACTGACCGAATCCAAGGATGACAGGACAAGGGGAATGGCGAAATCGACGCTGTCGATGCATTACTGGTTCTCCGGTAGCCATGATAAAGCAATAGAGCTTGCTGAGAGTGCCATATACGAGGATGGCCTTAAGGACAGGAATACATATACGAACATCTGCTGCTACTATCTGAAGGAAGGCAGGACAGATAAATTCAGGAAACTTGTAGGAGAAGTCCACGACAACTCACCTGTATTCACGCATTTCAAGGCTGTGTCATACATGATTGAGGGAAGCTACCGCGAGGCCGGCATAATGCTTTCCAGACTGTTCTCTGAGGCCTCCCCCTCATATCCCGATCCATATGTGAACTTCGCTGTTGTACACCTTCACTATGGCGCCCTGGATAAAGCGGAGGAGTATGCAAAGATGGCGGCAAAGGCCTCTGCAATGCCAGAGCTTGCGGTATATGGCAAGGACTTCATTAATGAATTCTGCAGAGCTCTTTCTGATCCGGAAGAGCGCATTCCGTTCATGGAAGCGGTCAACAGGAACATAAAGCTGATAACGCTTGGAAAGCTCCCTGAATGGAAGAAAGCGGATGAACCATTCACAGGAAGCACCGCCCCGGGCTTTCCCCCAGAGCCAGACTTTGGCACTGGAACCATCGATCGAGGGGATATCTCAACAACGATAACGGACGATGATGAGGAATGGATAAGAAAGCACGAAGGATCTACATCCTGAGTGACAGCATGAATGATGAGGCAAAGCTGTTTGACCATGAGTCATAGCCCAGCCTCATCCTGAAAGGCAGTTTGACAAGCCCGATCAGCGAAAGTGATGTCTGGAATTCAACGCCGGTAGAGACGGAGAACGAGAGATCTCTGAGCAGCATATCGGCATAAACACCGATCTCTGTATCCTCGATGATGAGGAACTCCCCGAACGTCGGCGATGCAGATACATCATAACCCGCATAGATCGAGATTATCGAAGCATGGTATCTCGCTTCATCCGAAGCTCCTGCTACAGGATAGTGATTATAGTAATTGACATCCTTGCCTATCTTCGGGCTGACATACCCATCTGAGAGGAATAGCGGCACATAGCCCTGTCCGTCCAGGCTGAATCTTGAGAAGGCAGCTGCCTCAATGAAGAACGTCTCCCATGGCGGCAGATAGAAGCGGGACGAAAGCCTTACCTCGCCATAATGCCTCATATTCTCGAAGACTATCGAATCAGCCGAGAGAAGATACCCCAGGCTCATATCTATATCGAACCAGTCAATCTTAAGATTGCCATCGACAAGAGCGGAGACAATCAGCGCTGTGGATTCAGCTCCATGCCCCTTGAAACTTGTCATGTACTCAAAGCCCTGACGGAATGCCACGCTGTAGAAATCCTTTCGGGCATCGATTATCCAATCAAAGCCTTCACGAAGGTACATCTGTGGAATGTACCATGGCTCATGGCAGAAATCAGCTGCCGCTTCGAAAGAGAACCTCAGGTTATCGAGTGGATATAAGGAAAGGAAGCCTTCAATAGCAGGATAAGCGCCTGCAGTCTCCGGTGTCGTTATATCAAACGCTCCGCCTATGCCTATGCCTGTCTCGAAACCCCTGTCCCTGTATGTGATGCCAAAGAGAAGGTCGACGGAATCCGTAAGGTACTTATGGGCAGACCACTCCTGGTCGGATTCAAGGCTGAATCCAAGGATAAGGGATGGCGCTGCGGCTTCGACACGCTTGAAGTACGAAAGACTTCTGAGGGTATTGGCAATCTTCCTCTTATACCCTTCCCTGATCTCCATCATTCCATCGCTTACGCCCGTACGGATAAGACCTGAGAGCTCCGCCGCCTTCAACTCTGCGCTCTTATATCCGATTGAGGCCATCTCAGGAGCCTTTGCGAAATCCATGAAGGAGAAGTGCTCGACGGCACAGCGTATCCAGATCAGGTTATCATGGGCCTTTATATCCTCTGCAGCCTTCTGGTTCTTGCCAGCTTCAAAGGCAACATTGAGAACGGTAATCGGATTGCGGAGATTGAGCGTGGGAACATCATAGAATGCCGTAGAGAGTATCACGGTATCGGTATATTCATATGCTGCATCAATCGGAGCAAGGGAGACGACGCCGCCATCTATTAAGAGATGGCCTCTGTACTCGACAGGAGGAAAATATACAGGCAGCGCAAACGATGCGATCATCACCTGGGAGAAATCACCTTCCGTGATGCGGACCTCACGCCTTGTCACAAGATCCTCGCATACAACCATGATGGGAATCTCAAGATCCTCAAGCCTAAGATCCGCACCTACTACGCTGTCGACAAGTGTCTGGAATCCCGAAGGAAGAAGAAGCCCTCCCTCAAGCGGAAGCGTGAACGAGAAGTAATCGGAGAGCTCGCTTGCATTAAGTATCTCTGTTATCTGGTCAGGCTTGAGCCCAGCGGCATAGAGCATGCCGATGATCGATCCCATCGAATTGGAGATGATGAAATCCGGGACAATGCCGTTCTCTTCCAGATACTCAAGGACGCCAAGATGGGCAACAGCCCTGGCGCTGCCTCCTGTGAGCACAAGACCTATGGGATCACGCCTGCCTCCGGTTTTCTGGAGGATTCTCTCTCTGAACGACTCATCGCCATAGGTTATCGGGATGTCGGAGACAAGCAGTGTTGACATCGACTCATCTTCGGCAGGCAGTACAGATGCAGACATAATGATAACCAAAAGGATTGAGAGAACCTTCCTGAACATATGGATAGAGTAACTTAAAAGAAATATGACAGCAACATCGAAGGCCGGCTTTCTTCGCCATATCAGCTGGCAGATGATAATATCATAGTTTTCTATGTTACTACTTTTATTTTACTCAATAATCTGATATTTTATAGCTATGGCATACCGCTATGAGATAATCATCCTCGATCCCAAAAAGCACAGTTACATTGAGGCTGCCGATAGCTCTGATTCATTTGTCGATGCGCTGTCAAGAATGTTCATGAGGAATCTGCAGCTATGCAATAGAATCCTATCGATATACTGCCGCAGACCAAGGTCCGGGGATTTCCAGTATATGGGCACATTCGATGGCATCACCTGCATATCAAAGGGAGGCTCTGATTTCTCAAAGCGTATTCTCCGGCTCGCAAATGGAATGGATTACTGTCTTACCGATGAAGGATTCAGAAGATGCATGGAATAGCGGCAGACATCGCGCTATAAGCACCTGCCGATAGCCGGGGTCGAACCGGCATGGATCTGCATCCGGCAGATTTTGAGTCTGCTGCGTCTACCAATTCCGCCATATCGGCAAGATAGAGCAATACTACATGGGTTTGATGAGTAAATCAAGGATAGTGAGCTATTACTACCGGCGGTTTTCCTCTAGTAATCATGCACCGATTCCCATAGATAGTGAAAACACGCTTTTTACAGAATTGGAAATCCGGGTTAGGAATGAACCATGGAAAACTGGATTGACTCGCACATCACGCTCCCTGAGCACGTAACGTTATCGGAGGAGATGGAGAACTCCCTCTCCCATTTCATCGGATTCATAATATCGCTGGCTGGACTGCTTTACGTAATGGCCCATCCAGGGATGAATCCATCCATGGTCCTGTTCGCAGCAACGAATGCAATAATGTTCGGAGCCTCCGGGCTGTATCACTACCTGCAGAAAGGTGTACTGAAGAAAGCATTGAGGATAGTCGACCACAGCGCAATCTACCTGCTTATCGCAGGCTCATACACACCAGTGCTTGCATATATTGGTACGCCGATCACAAAGATCTATACAGCCGCAATCTGGATTGCTGCCGCCATCGGGATAATCCTCACCATACGATTCTGGGGCAGATTCAGGATACTCCATGTAGCTCTATATGCGGTCATGGGATGGTCGATCGTCTCAATATGGGACCAAGTCGTACCGCTCCTTCCAGAAGGGCTTTTCAGATGTATACTCGCAGGAGGAATAACGTATACGGCAGGCATCGCATTCTATGCAGCAAAGCCACTGAAGCATCACCATCTTATATGGCATATAGCAGTTCTCATCGGCTCGCTCATTTTCTTCCTCGGATACTCCTCATACATTCTTGCCTAAAATCCGCAGGAAGCAGAGACTTGGGCATGTATGAAAACCAATGCGATGAGAATCCTTGAGAGTCTTGGCATAGACTACACAGTGCATACCTATGAAGTCGATGAGGACCATCTCGATGCAATCCATGCATCGGCTGCTGCGGGGCTAGATCCAGAAAAGGTCTACAAGACCATAGTCATGAGGAATACGGACAGGGAGATTTATGTGTTCTGCCTGCCTGCAGAGGCTGAAATATCGCTGAAGAAAGCGCGGGCTCTGACAGGAAGCAGGGAAATCGACTTGATAAAGCAGAACGAGCTTCTTCCGCTGACAGGCTATATAAGAGGGGGCTGCTCACCACTGGGAATGAGGAAGCACTACACAACATTCATCGAGGAGCTGGCACAGCTTGAAGATACGATATACGTAAGCGGTGGACAGCGCGGAGTGCAGATTGAGATAGCGCCGGAGGATCTGAGGAGAGCCGCCGACGCTGTATTCGCAGACTTCACCTGACAATCGTCACGAAGTCATCCTTCCTAGGCGCGGCTTCCTTCACGCTCACTGGATAGCCGAGGATGCAGTGGCCGATACCCCTCCAGTCTCCCTCGACACCCCATTTCCTGAGCATTGCCTTGCCCTCTTCCGACTCAAACTCCTCATACGCCCTGTTGATCCAGCATGAGCCAAGGCCGATAGCATGGGCCGCATTCATGAGGTTGCCAAGGACAAGACTCCCATCCTCAACACATGTCGGTATATTCCTGTCTGCCAGCACGATGACAACGGTAGGTGCTCCATAGAAAGGATCGTTATCCGTACCCATGATCCTGGCGTTCATTCTTGATAGAGCAGAGATATCATCCTTATTCTGAAGAACAACCATCTTCGCACTCTGCCGCCCCATCGCCGATGGTGCATATTTGCCTGCTTCAAGCACGGTCTGAAGCTCATCGTCGCTTATCTGCTCAGGCTTATAGCTCCGGCAGCTCCGTCTTTCTAGAAGAGATCTTATGATTCCATTTTCCATGTGGACATTGTACCACGTCGATATTCATAAAAAAACCTCACTCCCGGAAACAGGAATGAGATTCTGATCGGGCAGAGAGGATTTGAACCTCCGACCCCTTGGTCCCGAACCAAGTGCGCTAGCCCCTGCGCTACTACCCGCTTGAAAACAAGGTGAGTATACTTGCTTTGCCCTTTCTTGTCCACAGCACATTGCTTTTTTTGATGATTGTAATGTATTTTCTTTCAGAGAAAAGATTACCAAAGGGATAGTCATACTTGACTATATTATGGTAGAACATAGTGGGTATTATCGTTATTGACGGAATTATCGTGCTTTGTAAAAAATAAACTGGGGTTAAATGAGGATATATTATGGATAAACATGCATGGGATGAAATAGACCAGTACAGAGGTACTCTCGTAAAAGGCCAGTGGCCTACGATTCCAGAGCTCTTTGAGATGGCTGTTGACCGCTATAAGAACAACACATGCTTCTCTGTCTTTGAACCTGACAAGAAGATACTTACCTACCAGCAGGCATATGAGAAGATCATGCGTGGCGCAGGCTATCTTGCAAGCAAGGGCATAAAGAAAGGAGACAGGGTTCTCCTGAATGGCAAGAACAGCCCGGACTGGGCAATTGCCTACTTCGCTATCCTGTTCGCAGGAGCCGTCATCGTTCCTATCGACAACCAGATGCATGCAGACAGATGCATGAAGCTTTCGGAGTTCGCGAAGGTAAAGTTCGCCATCTGCGATTTCGACGTGCTCGAGAAGATGAAGAACATCGGAGGGGAATGGCATAGCTCGCTTCTTGGAACTGCGATGCTGAAGGGAAAGGATGAGAATTACGTGAAGTTCTCTGAAGTGGAAGGCCCGCGTCTCGAGAGCAAGGTGGAGGTAAGCGAGAATGACTATGCTGCTATCCTATTCACTTCAGGTACGACGGGAAATGAGAAGGGAGCGGTCCTCACTCACAGAAGCATAACATCCAATGTCTATCAGGCAGCGAATGAGATCAAATACCTGACTGACAAAGAGGTCTTCTATGCACTGCTTCCTCTTCATCACAGCTACTGCTGCACGACGGTTCTTCTGGAATCGGTGAAGTTCGGTGCAGAGTGCCTCTTCGGGCATGGAATCATCGTCTCAAGGATGATTGCCGACATGAAGATGGGAAAGGTCACCGTATTCATGGGCATTCCTCTGCTCTACAACAAGGTCATTGCAGGCATCATGAAGCAGGTGAAGGCAAAGGGTGCTTTCACATACGGGCTTGTAAAGACACTCATGGCAATCAACGGGTGGTGCAAGCAGCACTTCGGCAAGTCCCCGTTCAAGGGATTCTTCAACAAGAAGATCGTATCGCAAGTCGGACTCGACCATTCGAAGCTCCTCATCTGCGGCGCAGGTCCTCTCTCCCCTGTCGTGTTCAAGCAGTACCAGCAGCTTGGACTTGAATTCCTTCAGGGCTATGGACTGACAGAGGCTTCTCCTGTTGTAACGCTCAATCCCCCAGAGCACTTCAAGGTAGAGTCAATCGGCCATCCGCTCGCATTCATAGACATGATCATCGCAGACAAGGATGCCGATGGAGTCGGAGAGATCAGGATCAAGGGACCGAACAACTGTCTCGGATACCTCGATGATGAGGAGAACACGAAGGCACTGTTTGATGAGAATGGCTATCTCAAGACCGGAGATCTTGGATACATGGACAGCGAGAACTATGTGTATCTCAAGGGAAGAAAGAAGAACATCATCGTCACGGAAGGCGGCAAGAATGTCTTCCCAGAGGAGATAGAGGATATGTTCCAGCTCTATTCCCAGGTTGAGCAGATACTCATCAGAGGATTCCAGATGAAGAAGGATGTACCTTCTGAATCGATTGAGGCCGTAATCTTCCCATCTCCCGACTACATGAAGGAGAAGGGGCTGTCAAAGGATGCGATGAAGGCAGAGATCGAGGAGATCATCAAGGAAGTCAACAAGAATCTTGTCGGCTACAAGAAGATCGAGAAGCTCACGATTGTCGATGAACCGATGGAGATGACAACGACAAAGAAGATCAAGAGAGCAACCGTAAAATGACAATTGCGGATACTGCAGAAGGACAGGACATACTCCTGTCCTTTTTTCGTCTATAGGATTACAATCAAAGCATGTCTACTTTGATCAGGAATGCAGAGATAATCCCTATGACGGAACGCGATCTCCATTTACGTGGGGATATCCTCATAGAGAATGGCAGGATTGCGGCTATCGGAACGATAAATGGCGATGCGGATGAGGTAATCGATGGATCCAGAATGATAGCACTCCCCTCTTTCGTGAATGCACACACGCACAGTCCTATGGTTCTCATGAGAAACTACAAGGACACCTGCGAGGAGCTGATGAGCTGGCTTTCAGAGATATTCCCCATCGAGGATAAGCTTCAGGATGAGGATATCTACTGGGGATCGAAACTCGCCATTGCAGAGATGATCCAGTCGGGATGCACGACCTTCGCCGATATGTACTTCCAGTCATGGAATACAGCAAGAGCTGTAAGGGAGACAGGGGCAAGAGCTGTCCTTGGTCTTACGCTTTTTGGCGATGGAGAGGAGACGAAGAGACGCTTCAGGGAATTCGTGCCAAGGATTGAGGAGGCGATGGATGGCTCTGATATGATCCGCCTCGATGCTGCACCGCATGCTATATACACATGCACGGCCGATACATACAGGCTTGCCGTTGAATGGACGGAAGAACATGGGCATTTTCTTAGCACGCACCTGTCAGAGACAATGACAGAGGTGAATGACTCCCTGAAGAACAATGGAATGAGACCCGCCGAGTATCTCGACAGTCTTGGCGTTTTCTCCGTGCCATGCTATCTTGCCCACTGCGTTCATCTCAGCGACAGCGAGGCAGAGATGCTTGCCGGCCATGGACGTATCTCGATAGTCCACAACCCGGCATCGAATATGAAGCTGGCATCTGGCATCGCCCCGGTAAGGAAATACAGGGAGTTGGGCCTGAATGTCTCACTTGGAACAGATGGAGCCTCCTCCAACAACAATCTCTCGATGATGAAGGAGATCAATCTTGCCGCGATGCTCTCAATCGTGTCGAATATGACACCATCGGCAGCACGCCCCTATGACATCCTCAGCATGGCAACCATAAACGGAGCCAGAGCCCTCGGACTTGATAGCAGGATAGGAACGATAGAGGAAGGCAAGGATGCGGATATCGTCCTGATAAACACAGACGATGTGAATATGACCCCGCTCAATGATCCGCTGTCAGCAGTTGTCTTCGCTGCGGACAGAAAGAATATCGATACGGTATTCTGCAAGGGGAAGAAGCTGCTGGAGCATGGGGAACTCAAGACAATAGACAAGGATGAAGCCATCGCCAATACATACAGGTGCTGGGATTCAATCCTGAGGAGATGATATGGAAAGGTTTTTCTTTGACAGGGATATCGATGCGAAAGTACTAGGGCCGAAGAACAGAAGGAAGATCCTGGCACACGACAAGGATCTGATGGCATGCCACCTCTATTTTGATGAAGGTGGTGTCGGAACTCCACACAAGCATCCCCATACACAGATTGCGGTAATTCTTTCAGGCAAGTTCGAGTTCACGCTCGAAGGCGATTCAACCACGCTATCAGCTGGCGACTCGGTATACATACCATCCAACGCCATGCATGGGCTTGTATGTCTTGAGAAGGGAGAGCTTCTCGACATCTTCACACCTGAAAGAGAGGACTTCCTGGAGTAAACGATGGACATAGTGGTGACAATCAACGGGAAGCCATATGATGCGGAGATTCTGGACAACGAATCAGGCCGTGCATTCATGGCGCTTCTTCCACTATCATTCGAGATGGAAGATGAGAACGGCAATGGGAAATGCCGTTATCTATCGAAAAAGCTCCCTGTGAAGAGCGAGGCAGTAGGAAGCATAGCAGCCGGAGATATAATGCTATTCGGTGCATCATGCCTTATCGTTTTCTATGACTCATCCGATACAGACAGCAGCTATACGCGGATCGGGAGGATAAAGAATCCCGATGATCTGAAAAGAATCGCGGGAAGAAGAGATGCTGATGTCTCGTTCAGAGCGCGTTAGACTATTCAGGCATTGATAAAAAAGGGGCAGCCGTGAAGCCAATGTCATTAAGTTAAGGCATTGAGGCCCGCTTTCAGAACAACAGACCCACCTCTATCAAAAATAGGGGTGGGCCTTTTTTCTGTATCAGTTGAGTATGAAATCACTTATGTCTCACAAGGATTCCTTTTGCATGGTCGTATCGCCAGTTCCTGATATCACCGTTGATAATCAGTGGAACGGTCTGCTCCA